>JAMOQM010000131.1 GCA_027064005.1 Candidatus Cloacimonadota bacterium | reverse complement strand
ATCATTTCATTTAATAATACAGGTTTAGTAAAAACTGTAAAAATCAATATAAATAGCCCATCTTGCAAAATTGCCAAACTAATTTTCGCAATACCATAAAAGCTATTTCTGATGTTTGACACCGAGATTAAAAACAAAACTTCAAACTATATACAATTTCCAAATATGCAAAAAGCTATCTTATTCGCATCTTAAAGATATAGAATTATTTGGAAATATCTAAGAATAGAGAGATTGAATGAAAAGATTAATAAATAGGTTTTTCCTAATAAGAATACGTTAGTTAGGTTAATAGGTGTTTTACTGGTGGACAATATGGAAAATAGTTCACCCTAAAGAAATATTTTATTAAGAATAATTATCTTGAATTTGTAAAAAATAAAAAGGGAAAGAATAATTGATAGCAATTTTTCTTTCCCAATTCAACAAGTTCACCCGATTTAAAAGCTATATTTTATTTTACTAAAAATCATATCATTATTATCGTATTGTCCGAATTTACCTTTATTACCGGTAAAAATATTTACCCCGAAAATAATATCAAATCCATCGGAAAAATCATAAATAACTTTCGGGCGGATTAAAGCATCTTCATCGTTCAAACCGATATAAGCAAACAATTCCGTTCTAAGTGTTTCCCTTAAAAATGTCTTGGATGCCAAAAAAGTTACAGTATTATCAAATTCATCATTCTTTATTGAATCGTCATAATTCAAAATCGCTTGCTGAACAAATTGACTACTCAATTTTATGTCCCATAAACTTGTATCAATACCAAGCAAATAATGAAGATAATCTTTTTCAAGAAGGCCGTCGTTCACTGTTAAGTTGTCGGTAGAAAAATATTTTCCGAAATAATATGCACCTTCTCCTCTAATCACAAAATCACCTACTGTTGTACTGAAACTACCGCCGGTAACAGATAATCTGTGATGTTGCGGTGTAACGATTAAAGAAGATATTTGATGTGTTGTCGGATCAATTGTCGGTTTTATATCCATTGCCGGATCGTCATCCCACATATAAGCTCCCATAAATTCAAAATCAATTGCAGAACTCATAGCCGAAAATTTTGCAAATACTTCACTATTTTCAAGATTCTTTTCTACATCTTTTTTAGAGAAATCCCAATTAGGATTAACCGGAAAACTCATTTTAGGTCGCCAAATTGAATTTTCATCAGGCATAATTGTCGGAGTAAAATTTGGCACCCAAACAAATTCAAAGGTATTGTCTCCAAGATAATAATCAGCTTTTAAGGATGTAATTCCCAATCGTATTTCGCTGAAATCAGGAAGCAGAAATTCACTCATATCTTTTGGAGAGATGATGTCCGTAATAAAAACACCGTCGGCTTTCCCCCAAATTATTTGCTGTTTACCAATTCTCAAATCCATCTTTTCAAAATACATATCCATATAAGCTTCTCTTAAACCCAAAGTCAAATCATCATCCGAATATTGATTCAAATAAGGATTAGCTTTAAAAGCGATTTTACCGCTATTTTGAGAAATATTAAGGTCAAAAGTATTTTGTAAAATACTGTAATCATGATTATCATTCAGCAAAATTCCGGTGTAATTTCTTACAAATCCGTTAAAATCAATTTCGGCAAATAGCGACAATCCGAAGACAATCATTGTTACGGTAACAATTATTTTTTTCATTACAAGCCTCTTTTCATCATTCTTTCCGTAAATTTTGAGCTTGGAATTGAAGTATCAACTTTTACGTTTTTTAATTCCATAGTTGTAGTATGATTTTTTTGAACATTATGCATTTCCGAATTTAGAATTAACCAATATTCTTTTATTTTTTGATATTTTTTAATATTCAAAGTTTTGAGAAGATCGCCGTCCTCATCATAAAATTCTTTTTTCAATCCAATCCATTTGTTTTTAATAACCCAAGTTATAGTTTTTGAATACATATAATCTTCATCTTTAGGAATACTTTCAATAACATAACAATTTTCATTATGAAATTTTTCTTCTCTCAAAATTTTATGATTGTCTTGTTTCGGTTTTCGATCACCCAAATCGTCATAAGTAAAATCGGAGCCCATAAAATAATCGCTTTTACTGTCACTGGAAATCCTCTTAATTTTTTTTAGTGCCGGAAGATAAATCCATTGATCGTCATCTTTATCATCTTTATCATAACTCCAATTCATAAACGAGGTATTGTGAACATCGGCAGGTGAAATAAAAAACATAATTTTCTTTTCAACTTTTCCAAAATCTTTAGTAAATTGTTTTATTTTTCTAACACGTTCTTCTCCGCGTTTATTTATCAAAGTCATTATCAATTCACCTGTTTGATCTTTCGGTGATTTTCTGTTATAAACATTTTGGATTACTTTCAGACCGGTAATTTTTTCCTGTCCGACTAAACTTAAAGCGAATATCGCCATCATTATCATAAAAATACTTTTTTTCATTTTTTTACTCCTTTTGAAGAATTATTTTTTCGATTTGTTAAGTTTATCTTTATCTTTATCATTAAAAAATACATTACTTTTATAAAGAATAAGATACATTATCGTAACCGTACCTAAAAAACTGGTAAACATATTTAAAGAAACTAACGCACCTAAAGCTCGATTCGGTGGAAATACCGAAAATAAAAGAACCATAAAGCCGGCAATTACAACAAACGCATTAAAAATTATCGCACGTCCGGAATGGTGCATTGTCAATTCTGCGGAAAGCATCTTATCACCTGTTTCCTGAGCATAAATTTTATATCTTTCAATAAAATGAACGGCATAATCAATTCCGATACCGATGGCAATACTGGAAAGTAAAGCCGTTGTCGTACTAAGCGGGATATTGAAAAGTCCCATTATTCCGAATCCAATTAAAGCTGTTATCATAATAGGAACCGATCCGATAAGTCCGACCGATATTTTTTTGAACATAACCGAAAGTAAAATCAAGATGATTATTAACGACATCACCAAACTCATAATCTGTCCTTTCAAAATAAGATCGGTAAACACCAATGCCTTATAACCGGAACCTGCATATTTAATTTGAACACCGTATTTTTGGAAAGGTTCTTTATATTTTTTAATAACTTTAATTGCCGAATTAATCGTTTTCGAATCATCTTTTTTAAGTTGAAAAACTACATTTGCCTTTTTGTATTTATAATCTACAACTTTCCACAAATTATCGGGATCACCCGACATTTCATATAAAAGCAAATATTGTGCTATTAAATTATTGGATTTGGGGATTGCGTCAAATTTTTCATTATCGGCATGCATAACTTTATTCATTCTTTTCAAATAATCAGCCAAAGAAAATGAATTACCTACAACTTTAAGACTTGATTCCGTATCGTTTTGCATTTTATCAACCAATTCCAAAACAGCCGGATTTTTAAAAGTATCTTTTTTATCCGAAGTTAAAATTACATTTAAAGTGGAAGTTCCACCGAAATGTTCATTGATAAAAGTATCCGTTTTGACAATATCGCTGTCTTTTTCAAATTTATCGAGAAAACTTGAATTTATCCAAACTTTACTTACTCCGTACCCTGATATAATCACAATCAAAATCGTTACAAAAACGATTAGAACTTTATAATCCAACATTTTATGAGCAATTGTTTTGCTGAAATGATCGTTTTCGAGTGAAGCATCTTTTGTGTTCTTTTTCCATTTTGGTAAACCGAAAGTCAACATTGAAGCCGGAATCAAGATTAATGAAAATAACATTGCCACCATAACGCCGAAAGCTGTAAAAATACCGAAATATTTTATAGGATAAACTTGAGAAGTCAGCAGAGAAATAAAACCTACTGCCGTAGTAACCGAAGTCATCATAACCGGTTTCCACATTCCTTTGATTACATCTTTAACCGCTTCTTTTTTGGAAGCGTCCGGATTTTCCTGTAAAAACATATGAAGATGATTGTAGATATGAATTCCGTCCGCCACACCGATTGCAATCAACATTACCGGAAGCATTGTAGAAACCGCATAAATAGGAATTTTTAGAAGAGCCATTAATCCGAAAGCCCAAATAGTACTGAAAACAACGACCAAGAATGTAAAAAACGTTGCTTTGAAACTTTTCAAAACTGCATATAAAACTATTAGAATAACCAAAATTACAAGAGGTACCATTCTTTTCATATCTTTAGGACCCAAATACGCCATTGTTCCTTCGATAATCGGTCTTCCGGCAACATAAACCTTTTCCGGACCCTTATATTGATTAGCCAAATCAATTATTCTGTGATAAAATTCTTGAGAAAATACTCCGTCTCCTATCTCGGCAATAATAACCGAAACTGTTTCATCATTAGAAACCAATCGCCCGAAAATCATGTCGTTCGCTCGTACTTTTTCTCTGATTTGTTCCAATTTTTTTTGAGATTTCGGAACTCTTTTGTAGAAAGCTTTAACATCCATTCCGTCTTCGGTCCCGACGATATTATCAGCCGTATAAAGCGAAGTAACATCACTCTTATCAATTTCTTTCATTTTTTGAAGTTTTTTTGTAAGATCTTTTATTTTTTTCAAAGTCTCGTAATTATAAATACCGTCCTTATTTTCAATTGCGATAATTATTCCGTCTTTAATATTAAACCAATCTTCCGCCTGATTGCTAAAGACGAACGCCGGATGATTTTCCGGCATATACTTATCAAGATCGGTTTCCATTCTACTGTTCTTTTTCATTACTCCGAAAAATCCTATCGTAATAATTAAGATTACGATTAGTAATAAAGTGGGAACACTCAGTATTTTGTTCAGAAATTTTTCCATTTTTTTCTCCTTTTATGAGATGGTTTATTTGATTATTTTTAAGATATCAATATAGAATTTTTTACCTTCATCTCCGAGTACAAAACTTTGATTTGACATACTCCATTGCGTAACTAATAATCTTAACGAACCGATAATGATTCTCGAAATTGAAGAAGGCGAAACATCATTGCGAATTTGATTTGCTTTTTGACCGTTAATAATAACATTTTCCAAAGCTAACCGTGTATTGTTCATTAAAGTAAAGAGTTTCTCTAACAGCTTTTTTTCGTTTTTGAAATTAGATTCGGAAAAAATTATTCCGGCGATATCAGAATTTTCATTGAAAATAGTAAAATGTATTTTGATGAAATCCTCAATTCCCGTTACGGAATTTTCACTATTCTTGAGAATATCGATTGCCGGTTGAATTTTATCGATAAAGACATCTATCACAGCATTCAAAATCTCATATTTACTTTTAAAGTGTCGATAAAGTGCCGGTTCGGAAACCCCGACTTCTTTAGCAATGTTTTTGATAGTAACATTTTGAATACCGTGTTCGGCAATTAGTATAATTGCGACCTTTACTATTTGTTTTTGTCTTTCGGTCATTTTCATTTTATCCCCCTTAGTTAATATTAACTAACAAGATATATTTTAGCCTCTTTTTGTCAATGTTTTTGAATAATTACTCTTTCTCTTTTGAATTTTAATTTAACATCACGATTTAGCTCTTAAACTACCGGAAATTATTCATCTGAAAAAACAAAAAACCTGATCCTTTTTTCAAAGAATCAGGTTCATAAATTAATAATCCGAAACTGATATTTGAGTTATTTTTTAGTTTTTTTCTTTAACTTCATAATATTTTCTTTCAAAGTTTGCGGACGTTTTCCCAATGAATTTACCGGCTTATTTTTCTCTAAATATTCTGCCAATTTCGAATTAGCAAATTTCTTATTAAAATCAATCTTTTTAAATTCTTCTTCAACCGAATTTTTCCAAATACTATTTTCTTTAGCTGAATTTTTTATAAATCCGGCATTACCGAAAATCTGTAAGATCATTTCCATTAAATTTGATTTTTTAGGATTTTTAAATTCTGTTATTACAAATTGATCGGAAATTCTGGTAGCATCTTGTTCAAGATAAGTTGATTGAGGAATTATCACATTAGCTTTGGAATTTTTAGGAAGATGCGTCGCAATTTGGATAACAAATGATTTGTCGTCAATTTTCGACCATTCACCATCGGTAAGGTTCTCTCCAAATAAAAGCATAAAATCAGCTGGTTTAAATTCTGCTTTTGGAATATTAAACACTCTCAAACCATTTCTATTAGAAAAATTAGAAGTTACAAAAACGCCTGAACCTAAAGTGAAAGACGCTTCTTTTGATGCTAATTTCCAAATCTTCCAAATAGCTTTATCAGAAATATTATCTTCATTATATATAAACAAGGTTTTGTCAGACAAATCCATTTCAGAGAAATTTTCAAGACTTTTTTCAATAGAATACTTATTAAAAAGTTTATCGGCAAATTTATTGAAATCGTTTTCACTTTGATTTATTAAAATCAATTTTTTACCCTTTCTTTGTTCCAACCTGCAAAGAGTTCGCCAAGTATGACTAATTTCACCGACAATTATCAAAGTTTCTGCATTCTGAATATCTTCATATTTTTTATGATATAGATTTTCATTAATCAGTTTTTCCGAAAAAGTCGATTTTGTCGATAATGTAAAAATATCGGCACCAAGATTTTTGGCAGTTTCCTTCGCCAGTAAAATTTCTTCATTGGAACAATCCGGTGAAACATAAATTACTTTAGATTTTGCTTCATCCGCCTTGATTTTCATCTGTAATGGTAAACTAAACCAATTAGTTTCATTCCACTGATTTTTTTCATAAACAAGCGGTTTTTTCAATTTTGTTTCTTCCTGAATTGTTTGCCAACCGTAACGTCCTTTAAAACAAATATTTCTATCGTTAAATCCCAGTTCATCTTCTTTCGGGGCATCAATTGTTAAAACGGAATCTGTTTGAGTATGAACTTGAATTTGACATCCGCAACCACAAATTCCGCAATTCTGAGTTGTACTCTCTTCCATTCTTGAATTCAATTTATAGGTAATATTATTAGATGTCAAAGCTCCAACAGGACAAACTTCTACACATTTTCCACAAGATTCGCAATCTGTAAATGTTAATGATTCGCCAAATTCCGGAGCAATAAGAGTTGCAAAACCCCGATTGATATAGCCCAAAACTCCGGCACCTTGAATTTCAGCACAAGTACGAACGCATATTCCGCAATCAATACATTTATTGGAATCACGTAAAATAAACGGATGAGAATCATCAATTAAATAATGATTTTTTTGCCCTATAAAAATATCTTGGTCAACATCATATTCCGTAGCATATTTTCGGAGAGAACATGTTTGATTAACCTGACAACCACATTCCAAACACCTTTTAGCTTCTTCTTGAATTTCATCATCTTTCAAACCTAACTCAACTTCTTCAAAGGTATTTTTAGCTTTCTCCATTTCCAAAATCGGCATTTTTATACGAGGAATTTTTTCATACTTTTCATATTCTTTTGGGGAAACATCTTTGACGGTTTTTGCTTTTACGGAATTAAACATTTTTGCAACATCGAGATTTTCACCTTTAATAAATCTATCAATATATTCGGCTGCCGCTCTTCCGTCAGCTGTTGCTTCAATCGCTGTTGAAGGTCCTAATCTGAAATCTCCTCCGGCAAAAATATTTTTTTCTCCGGTAAACATTGTTGCTGAATCAGCCATAGTTGTATTCTTTCTTGAGAGTGGAATTGTTATTTCTTTTCCTAAGAAATTTATATCTACTTTTTGAGAAATTGCAGGAATTACAGAATCGAAATCTTCAACAAAATATTCGCCGGTTGGTTGAGGACGTCTTCTGCCGGAAGCATCAGGTTCACCCAAAACCATTTTTTCAAATTTGATTTTATTTAGATGTTTTTCGCCGATAAATTCTACAGGATTTGTCAGGAATAGGAATTTTATACCCTCATTTTTTGCTTCTTCAATTTCATAATCTTCTGCCGGCATTTCCTTCAAAGTACGACGATAAACCAAAGTAACTTCTGCACCGAGACGAACAGAAGTTCTGGCACAATCAATAGCTGTGTTTCCGCCACCGATAATGGCAACTTTTTTACCAAGATCAAATTTTTCGCCGAGAGTTAGATTTTTAAGAAAATCAACACCAAGATAAATTCCATTCAAATGATCACCTTTGACTTTCATCTCCATTGGTTTTTGAGCTCCAACCGCAATATAAACCGCATCATAATTTTTACTCAAATCATCTAAAGTTATATCAGCACCGATTTTTTTATTTGTGTGAATTTTCATACCGGTTTCACACATAAAATCTATTTCAGTATCAAGAATATTTTTAGGAAGTCGATACTCGGGAATACCATATCGCAACCAACCTCCGGCTTTGGGAGAAGCTTCAAAAACATCAACCTCATAACCTTCAATAGAAAGATAATACCCACAAGTCAGACCGGAAGGACCGGCTCCGATAATTGCAACTTTCTTGTTATTTTTTTCTTTTAGCTCGGGAATATAATGCCAAACGTCATCTTTATCAAAATCAGCAGCATATCTCTTTAACTGACGAATTGCAATCGGTTCATCAACTATTTGGCGGCGACATTCACGTTCGCAAAAGGCAGGACAAATACGTCCTACAGAAAGTGGCATCGGCAAATTTTCTTTAATTACTCGAACCGCTTCGTGATATTTCCCATTGGCAATTAATGAAACATAAGTTTGAATATCAACCTTGTCCGGACAGGCAATTTTACAGGGAGCTTCGCAATCAGCATAATGATCGGAAAGAATCAAATCCAGTGCCATTTTTCTTGAACTTGTTACGCGGTTTGTATTTGTGTGAATTCTCATACCGTCAGAAACAGTTGTTCCGCAAGAAGTTGCAAGATTTCTTCTCCCTTCAATTTCAACCGAACAAACCCAACACGATCCGTAAGGTGAAAGATTTTTATCGTGACAAAGTGTAGGAATATTTATGCCATTTTCTTTGGCAACACTTAGAATTGTTTTACCGGCTTCAGTTTTAATTTCTTTATTATTTATATATATTGTAATCATTTTCACCTCTATTTCTTCTCAATTGCATTAAATTTGCAGGTATTAAAACAAGCTCCGCATTTAATACATTTGGATTGATCTATTTCAAAAACTTTCTTTATCTCTCCGGAAATTGCATCTACCGGACAAACTTTGGCACACATTCCACAACCGACACATCTATCAGGTTGAATTTCATAAGTTAACAAATTTGTACAAACTCCGGCCGGGCATTTCTTATCTTTAATGTGAGCAATATATTCATCTTCAAAATATTTTAAGGTTGTTAAAACAGGATTTGGTGCTGTTTGACCTAAACCACAAAGAGAAGAATCCTTAACTTTGACTGCCAATTCCTTCAAAGTATTAATATCTTCCATTTCTCCTTCGCCTTTAGAAATCTTATCCAAAATTTCTAACATTCTTTTTGAACCAATTCGGCAAAATGTGCATTTACCGCAAGACTCGCTTTGAACAAATGAAAGAAAGAATTTCGCAACATCGATCATACAGGTTGATTCGTCCATAACTACCATTCCACCTGAGCCCATAATTGCTCCGGTAGCTTGGATTGTATCATAATCTATTTTAGTATCCAACAATTCTTTCGGAATACAACCGCCTGAAGGTCCGCCAAGCTGAACCGCTTTAAAATCTTTCTCCGTTTTCATTCCGCCTCCGATGTCAAAAATAACTTCACGTAAAGTCATTCCTATCGGTACTTCAACCAAACCGCTTTTTTTAATTTTACCGGCGAGAGCAAAAACTTTTGTACCTTTACTTTTCTCAGTTCCGTACTTGGAAAATTCATTCGCCCCATTTTTAATAATCCAAGCTATGTTGGCAAAAGTTTCTACATTGTTTATGTTTGTCGGTTTACCCCAAATTCCTGATTGAGCAGGAAATGGAGGACGGATTCGAGGCATTCCTCTTTTCCCTTCTATAGAAGCAATTAAGGCTGTTTCTTCACCGCAGACAAAAGCTCCGGCACCTTCTTTTAGCTTCAAATGAAATGAAAAATCGGTACCTAAAATATTATCTCCCAAAAATCCTTTTGCCTCTGCAGCTTTAATAGCTATATTTATCCGTTTCACAGCGAGAGGATATTCTGCACGACAATAAACATATCCTTCATCAGCACCAATTGCATAAGCTCCAATTGCCATTCCTTCAAGAATTGAATGCGGATCTCCTTCCAAAACGCTTCGATCCATAAAAGCACCCGGATCTCCTTCATCAGCATTGCAAACAATATATTTTTTATCACTTTTTTCTTTATAGGCAAATTCCCATTTAAGACCTGTTGGAAATCCTGCTCCACCTCTTCCTCGTAATCCTGAAGCTTTAATTTCTGCAATAACTTCTTCTCTCGTCATATTCTTTAGAGCTTTTTCTAAAGATTTATAACCGGCATTTTCCATATAATCTTCAATTGACTCCGGATTAATTATCCCGCAATTCCGTAATACAATTCTGGTTTGAGTTGCGAGATTTTTATTTTCCGGTGCATCAAATTCATTAGTAAGAATTGCTTTTTCTTGGAGAGGATTTTCATCGACAAAAGAATCAATAATTTTAGGCACATCTATTTCTTCCAAATCTCCATAAATTACTTTATGATTTTTAGAAGAAATTTCAAAGATAGGTTCGCGAAAACACATTCCGATACAACCGGTTTCTTCAACACTTGCATCGATATTTTTTTCTTTTATATAGGATTCAATTTTTTTATATATTTTATCAGCTCCGGCAGCTCGTCCACAACTTGCCATTCCAACTTTAATTTTAATTTTTGACAATTTTCCTCCCGCTATTTATCATAATTATTAATTATTTTTTTTACAGAGTTAGGTGTTAATTTCCCATAAGTTGTATCATCAATCATAATTACCGGAGACAAAGAACAACATCCCAAACACGCTACTTCCATAATTGTAAATTCATTATCTGCCGTAGTTTCTTCCATCTCGGTCAAATTGAGTTTTTCTCGAACCGCTCTTAAAATATCTTTTGAATTCCCAACATGGCAAGCAGTTCCTTGGCAAACTCGAATAACGTGTTTTCCTTGTGGTTTTAATCTAAATAGGGAATAAAAAGTTGCAACGCCATAAATCTCCGATATTGAAATACCTGTTTTATTTGAGATTAATTTAATACTTTCTTTTGAAAGGTATCCTTCAATTTCCTGAATGCTTTGCATAATAGGAATCAAATTACCTTTTTGATTTTCATATTTTGTGAAAACTTCTTCAATTTCATTAGGAAATTTCATATTTTCTCCTCTTGATATTTTATAAAAATAATAAAAACAACTTTTTTTACTTATAAAAAATTAGTCATCTAAAATTTTAAGTTATATTTGGAAAGTATAAAAATTGTATTATCGGTTTTTGTTAAATTAGTTATTATCAATCTTAAAGCTGTTAAATATTTTTAAGTTTTATTCGCAAATAACATTAATTTTATATTTCCATAAAGTTTATTATTATAAAAAAAATGAGGCAAAAACCGCCTCATTTAATGGTAATTATTTTTTCTTCTAATTCTTTAATGTTAAATTCTAATTTCAACAATCCATTATTAAAAGAGACTTCGTAATGATCTAAATCCAAAGATAAATCACGAATATTTATAGTTCGCTGGAATTTTCCGGTTTCAATTTCCAAATTATAATAACATAATTCATTAACATTCGAAATTAATTGTCTTTTCCCCGATATTTTAATATAATCAGAAGTCAAAGCAATATTGATGTCTTTTTTATTAACTCCGGCAAGTTCAACAATGATATTAAATTTTTTATCAATTTCATAAGAGTCGTAATTTGGTTGCCAATAGGATTCCACATTTTTATTTGGAATAAAGGACGTCCCGGCAGTCAAAGAATTAACTTGTCCAAGTAAATCAATCATTTCTTTTTGAAGATCTTTTAAATCATCAAATATATCGTCTTTCATTTTATTCTCCAAAAAAATTATAATGTTTGTTTAATCTGAAAGCATCCAAGGATTCTTCATTAGCCAAATCAATTAGTTCTTTCAAAGTTAATTGATTTGAAAAATCTCGTAATCCCCAACTTATTCCTAATTTAGAAATTTCCTCCGATTCTGAGAAATTGGTATCCAATCTTGAAATTACGGATACTGCCTTAATTTTATTTGTCTCCGGAAATAAAATTACAAACGTATCATGGTAAATTCTTCCGATAATTTCAGTTTTACGAAGTTCCTTTTTTAAATTATTGCCGATTTCTATCAAAGCATCATCTTTTGATTTCATTCCATATTGACGTGTAAATTCCACAATTCGATTTAATTTTAGAACCGCCACAACAAAATCTTCTCCATAACGTAATGCTTGAGAAAAAATGTAATCTCCTTGCGATAATATACCTTTTAATGATTTCAAATTAGTTAAAGGATCGATTTCATTATAATTTTCGATCATTTTTTCCAATCCGTAAATTCTAACGACCAAACTTATTAATGAAGCAAGAATACTAAATCTAGCTCGTTCTTCTTTAGAAAAACCTCTATCTTTATTATCAATAAATAAAGTACCTAAAAAATCATCTCTAAATTTTAACGGGACTAAAATTAATTCTTTATAATCATGTTCCATTTTAAATTTTTTCGGGTCATTTAAAACCAATACATCATGTGAATCATTGAAAGGAAATTCATCTTTCGAAAAAATATTATTATTGCTAAAGGAATGACTAATGTTTCGAGAGATTTTAATTCGGCATAAATCCGGTTCAGAAAATTTAAGAACAACTCCAATTGATTGATATGATATTTCGGATTCAATTTCTCTTAAAATTTTTGACAAACTTTTTTCGAGATTGTTTTGATTTTGAATTTCTTTCATCAGCCGTTTGAAATCTCCTAATTTTTTCTGTTCCATAACTCCTCCAATTAATATCTATTACTTTGTTTCCAAGTTAAAATTGTTGTTTTTTTAGGTTTGAGAATAATTTTAAATGTATATAGATTTGAATCTTTTTTTACATATTTAACAGAATTATCCCAAATTTTTGAATTTCTTCCACTATTATGATAAATTGTAATTTCTTTTTTTTCATCGCTTCCATTAATTAATTTTACTTGATAATCTCTAATATGTTTTTTTCCAACAATTTTATCTTCTAAAATTGTTGTTTTAGCATCAACATCAAAATCGTCTCCAATTTTAAATTCCGCTTTAGAATTGATTGATAGATTATGACACCTATCTTCCCCAATTGTAATTAATTTCCCATCAATATCTTTTTTGTAAAAACTAACAATCCCGCCGGGAATAGAAACTCCTAGTCCGGCTTTAAGATTGTTTTTAAGAATAATGATTTTATTAACAGCCGAGTTATAAGTGTAATAGCGTAATTTTTGGTCAAACTTAACTTTTTCTTTTTTAATAATAGGAATAATTTGAACTTGATTATTGGACAAATTAACCGGATCTGTAATTTTATAAATATGGTAATTTTCAAAAGAGTGTTCTTGGTTCGGTTGCGGAGCCATTACCGTATCAGTATTATTCACTGTAGCCATTTTTAATGATCTGTTATATTTCATATTTTTTTGTCGATAACTACGGTTTACTTTCCCTGATATTAATTTAATCGCAGCATTTTCAAATGATTTTCCCGAGCGATTGTCTATTTTTGCAAAAGTAGCAAGTTCCAAAGTATTTTTGCCATCAATAATCGCCTGACTAAAAGCTGACCACTGAATTCCGGTGCAAGTATAAAAAATTTCATTAGCTAAATGCTGTGATTTTTTACTTTGAATTCTAAAAAACATATGCGGATTTATAGGAATATTTTGCGATAATTTCGGTAATGAATACGAAACAACATCAGCATAAGAAATCAAAGTAGTTGTGCCGTCAGATTCTGAAGTAATTGCCATAAAAGAATTATTATCTATATTTACTTTAGTTAAAACGCCGGCAATTTTATCATTTTTTTTCATAGAAATTTCAATATTTTTCCCAATGTAATTTGATAAAATATCATAAACCGATTTAGATGGATTTTCAAATTTTGCTAAATTTACCTTAAATCCTTTGCCTTTTAAAATAATGCTTGTTGCATCAATAGTTTCCGGAACGTTGTCCCAATAATAATTGTGAACACCTTTTTTCAAATTTAATTTCAACTCACTTTGAACTAAAGTTGTGTCATTATTATAAATTGAAATTATGTCATAAGCAAAAATATTTACTCCGGCAATCATTAGTAATATTGTGAAAAATCTCTTCATTATTTCCTCCAAGGATATCTTTAACAAATTCTCTACTATACCGGCTGTAGCGTCAACTTTTTTTTATCTTATGACAGAATTTAGTTTTAAATTTTCAATTTTGGTCTTCATTGGCGATTTCGATGAAATAAAATCAAAGGTAATTAAAAAAAATCGATTCAGTTAATTTACAACAAATTTAATCCAAATATGCAGTTGGAAATCCTTTGAAAAATGTAGTAACAATGAAAGATAAATCAAATCAATTGACATTTAAGGACATTATAAAGTTTTTGAATAAATAATACTACCCAAAATGTTAAAACATTACGGTAGTTTTTATTTAATCCCGGAGGATAAATGAACAAAGAATATATAAGAAATTTTTGCATAATAGCTCACATTGACCATGGTAAATCAACCTTAGCTGATAGAATGTTGGAAGAGACACACGTTATAAAATCTTCTTCAATCAACGAACAAATTCTTGATGATATGGATTTGGAAAAAGAGCGTGGAATAACAATTAAGTCCCATGCTATCAAAATGAAATATGAATTAAACGGACAGGAATATATCTTAAATTTGATAGATACTCCCGGACATGTTGACTTTTCATACGAAGTTTCTCGAAGTCTTGCTTCTTGCGAAGGTGCAATACTTTTGATTGATGCCGCTCAAGGAATTGAAGCTCAAACAATGAGTAACATGTATCTCGCTTTAGAAAATAATTTAGAAATCATTCCTGTAATTAATAAAATAGATTTAAAAAGTGCCGACATTGAAGGAACTTTGCAAGAAATAGAAGAATCTCTTGGTATTCCTGAAGAAGATGTCCTTAAAATAAGCGCGAAACAGGGAATTGGAATTGATGAATTACTTCAGGCAATAGTTGAACGGATTCCTCATCCAAAAGGCGAAATTATTGCTCCCACTCAAGCTTTAATTTTCGATTCATATTATGATGTATATCGTGGCGTTATTATCTTAGTAAGAATCTATAGAGGAAAATTATCTAAAGGCGAAAGAATTAGAATCATTTCAAATAATAAAGAATATCAAATAGAAGAAATTGGTTATCTTGGGATAAAACTAACGCCTGCCAAAGAACTCACTGCCGGCGAGGTTGGATATATAATTGCAAATATTAAGGAAGTTTCTGATGCCAGAGTCGGCGATACAATTACATCTTTAGCAAATCCATCATTAGAAGCTCTATCTGGTTTTGAAGAACCTAAACCCATGGTTTTCAGTGGTATTTTCCCAATTAATGGAGATGATTACGGTAATTTAGCAGATTCATTGGCAAAATTAAAATTAAATGATTCATCATTATTATATGAAAAAGAAAATTCTCTCGCATTAGGATTTGGTTTTAGATGCGGATTTTTAGGAATGCTCCATTTGGAAATAGTTAAAGAACGGCTAAATCGGGAATATAATATTCCTATCATTACTACAACTCCGAGCGTCAGATTTTTAATTGTTAAATCTAATAATGAAGTTCTGGAAATCAATAATCCGGCGGAAATGCCCGATCCCATTTATATTGATCATATCAAAGAACCTATTATGGATGTGGAAATTATTGTACCGTCTGAATTTATTGGAAACATTTTAAAAATCGCTTTAGATCGTAGAGGCATTCAAAAAGGAATTGATTATATAGATTCCAAACGAGTATCTATGAAATTTGATATGCCTTTAATAGAAATAATTTATGATTTTTATGATAAATTAAAATCGGTTAGTCGTGGTTATGCCTCACTTGATTATTCATTTAAAGAGTATAAAACATCAAAAATAGTTAAAGTAGATATCTTAATTAACAGTGAAAAAGTAGATGCAATGTCATTTATTTGTCATGAAGATAAAGCTCATTCTTGGGGAAAAAGTATTACCGATACACTTAAAGAAGTTATCCCTAAACATCTTTTCAAAGTGGCATTACAAGCAAGCATCGGTTCAAAAATAATTGCCAGAAGCACAATTACTGCCATGAGAAAAAATGTTACGGCAAAATGTTACGGTGGTGATATAACAAGAAAGCATAAATTGTTAGAAAAACAAAAAGCCGGCAAGAAACGAATGAAAGAAATCGGATCTGTCAGTATTCCTCAAGAAGCGTTTTTAGCAGTTTTAAAAGCTGAAAGATAATTTTAATAATTTTCTAAAAAAAAAGCATAACCGAAGTTATGCTTTTTTATATTTTTTATCTGCCTTGTTTACTTATTCTATCTCTTTTTCTTTCCATAGTTTTGAGAATTTTCTTTCTCATTCTGTAAGCAACAGGTGTAACTTCTAATAATTCATCGTCTTTGATATATTCTAAAGCCTGTTCCAAACTAAATTTCCTCGGTGGAGCTAATTTAATTGCATCATCAGAGCTTGAAGATCTCACATTGGTAAGGTTTTTACCTTTGCAAACATTGATAACCAAGTCATTTTCCCGAGAATGTTCTCCAATAACCATTCCTTGATAAACTTCAGTACCCGGAGCAATAAATAATGTCCCGCGAGGTTGGAAGCTATTTAAAGCGTAACCCGTTGCATTTCCGGCAGTCATAGAAATTAAAGCACCTCGATTGTTTTTAATGATTTCACCTTTATAAAATTCATATTCGTAAAAGCTATGATTAATGATTCCAGTTCCATGTGTTTCAGTTAAAAATTCATTTCTGAATCCAATTAATCCCCGCGTAGGAACTTTAAATTCAAGATGAGCATAACCATCATCACTTTGAGTCATATTAATCATTTCACCTTTTCTTCGTCCCATCATTTCAATAGCAGCACCCACAAATTCTTCATTAACATCAACAACCGCCAATTCGATAGGTTCTGTAATTCTATTATCCATTTCTCCAAAAATAACTTTTGGATTTGAAACCTGGAATTCGAAATTTTCTCTTCGCATATTTTCAATCAAAATTGATAATTGCAATTCTCCTCTTCCTTTAACTTCAAAAGCATCAGCACTTGAAGTTCTTAGAACTTGAAGACTTACGTTTGTTTGCAATTCTTTTTGAAGTCTGTCCCAAATATTTCTTGAAGTTAAATATTTACCTTCTTTTCCGGCAAACGGTGAATTATTCACTAAGAATGTCATAGAAATTGTAGGTTGATCAATATCAATAAGCGGTAAAGGAATCGGATTTTCTCTATCGGCCAAAGTCTCCCCAACATCAACTTTTTCTCCACCTGCAATTGAAATAATATCGCCGGCATAAGCTTCTTTAATTTCTTTCTTTTTCAAACCTTCGTAAGTAAAAAGCTTAGTTGCTCGATAAACCAATCTTTCTCCATCTCTTTTCAATAAAATCATTTCATCACCTTGATGAATTCTACCACTGTGAATTTTTCCCGTTCCGATTTTTCCAAGATAATTATCATATTCTATTGCAGAAATCAGGAATTGGAAAGGATGTTCCACATCAGATTCTGTATCCGGTACATATTTCAAAATAGTATCTAATAAAGGAACCAAATCATTATTGTCATCATCCGGTTGATATCTGGCAACACCATCTCTGGCTGAAGTATATACTATAGGAAAATCGAGTTGTTCGTCCGTAGCATTTAACTCTACGAAAAGATCAAAAACCATATCCACAACATCCAAAGGTCTGGCTTTCGGTCTATCGATTTTATTAATTACCACAACAGGATTGAGTCCTAATTCTAAAGATTTTTTTAAAACGTATTTTGTTTGAGGCATTGGACCTTCAAAAGCATCAACGAGTAATAATACGGAATCAACCATTTTCATAATTCTTTGAACTTCACCGCCAAAGTCAGCGTGACCCGGAGTATCCACAAAATTTATTTTATAATCTTTATAATGAAACGAAGCATTTTTAGAAAAGATAGTAATTCCTCGTTCTTTTTCTATATCATTTGAATCCATAATTCTTTCTTCAACTTTTTCATTAGCTCGAAAAACACCTGTTTGTTTTAGAACTGCATCGAGCAAAGTTGTTTTACCATGATCAACATGTGCAATTATTGCAATATTTTTAATTTTTCTCATTAAAAAATCTCCTTTTAAGTTGATGTCAAAAAAATTCACTTAGTTTTTTGGTCAATTTAATTAAATTGTAAAGAAATATTGTTGTGCTTTATTCAAGGTTCTATATTTCTATTTTATTATTTATGAATACGTTAAACATATTGGGAGTATTTGATTTTGAAAAACAATTTTTACCGAATTAATAATTTCTTAAAAAAAATCTAATGCCTGTAAAGCTTGGGCAAAATTTTCTCGACCGAAACCAATTACTAATATTTCCCCCGATAATCGCATTAACGGTATTTTATTTTGCTACACAATCGGCAGTTTATTTTAGCACATGATTAATGGTCAAAATCGAAATTTCACCAACATCAAATTTCAAATTTACAGAATTTGGTTGTCAATATGATATTTCACATCCAATTGATTCAACGACTTAATGTAAAGATTAATAACTTGGAGAAATACAAACTACGTGATCTTTTTGAATAGCCATCACAATCTGATCTTGAGATAAGATATTTCGTCTTAAATTCATATTTTACAAAAGATCTTTTATTTCCATTAATTCTTCTATTTTGAAATCGTAATTTAATATTAATTTCCCTTCTCAATTATACAGTAAACTGCGTGGCATTACACTCAAACTAGATTTTTCTCTTTCGGGCAGAAAAAAATATTCCTTCGCCAGTTACCGGAAGAATAACAATGAGAAAATTCGGTCAGATGATTCTTTTATAGCTCATTCAAAGAGATAACGTTACATCTGCCAAGCAATAAAACTAATTAAAAATAGATTGAAAGTAAATAAAAAAAGCTAAAAGATTATAACTTTTAGCTTTTAATATCTTAATCCAAAACAAACGGATAGTTTTGTCTCACTTCTTCAGTAGTTTTATATTTTCCCAAAAGTGTCATCAATTTGATTCTTGCTTTCGGTCCTTTCAGATCTCCTGATAGAATTGCACCCATTTTAGCTAAATGCTTTCCGCCACCGGTATATCCGTATTCCGGCAAAACGCGTCCTTTATAAGTTCGAGAAACAATTACAATAATAATATCCTGTTCAAGAGCATTTTCTAAAGCCGGAATAGTGTCCGGTGGTAAATTTCCGCGTCCGAAAGCTTCAATTACAATACCCCGAACTCCGTTATTTATGCAACAATTAATGAATTTTCCGTCCATTCCGGCACAAGCTTTGATAAGTTCAACGCGAGTATCCAGTTTATCGGTAATGATTTTTTCGTGATGAGCTTGACTTCTATAATAGATAACTCGGTCGGGATCAACAATTCCAAGAATACCATATTCCATTGAAACAAAGGCTTCTACCTTTCCTGTATCCATTTTAATAACATCTCTCGCACTGTGAATTTCATCATTCATAACAACCAGAACACCTTTATCGTATGATTCTTCATTGGACGCTACTCGAACCGCACCAACAATATTTCTCGGACCATCCAATCCAAGTTCGCTTCCACTTCTCATTGCAGCAGTAAGAATAACAGGTTTTTTAGTTTCTAAAACCAGATCCAGTAAATAGGCGGTTTCTTCTAAAGTATCCGTTCCGTGAGTAATAACGATACCATCGAATTTATCAATTTCCCGAGTAATAAGTTTTGCCATTTGCATCATTTTATTTGGAATCATATAAGGACTGGGAATGTTTGAAAATTCAATAACCGTAATATTTGCCACATCATTTAATTGGGGAAAACTTTTTAGGAATGGTACAAGATCACTTTCCGGCACAACTCCGAGATTTTGGTCGAACTTCATTGCTATTGTTCCACCGGTTGTAATTAATAAGATATTTTTTTTCATATTTTTACCTTTTTTTAAATCATAATTTTTTTTTGCATAATTAACTGTCAAGTTCAGAAATTTTTTGAAAAATTCGCTGTCATTTTCATCACAAAAAATTTATCTTTATTTTGTATCTTCGTATGATTTCCCGAAATATTAGAGACATTTCATTCAGCAATTACTTTGTATCAAAAATTTGTACGTATCTAAAAGTAAAAGAGTGGATAAAATCAAATTGGATAGCATATTTATTTTTCTGAAATTGCAAATATAAATACATAGAAAATACCGGTGAACCTTCAATTCTTTTACAGATAAGTTAAAATACCAAGAACGTAAAGACATTAACAATTATTTCTGATTATCAAAAAGGAAATAAAACTTGAAGATAAATATTTTTCGACGAGGGATAAGATTATTAATTTGATGAATTTGAAAATGGCGGAGAGTCAGGGATTCGAACCCTGGGTAAACTTGCGTTTACAACGGTTTTCGAGACCGTCCCGTTCAACCGCTCCGGCAACTCTCCATTATCTTTTTTTTTGAAAAAATCTCCTTAATAATTCGGCAGATTCTTCCGCTAAAACATTATTTGTTATTTTTGGATGGTGATTGAAATTTCTGTCTTTTAAAACATTATATATAGAACCAACACATCCGGCTTTTTTGTCATATGCTCCAAAAACAATTTCACCTAACCTAGACCAGACAATCATTCCTGAACACATCAAACATGGTTCCAAAGTTACGAATAGCTTATAATCGTAAAGAAAAATTTTACCTTGGGATAAAATTTCTTCAATAATTAATTTTTCCGCATGAGCTAAAGGATTGCTTAATTGTTTGGTACGATTATGATTTCTAAGAATTAATTTATCATTTTTAACTAAAACCGCACCAACAGGAACTTCGTCTTCTTCAAAAGCAATTATTGCTTCTTCAATGGCAATTTTCATCCAATATTCATAATCTTTCATATCACAAAAAAAGCCCCTTTCGGGGCTAACATTTATTTTCGTCCGATACCGTAATAAGTAAATCCATTCTTTCTAAGATATTCCGGATCATATTGATTTCTACCATCAAAAATAATCGGTTCTTTCAATAAATCTTTAATTTTATTGAAATCAGGATGTCTAAATTGATGCCATTCGGTAATTAACAACATAGCATTTGCATCTTTTAACGCTTCATAATTATCTTCAGCATAATTTAGTTTTTCAATTTCACCAAATCTTCTTTTTGATTCATTCATTGCTTCCGGATCATAAGCTACAATCTCTGCCCCGGCGTTTAATAATTCTCTAATGATAATTAAAGCGGGAGCTTCACGCATATCATCTGTTTGTGGTTTAAAAGAAAGTCCCCAAACAGCAAATTTTTTACCGGTTAAATCTTCGCCAAAATGAGCCTTAACTTTATTGGCTAAAAGATATTTTTGGTTGTTATTTACTTCTTCAACACTTTTTAATACTTTTGCTTCAGTACCAATTTTTTCAGCCATTTTAATTAAAGCTTTAACATCTTTTGGGAAACAGCTTCCACCGTAACCAATCCCCGGATAAATAAATTTATATCCAATTCTTGAATCAGAGCCAATTCCGTGTCTAACTTCGTTAACATCAGCACCCATAATTTCACATAATTTAGCAATTTCATTCATAAAAGAAATCTTTGTGGCAAGCATTGAGTTAGCTGCATATTTTGTCATTTCCGCAGATCTAACCGACATCAAGATTACACGGTCACGAGTTCTATTAAATGGTGAGTAGAGTTCACGCATAATCTCGCCAACTCTGACATTATCAACACCGATAACAACTCGATCAGGTTTTAAGAAATCATCAATAGCTGCCCCTTCTTTAAGAAATTCCGGATTAGAAACCACATCAAATTCGTAATTAACGC
The DNA here is from genome assembly GCA_027064005.1 of Candidatus Cloacimonadota bacterium. Lineage (GTDB taxonomy): Bacteria > Cloacimonadota > Cloacimonadia > Cloacimonadales > JAMOQM01 > JAMOQM01. Next base: position 9,376 of record JAMOQM010000131.1, on the reverse strand, counting down.
CCCGTTTATCTAATACTTTTTGAATTTCTTCTTTTACCAAATCGGCTGTTCCAATTGGTACGGTAGATTTATCAACGATAATTCTATATCCGTTCATATGTTCTGCAATTTCACGTGCCACAGTTAAAACATATTGTAAATCTGCCGAGCCATCTTCATCAGGTGGTGTACCAACCGCGATAAAACAAACGAGACTTTTCTCAACTGCATCCTTAATATCAGTGGTAAAAGCGAGTCTATCTTCTTTTACATTACGCTCAACCAATACGTCTAAGCCAGGTTCAAAAATAGGTATTTTGTTGTTATTTAACATTTCAATTTTAGATTTGTCATTATCAACACAAATTACATTATTCCCCATTTCCGCAAAACATGTCCCGGAAACCAATCCAACATAACCGGTTCCAACTACTGCTAATTTCATCTTTCCTCCGAAATTAATTTATTTTATTTTTTTTAGATATTTAAAATAATCACTTTCCGTTCCGATAATAAGTGTGCTTTTTTTATCCATTGTTTTCTTATAAGTTTCTAAAGATTTTATGAAAGTATAAAAATCAGGATCTCTATTATAAGCTTCAGCATATATTTTTGTTGCCGAAGCATCAGCTTTACCGATTATTTCTTGAGATTTTTTATAAGCTTGAGATTGAATTTGATCCAATTTCTTTTGCATTTTACCAACAATTTCTGCTGCTTGTCCTTGACCTTCCGAACGATATTTTGCAGCAATTTTCTTTCTTTCAGAAATCATTCTTTCATAGACTTTTTGACGAACTTCAGCCACATAGTTAACGCGTTTTATCTCAAAATCAACCAATTCCATTCCATACTGAGTCAAGGCAGGTCGTACTACTTTCGATATTGAATCTTGAATAGCTTTTCTTCCTAAAAAGAATTTTTGTAAATCTAAAGAATCAATTCTTGTATTATCGGAAGAGAAACTCATTTTTCTATTCGAACTTCTTACTACTTGAATCAGATAATTTTCAGAAAGTATATCGCGAGTTGTTCCATCAATAATATCGTCCAAACGAGAATGGGCAAAAATCTCATTTCTATTTGTTTGATAGAATTTGAGAGGATCGGTAATTCTCCATCGTGCAAAAGTATCAACCCAGATGTATTTTTTATCTAAAGTTGGAATTTGTTTAGGATCACCATCCCATTCCAAAATTCGTTTTTCAAAATAGTGGACTGTTTGAATAAAAGGCATCTTAAAGTGCAATCCTGCTTCTGTAACCGCATGACCGACCGGTTTACCAAATTGGGTTATAATCGCTTGATTAGTTTCACCTAAAATATAAAATCCATCTATTGCAATAAGAATCAATATTACGATTAGTACTATTTTAAATATTTTCATTATTTGCCTCCAGTATTAAGATTTAGGAGAGGTAATATGCCTTTAACTTTATCATCAACGATATAGACTTTATCTAATTTAGGTAAAATTTCTTGCATTGTTTCGAGATACATTCTACGTTTAGTAACTTTTTTAGCATTTCTATATTGTTTCCAAACTTGAACGAATTTCTGGACATCACCTTGAGCTGAATTCACGCGACTAATAGCATAACCTTGAGCTTGTTCAATAGTTTGTTTTGCTTTACCTTCCGCTTCGGGGATATTTTTATTATATTTTTCCCAAGCATTATTGATAATTCTTTCTTGTTCTTGTTTTGCAGAGTTAACGTCATTAAAAGCAGGTTGAACTGCTACAGGTGGATTAACATTTTGTAATTTAATTGTTACAATTTCGATACCCGTATTATATTTATCCAAAAGAGTTTGCAGATTTTTTTTTGCTTTGAAAGCAATTTCCTTTCTATCCAAAACTATTACTTCATCAACACTTCTATTTCCAACAATCATTCTCATTGTAGCTTCGGACAAATTTCGAATTGTTTCATTGACATTTCTAACTTTAAATAAAAATTTATAAGGATCTTTTACTTTGAATTGGACAATCCATTGAACATCAGCGATATTTAAATCACCGGTAAGCATTAGACTTTCTTTTGTATAAGAAGATTTTGAATATTGAGATTTTATCCCGGAAACAAGAGTTCTGAATCCAAATTCTTCTTTAAATATTGATTTTACTTTTACTTTGGTTAATTTATCGACTCCAAATGGAATTTTAAAATGCAATCCCGGTTCAGTAGTTTCGACATATTTTCCAAATCTTTGAATAACTCCGACTTCTTCAGGATCAACTGTATAAAGTCCGGTAAAAATGAGCACAATTATTCCTAAAATAAGAATAAATGTTGTAATTTTCTTTTTAGAAATTTTCGGGACTTTCATGTTTTTAAGGTCAACCTTAATATCTTCCATATTTTCTCCTTCCTAAAAACTATTTATAGCCTTCGGGATTATTTTTCTGCCAGTTCCATGCATCTTTACAAATATCTTCGATAGTTAGATTTGCTTTCCAACCCAGTTCTTTATTAGCTAAACTCGGATCAGCAAAAGATTCTCCAATATCACCACTTCGTCTTCCAACAATTTTGTATTTAATCTCCTTTCCGGATGCCTTTTCAAAAGCTTTTATCATTTGAAGAACGCTCACACCACGACCTGTTCCTAAATTATAAGCTTTATATCCGGAAATTTTATCTATCTTATCTAAAGCTTTAATATGTCCTAAAGCTAAATCTACAACGTGAATAAAATCGCGAACTCCGGTGCCATCAACAGTATCATAATCATTACCAAAAACAGATAAAACATCTCTTTTACCTACAGCTACTTGAGAAACAAACGGTAATAAATTATTAGGGATACCATTTGGATCCTCTCCGATTAAACCGGATTTATGAGCCCCAACCGGATTGAAATATCTCAATGAAATAATTTTCCAAGAATCGTCAGCATTAACAACATCCATAAGAATTTGTTCGATCATCAATTTTGTTGCTCCGTACGGATTAGTTGTATTTAATGGGAAATCCTCTTTTATCGGAACTATTTTTGATAAGCCATAAACAGTTGCTGATGATGAGAAAACAAGATTTTTAACTTCTGTCTCCTTCATTACTTTGATAAGATTAATTGTTCCGACAATATTATTCTCATAATACCACAATGGTTTTTCCACAGATTCACCGACAGCTTTAAGACCGGCAAAATGTATTACGGAATCCGGTTTTTCGATTAAAAATATTTTTTTAATTTCTTCATAATTAAGAAGATCTTCTTGGTAAAATTTTAAAGATTTGCCAGTTATTTTTTTTACTCTTTCCAAAGATATTTCATTACTATTCATAAGGTTATCAACAACAACAACTTCATAACCTGCATTTAATAATTCAACACAAGTATGACTGCCAATATAACCTGCTCCACCCGTAACTAAGATTTTCATACCATTTCCTTTATTCTACAATTTTAAACGTACCCGGTTTTATTTCAACAGCAATTGAGCGTTTTAAAAGATTTACACTTAGAATTATTTTGTTGGGTTCATTATCTGTAACTAATCCCTTCAAACCTTTAAGCGACCCTTCCGTTATTTCTACTCTTGTACCAATTTCTACATAATCATGAATTTCCACTTCTTCCGCTTTCGTTTTCCCTAAATATATCTGATTCAATTCATCAAGAAAACTATCTTCATCAATAACTTTTAAAAAAGTTAAAATATGACCGGAAATTTGAAGTAAGTTTTTCTCTCTAAAATTGCATTTTACAAAAATATAACCCGGAAATAACGGTTTAGTAAACTCGATTTTCCTATATTTATATTTTCTCAAACTTAAGATTAGAGGTAAAAAATAATTAATCTTTCGTTTTTTAGCATATTCGGCTAATTTTTTTTCTCGTTTTGGTTTTGTATATACAACTAACCAACGAGAACCTTCCTTAGCTTTTGTCAAGGTTCCGAAAATTTCATCTACAATAATTGGTTTATTTGTTGCCATAAAATTAAAATAGGCAGATTACTTTGATAATAATCCACCCTAAATTTATTATAATCTGATTAAATTCTCTGATTTTCTACCATCAAATGATAGACGAGTATCAAGAATCATTCGTGATTTTTTTAATATCATATCATAATCATAATTAGTATGATTTGTTACAACAATAACCATATCATAAAGATCAATTCTCTCCAAACTTACGGAAATATATTCTTCTTTTGTAAGATGATTGTAAAATTTGTCAACATACGGATCATTATAATCAAAATCTACTCCACGCTCTTTAAGAATTTCCATAATTTCAAAAACCGGTGATTCTCTTAAATCTTTAATATCTTTTTTATAAGCTGCCCCAAGAATAAGTATTTTTGATTTAGATAAAGCAATACCTTTTTTATTCAAAAGTCTATCAGCTTTTTCAACCACAAATTCCGGCATCGCATTATTTATCTCCCCTGAAAGTTCAATAAATCTTGTGTGATATTTATATTCTCGAGCTTTCCAAGTTAAATAGAAAGGATCAATTGGAATACAATGACCACCAACTCCAGGTCCCGGATAAAAAGCCATAAATCCGTAAGGTTTTGTTTTTGCAGCTTTAATAACTTCCCAAAAATCTATTCCCATTTTATCACAAAGAATTGTCATTTCATTAGCTAAAGCAATATTAATATTTCTGAATGTGTTTTCATAAATTTTTTCCATTTCTGCAATCTCAGGAGAAGAAACCATATGAACTTTTGCATCAAGAATTTGTTCGTAAAAAGCTTTGGAAACTTCATTACAATTTTCAGTCATTCCACCGACAACTTTAGGAGTGTTTGCAGTTTTATAAACTTCATTACCCGGATCAACTCGTTCCGGTGAAAAAGCAATATAGATATCTTCACCAACAGTAAATCCCTTTTCCGTAAAAGCCGGGGCAACAATTTCACGTGTAGTTCCGGGGTAAGTAGTAGATTCCAGAACAACCAATGTTTGTTTTTTAACATTAGCAACAATCGAATTTGTAGCAGCAACAACGAAAGAAGAATCAGGTTGTTGATATTTATCTAAAGGTGTTGGTACAGCAACCATAATTACATCAATATCATTAATATTTGCATAATCGGATGTTGCACTTAACATTTTATCATTAACCAATTTTGTTAACTCAGCGTCATCAACATCACCGATATAATTATCACCTGCATTAACGCAATCAACAGCTTTTTGGTTTACATCAAGACCTAAAACATTATAACCTTTTCTAGCAACAGCAACTGCCATTGGAAGTCCAACATATCCCAACCCCACAACAGCAACTTTGGCTGTTTTTTTTTCGATTTTTTCTAAGAGAGTCATTCACTCCTCCATTTATTTCATTTTTATTTTTTATTTTTTTATGATTGCGATGATTTAAAATTTAGAAAAAAAATGGCAAGTCTTTTTTTTCCGAGTAAAAAATAATTATCAATAAAATTTTTAATTTCTCTGTTTATGTTTCAAAGCAAGCTAAATTTAGGTGATTTCGTATGAAAATAAGAAATAAAACAGCTGTTTTGTTCATAAAAAAAGAAAAACTCCGAGGAGTTTTCCTAATATTTTATCATTTTTTTATAAATAAATTTAGTATCTATAGTGTGAAGGTTTAAATGGTCCTGCTTGAGGAACTCCAATATAGTCTGCTTGTTCTTTGCTGAGTTTAGTTAATTTCACCCCTAATTTTCCCAAATGAAGTCTGGCAACTTCCTCATCCAATTCTTTGGAAAGCATATATACAATATTTTCACGTTTATGTTCCCAAAGATCTAATTGTGCCAAAACCTGATTTGTAAATGAACAGCTCATAACAAATGAAGGATGTCCGGTAGCATTGCCCAAATTAACCAAACGACCTTCCGAAAGTAAAATTATCGAATGACCGTCAGGAAAATGTATTTGATCAACCTGCGGTTTAATATTTTCCTTAATTACACCCGGGGTTTCATATAACTTATTAACCTGAATTTCGTTATCAAAATGACCAATATTACAAACAATTGCTTGATTTTTAAGTTTCTGCATATGTTCAACCGTAACAACGTCTTTATTACCGGTAGCGGTAACAACAATATCAGCTTCATCTAATGAATCTTCCAAAGGTTTTACTTCATAACCTTCCATTGAAGCTTGAAGAGCACAGATAGGATCAATTTCATTAATGATAACTCGAGCTCCAAAACCTCTCATAGATTGAGCACAGCCTTTACCAACTTCACCATAACCACATACAACAACAGTTTTGCCGGCAATCATTATATCTGTAGCTCTTTTAATCCCGTCAGCTAAAGATTCTCGACATCCGTAAGTATTATCAAATTTGGATTTAGTAACAGAATCATTTACATTTATTGCCGGGAAAAGAAGAGTTTTATTTTCCATCATTTGATAAAGACGATGCACCCCGGTTGTAGTTTCTTCACTGGTTCCTTTCAGATTTTCCGCAATTTTATGCCATCTGTTAGGATATTTTTCCAAGTCTTGGATAATCATTTTATGCATAAAAAAGATATCATTACTTGATTTTTCAGGTTCAGGCAATTTACCGGTTTCAGCAAAAATATTTTCCAAACGATATCCTTCATGGACAAATAATGTAGCGTCACCACCATCATCAACAATCATATCAGGACCTTCTTCTCCGTGCAGAAGAGCTTGCTTTGTACACCACCAATATTCTTCCAAAGATTCGCCCTTCCAAGCAAAAACAGGAACACCGGCTTTAGCAATAGCTGCCGCTGCGTGATCTTGAGTTGAAAAAATATTACAACTTGCCCATCTAACATCTGCACCTAATTCTACAAGAGTTTCAATCAAAACAGCTGTTTGGATTGTCATATGAAGTGAACCGGTTATTTTAGCACCTTTCAATGGTTTTGAATCTCCATATTTTTCGCGAAGAGCAATCAAACCTGGCATTTCTATTTCAGATATTTCAATTTCCTTTCTACCAAAAGCAGCTAGATTAATGTCTTTTATCTTATAATCCATATTATCCTCCAAAATTATCTTCTGTTATTATGATAGTTTCTATTATTATCACGATGTGGTCTATCGTTTTGCGGTCTTTCTGCTCTTACATATTTATAACCTTCAGGTAACTTTGGATTACCTTCAACACCAACCATTGATAATTGATATTTACCCTCTTTCATCCCTGTAAATCTGACATTAACTTTATCTCCAACTTTTACTAAATCTTGTGGATGACTAACTCTTGCATCAACTAATTTTGAAACGTGAACAAGTCCCTTTTTCTGTCCCATAAAATTAACAAAAGCTCCATAAGATTCAACACGAGTAACGATTCCTTCATAAATTTTATTTACTTCCGGATCATAAGCGATATTTTTAATTGTATCCATAGCAACTTTAATTGCCTTTCCTTCTGTGGAAGCAACTTTAATCAAACCGGAATCGTCAATATCAATTGAAACACCGGTATCTTCGATGATTTGTTTAACATTTTTTCCACCAGGTCCAATTACAGCGGCAATTTTAGAAGGATCAATTTGCATTGTCTCAATATGCGGTGCAAAATTGGATAATTCTTTACGAGGTTCTTCAATAACTTCTTTCATATGTTTGAGAATATATAATCTTGCATCTTTTGCTTTTGAAAGAGCTTCAATCATAATTGCCCGCGTAATTCCTTCAATTTTAATATCCATTTGAACAGCAGTTATACCGTCAACAGTACCTGTTACTTTGAAATCCATATCACCAAGATGATCTTCCATACCTTGAATATCTGTTAAAATTTGGAAATCATCTCCGTCCATAATCAAGCCATTCGCAATACCTGCAACCGGTTTTTTAATTGGAACTCCGGCAGCCATTAAAGCTAAAGAACCGCTACAAACCGTTGCCATTGAAGAAGAACCGTTAGACTCGGTAATATCAGAAACAACTCGAATTGTATATGGAAAGACATCATTATCAGGAATCATCGGTTTCAAAGCTCTTTCAGCTAATGAACCGTGACCAAGTTCTCTACGACCGGGAGCTCTCATAAATCCGGCTTCACCAACACTATAAGGAGGAAAATTGTAATGAAGGAAGAATTTTTTTCTATATTCCTCATCCAAACCATCCATAATTTTTTCATCAGAACCGGTTCCGATTGTAACCGTTCCGATAGATTGTGTTTCACCACGGGTAAATAGTGCAGAGCCATGAACTCTTGGAAGCAAATCAATTTCCATACTTAAAGGTCTGATTTCATCAAACCCTCGACCATCAACTCTGATTTTGTCTTTTAAAATTGTTTCTCTAAAAAGTAAGCTTTCTAATTTTTCAAAAGATTTATGATAGTATTTTGCTTTTTCTTCAATTTCTTCCTCAGATAAATCTTCTTCAATCATTTTTTTGATTTTTTCATTAATTTCTTCAACTGCTTCATTACGAACAAGTTTTTCCTTTATCATGATAGCTTTCTTCAAATCGGCAGAAAAAGCATTAGAAATTTTATTGAAAATATCTTCAGGAATTTCATCAACAACAAAGTTCATTTTTTCTTTACCAATTTCTTTTACTAATTCTTCTTGAAGAGAAATTACTTTTTTAATTTCATCATGACCGGCATAAACAGCATCAGCTATTTGTTCTTCAGAAATTTCATTTGCACCGGATTCAATCATTACGATCGAGTTCATACTTCCGCCGACAGTTAATTCCAAATCTGATTTTAATAAATCTGTTTTAGTTGGATTAACAACGATTTCCCCGTCAATAATTCCAACCAAAGCTCCTGCAATAGGACCGTGGAAAGGAATATCGGAAATACTTAGAGCAGCTGATGCTCCAATAAGTCCTAAAGTTCCCAAATCGGATTCTCCGTCATAAGAAAGTGTTGTTACTACAACATGAACGGCATTTAAAAAACCTTCCGGGAAAAGCGGACGAATTGTTCTATCAACAACTCGGCTCATTAGGGTAGCATTAGTAGATGGTTTTGATTCGCGTTTGATAAATCCACCGGGAATTTTACCTGAAGCGTACATTTTTTCAATAAAATCTACAGTTAATGGAAAGAATCCCTGTCCTTCATTTGCTTTAGGAGCAGCAGTAGCTGTTACCAATAAAATAGTGTCTCCGTATTTTAAAATGATTGCCCCGTTCGCTTGTTTGGCGATTTTTCCTGTTTCTAAAATTAATTCTTTGCCTGAAAAAAGCATTGATTTTTTTACAATATTAAAATTGTGTTGTTGCATAATATCTCCTTTTTTTTCATCGGTATAAGTGCAAGCAATAGGCTTAATCGTTAAATTAAGCTTATTGCTCATAACCTTACCGATTTTTTTTTAGTTATAAATTATAGTATAAATTGTCAAGTATCTTAAAAAAATACTTGGATCCCCCGAATTTTTCAAAATAGTTCAACTGTCAAAACCTTACAAATATGTGCAAAAATCCACTAACAAAAC
>JAMOQM010000130.1 GCA_027064005.1 Candidatus Cloacimonadota bacterium | reverse complement strand
ATGCCACGCCGATAGGCTGTGGAGCTGCTTGTTAGTGGAAAATATTTATTTAGAATCAGCTTGCAACTCTTCAATTAGTTTATACATTCGACTACAAGGATTTTCAGGAACAGCTGAATTAGTGTTAATATCAAGTTCCTTTGCAAACCATACTGCCTTTTTCAACCCATTAAAAGTTCTTTTAGTTACAGGTCTTGTTTTGCTAAAATGGTCATCAAATTCTTTTATCGCACTTATAACAGAATCGCAATTTGGAAATGCTTGGATGGTGTTTATTTGATTTTTTCTCAGGTAATGAAACAATATCCATATTTCAAAGCAAGGATTGCTGACAATAATGGAAACATTATTGTCGCTACACAGTGTAGTAATTGACCCAATATCCCATCTGTCTGTATCTATGATAATCCAGAAATCATCTCCAATTCTGAAATCAATATTAGATTTTTTATCCAAAATTGTTTGAAGAACATATTGTGGAGCTGATAAGCCTGAATCTGGAGATTGTCTCGATATTATTATTACTTCAATATTGGTTTTGATGATGTCACCAAGAGCTTTCAGATATTTTTTCTCCGAATGAAAACCTTCTGTTGCAATAAAGATTCTTCTATTACTTCTTGAACCTCTTTTGGGGTGAGTTAATTTAATCTCTCTGGTTAAAATAGTACGTGGCATTTCTACTCCTCAATTATATTTATTTCAGGAACAGCGCCAAATCTACCATTAAGATAATCTTTAACTAAACTTTTATCATATCGTTGACTAAACTCATATAATGAATATAATTCTGTTGATTTAAAAGAGTTCTTTTTAACATACCAAATTTCATCATTTCGAAACATATTTAGATCCATTAAGTTTGTATCGTGAGTTGTAGCTATTAACTGGCACGGTCTACCTTCTGTGTATTTATAAAAAAGTCTAAATATGCTTTTAGATAAATTTGTATGAAAACTTCTATCAAATTCATCTACTATAAATACAGAATCACTATTTTTAAAATTTAGTAGCATCGGGATTAGATCAAACAGTCTACGAGTACCGTCCGATTCTTCGAAGATTTCGAAATTAATTTTATCATTATTAAGATTAAGGTGTTGAGTGTAAAGTTTTGTAACATCAATTTTGTTTTCATTAGACATAGAAAAAATTAGATACTGCCCTGTTGAACTTACAAGGTGAATTGAACTTTTGGGGATTATATTTTTTTTAACATCATCAATAATATTTTGTGGAACATCTAACCACTTATCATCTATTGATCCTTTCTTGGTATCAAAATCATCAATATCAATTCCTAAATCATTAAGAATTTCAATAAATGATTGATAGAAGTTATTATCAGCGATTATTGTGAAAAGATTTCCAAACTTTGATTCAGGATAGATTATTGTTAGCTTCTTAAACCAACTGATAATGTCACCAAAGTGTTTTGTGTTATTGTTGATTAGTGTTGTTAGGAATAATTGCGTTGGTCTAGTTGCATCTAAGCAAAAGTCGAAGAAATTTTCTTCTTTTTTTGTTTCAGTAAAGTCACCTTTTTGAAGAGATATTGTATTATCCTCAAGGGTTTCTCTTTCAAAAAGCAATTTTGGTTTTTTTGATGTCAGTTTGTAACACCATTCTTTGATGACTTTTTTTTGATTTAATTCATACCCATATGTATAACAAAAACCATTACTTAAAAAGGTATATTCAAATAATGAGTTTTTATTTTCATCAGATTCTAATTTAAATATAGGAATGTCTATTCTATTAGGATTGTTGGGTCCTCCGAAAACAAAATTTCGACCTATATTTATAGCTTTCACAAAATTTGTTTTTCCAGAAGCATTGGCTCCATACATAATTGCAGATTTTAAAACTTTAATTTTATTATTACTATTGTAAACGTGATTTTTTAAAACCCTTGTCGGACTTTTAAACATTCTGAATTCAATTTCATCATTTATTGAATAAATGTTTTGGCATATAAATTTAATTAACATTACTTCCTCCTAGAGAATATGTCTCTAAGATTTAATCCTAATTCGTATTGTCAAGCGAAATGTTGTCCATAAACGAGAAAAATTCTCATTTAGGAAGATATTTTCCTATTCAATAGATTTTAATTTCAATGCTTTTCCACTAATGAGTGGCAGCTGCCACGAGCCAACAGAAAACTAAAACTGAGATTTACCAGCCGTTTGATTCGGAAGAATCAAATAATATTTAGCACCAAACTGGCTTGTGGAGTGGTTTGTTAGCAGAAAGTTATACAATTATCTCCCCTTCTTTTAATACAAATGCAGTATCTTCAATATTATTGATGTTATCTAAAGGACTCCTGTTCAGAACAAGTAAACTTGCCTTTTTGTTAACATCTATTGATCCGTATTTATCAGAAATCTGTAACCATTCAGCAGGATAAATTGTAGCTCCTCTCAAAATCTCAAGGTTTGAAAGTCCCAGATTGTGTAAGAGTGTCATTTCCTTAAGAGTCGTTGCTGTTCTTGAATCAACACCAACCAGCATCTTAACTCCATGAGCTATCATCTTTTTAGTTAAATAATGTGTAATTGCAGTAAGTTCAGTTATCATTTTCTTTTTCTCTTCATTCTCTGAGTTCTTATTACTTTCATTCCACATCAATGTCGGACATAAATAAGCATTATTTCGAATCATTTTCTCAGATAAATTTTTTAGTTTTTCCTTTGAAATAGAAGCTTCACCTAAAGATAGAAGTTTTTTAAACAGCTTTTGACCTTGTTTTGGAGTTCTCTTAATCATTAGTGAGTCGTGCTCTTTCTTTAAATTATCTTTGAGTACTGATGAATAAGCTGCTTTTCCATGCTCAAAACAATCTATTCCTAAATCTAAACCAAGTTCAACGGGGATTGAATTAAAAATGAGACCGCCAACATCGTGTGCTATCTTAAGATGTCTTTTCTTTGCTTGAAGATTCAAATACTTCAATACATCTTTATCAAAGGTACTGAATGTTTTAACTAAAGATGCTCCATTATTGTAGAGATCATTCAGGATAGAATTAACATCTTCTCTAGAATTTATAGATACAGTGAAACCAGGAAAACTCTCATTTATAACTTGCCATGATAATTTTCCCCCCTGAAGTATTGGGCCTGAATAAAATATCTCAGGACCTACGATTTTACCTTTTGTGATTGAATCTTTCATTTCTTTCATGATTTTAAATGGTCCACCAACATCCCTGACCTGAGTTATTCCTTTTTTTACAAAATCTTTGAGAACATCCTCTTTCATCGCTACATTATGAAGACTACAAAGGTGTGCATGACATTCAAACAAACCAGGAACTGCTATTTTCCCACTGCAGTCAATTGTTTCATAACTTTTGTTTCCGAATTCAAATGGCTCTTTACATATTTTTTGGATTACTCCGTTCTCGATAATCAGGTTTGTGTTATTAACTTCTTTCCCAGACACAACATCAATATATGAAACATCTCTAAGGATTATTGCATTTCTCATTTTTCCCTCAATTTAATTTATTCCTCGAATAAGTTCTTTATCTTTCATAATCTCTGAAAATGATTTATGAAAGATTCCATTACTTGTTGTGATTATCAACTCATCATTAAATTTGTTGATTGAGCTGATTGTTCTTCCTGTGATATTTTCAGTAGGTATTTGGTATAATTTTAATTCGTTAATATTGTCTCCAAGACAATAGATTTTATCATTGAGATAAATGAATAAATAGTTACCAATCTCTTTGAAATCAGATATAAGCGGTTCAAGAGATGCCATATGCTGCCAATTTTCTCCATCTGAACTATATATCATCTCAAAGTCACCTTTTTGTGCACATAGATAACCTTTGTATTCAAAAAAAGACATCACCCCATGTTCATAAGAAGCTCCGAAGTGATTAATATATTCTTTAATTTCTCCATTTTCTGATATTTCTATAAAATAATTATTTGGACTAAATTCCCTTGAATAAGAGATATAGAATTTCCCATTATAACTCTTAAAAGCTTTTTCATTAATTGGTGTACTAATCATACTTGGAATTTCCCAAAAGCCTGTATTAGAAATGCTTATACCATCATTAAAATCAAAATCAGCATATACGATATAAGTTGTATCCGCAACCATACCGCTACGATTAGAGATTGTTGTTACAAAACGATTTTGATTATTAATTGCTCCAAATTCACGTTTGGTCGTTATAAATGAGAATTTATAATCTTTGAACTGCTCACCAAAACTTGCAGGAGATACACTTGTGACATTACCATCTTGCGTAAAATAGTTTGAAAAGCCGATATTTGTTTCACTGCTTTCTTTAAAAAAAGCTGTATATTTTTTTGATATTATCGGTTTGCTATCGTAACCAGTTGAGATATACCAAATATATTTCATCTGTGGATTCGTTTCAAAATCAGTAAACATTGATATACCATTCATTCCTGTACAATAGAATTGATTATCTATTGCTAATCCATTTGTTACGAAGTTATTATAAGGATCTTCAAATAAATACTGTTTCCAATATCCATTTGAACTCGGTTCTGTTGGGTTATTTTCTGAACAACTTAAAATCATAATAGCCAAAAATATAATTATGACCAATTTAGTTTTCAGAGTATTTTTCTTTTTTTTCAAATTTTCCTCCATATTTTAGTATTACTTTCTGAAATCTTTTTATTTTTTTATTCAAGTTGATTGTATTTCTTCATAAATATTCCTCCTTTTATGCAAGTTGTGGCTAATGGTCGGCGTGTGCGGTGCGGTAGCACTGACACGTTTGTTAGCCACAGCGTTCTATCAAAAAAAAGAACCAGCCTGAATGTTCTCTGACTGATTCTTTAATTCAATTTATTTCAGAAGAAGGCATTTTTTGACTGTTTCAGTTTTTCCATTCACATTTAATTTATAAAAATAAACTCCTGAACCTACTTCTTTATTAAAATCATCATTACCTTGCCATACAACAGAATGCTTACCTTTTTGATAAGAATCTTTTGCAAGCGTTTTAACTTTCTGTCCCTTAATATTGAAAACAGATAGTTCAACTTTGCTTTCTTCCGGAATAGAAAAAGATATTGTTGTTGTTGGATTAAACGGATTCGGATAATTACCCATTAATTGCGGTAGTTGAGATATTTGATTCCCATTTTCTCCACCTTCATCAGGTTCATTTCCAGGATTTTCAAAAAGACTATTCAGTAAATCATCTTTATTTTGCTCAAAATCTTCTCTTGATTTCGGTTTTAACTCTGTCATTTTACCAACATAATTAGAAGATCTTCCACTTTGTTCTTCCATTAGCAGATAAGTGTATCCTGCATCAATGATCGCTTTAACTGAATCTATTGCTGTCGGAGGACAATTAATTATATCTTCAAAAAATGAAATTGCAGTTTCGTAATTTCCCTTTGATAATTCACAGTAATTTGCCAA
>JAMOQM010000129.1 GCA_027064005.1 Candidatus Cloacimonadota bacterium | reverse complement strand
ATACATTCTCAAATTTACTTTGAAAAAATTTTACGATTTCTTCGGTTTTATCTGTAGAACCATCATTTGCGATAATAATTTCATATTTGTCTTCGGGATAAGTTTGATTGGTCAGAATTGTCAAAAGGTTAGAAATATTCTTTTCTTCATTTCTTGCTGCAACAATTACAGAAACTTTCTCAAATTTTTTAATGAAGAATTTACTTCTGTTTTTAAGACCTTTATGAAAAATAATAACGTAAAAAATATAAATTACAATAGAAATTATGGCTAAAATTAGAAAAATATTATAGATCATATTAGTTTAGATATTCCTTTGTTTTGTCTTCAAAAATTTTCGCACCACTTATATCAATAATCAAACTATCAACAAGAACGCGTTTAGTCGTAACGGAATCAGCCATTAAAGAATCCTCATAAACATAAGTTACTTGGCGAGTTATTGAGGAATCCATCATTGCTTTTACCGAGCCATCCATATCAATAATCAAAGAATCTTTGTCATTAATTCGATAAATTGTCGGATAAAAATTATATCCCAAACTATCTGAAAACGGTGTTGGCTCTGTTCCTGCGATAAAATTTTCCGTAATAGTTTCGTCAAAAGGTGATTTAGGTAATAACCCTGTTTTTTTAGAAATTTGAACGGAAACAATTCCGGCCGGTCTTTCAAATTCCAGTTTGTTTCCATCTACGATGTGTCTTCCATTTGAATTTAGAGGAGATTCTTCATAAATCGCATGTTTCATAATTGCAGGCCAAGACGGTAATGCTGCCGATGAACCCGTTTTACCTTTTCCTAAAGTGGAATTATCATCGAAACCAACCCAAATTCCTGTAACCAATTGTTTATTATATCCGATAAACCACGCATCTCGATAATCATCTGTTGTTCCCGTTTTACCGCCTGCGTTCCATTTATAACCTCTCCACCTGATTCCAACACCGGTTCCTTCATCAACAACGGATTTCATCAAATTAGCCATTAAGTAAGCGGTTTGTTTATCCAATACTTTGATTAGATCGGGAGTTGAACGTTCTAAAACATGATCATTTTTATCAACGATTTTTCTAATAAATCTCGGAACAGCACGGTAACCATTATTTGGAAAAGTCGTGTAAGCTGAAATTAAATCTTTCGGGATAACTTCACAAGTTCCAATTGCTAAAGAAAGTACAGGCTGAATTTTTGTTGTGATGCCGAATCTTTTAGCAAAATCCACAACCTTTTTTGGTCCTAAATCGTAAATCATTTTAACCGCATAAATGTTTTGAGAATGTTTTAGGGCATCACGCATTCTTGTATATCCGAAATAACGATTTGAATAATTATGCGGTTTCCAGAAAATTGTATCATTCTCGGCAAATGAAAGAGGTTCTTGAGAAATTACGGTAGCCGGAGTATAATGATTTGCCAAAGCACAAGAATACAAAATCGGTTTAAAAGAAGATCCGGGTTGACGTTTCGCCTGAATGATTCTATTAAATTTACTGTGATCAAAGTTCCTGCCTCCAATCATTACTCGAACCGCACCATCTTCGGGTCTAATGGTAAAAACCGCACCTTGCACATATTTTGTATCTACATCTGTAGTATCTTTTGGTAAATCGGCGTATTTATTTTCATAATTATTTTTATTTTCAAATTTAGTAAGATTAGCATTTAGTACGGAATCGGCATATTGAGTCAAATCAAAATCAAGATTTGTATATATTTTCAAACCACCTGTAAATAACTTACGAGTGCCATATTTTTTAGTAACAAGTTTACGAATGTATTCAATATAATAATCGGCGGCACTATGATTCCCTTTTGGATAATAGAGAGTGATCGGAGTAACAACAGCTGTACTATACTCTTCATTAGTAATGATTTTATCATTAAGCATACTTTTCAAAACGATATTTCTTCTTTTTATAGCTCTTTTCATATGTTTAAAAGGATTGTAAGCGGAAGGCAATTGCGTCATACCAATAATCAAGGCTGCTTCCGGAATATCCAAATCTTTAGCATCTTTATTAAAAAATTTGTTTGAGGCAGCTTCAATACCATATAAACCCGGTCCAAATGAAACTTTGTTAAAATACATCTCCAAAATTTCTTCTTTCGAAAAATGTCTTTCAATTCTTACCGCTAATATTGCTTCTTTAATTTTTCTGGGAATCTTTTTATCCAAACTTAGAAACATATTTCTCGCTAATTGTTGCGTAATTGTACTCGCTCCCTGTGAAAAACTACCTTTGGAAATATCAACTAAAATAGCTCTGAGCATTCCATAAATATCTATTCCCCAATGTTCACGAAACTTTTTATCTTCAACGGAAAGCATTCCCTCTCTAAAATATTTCGGTAGTTTTGTAACATCGGTCAACTTACGTCGTTCAATTGAAAAAGTATGAACTAATACATCATCTTTATCAAAGACTTCCGAACCTACTTTGAAATCGTAATGCTTCAATTCACTTAAAGGTGGTAATTCTTGACTATAATAATAAAATATTCCGCTGACAATTCCTAAGAAAAAGAAGGAAATGATAAAGAGAATAAGAGTATATTTTTTGACTAATTTGTTCATTCATTTCTCCAATTTAAGAACAGAATTGTTGTTCTTGATTTACTTGTCTTTTATTTACAATTTTATCAACTTTTTTGAAAAGATAATAGCTGATATATCCGGTAAAAAGTCCGCTACAAATCCCTAATAAAATTAATAATGGCGTTAATTGAAATACGGCATTTGATTTAATAAACAATAGCCGAACGAAAAATATTTGTGCAATATTATGACTAACCGCCCCAATCATACTAATTCCTAAAATGCTGAAGTTAAAATGTTTTGATAAAAATATGCTCATCATTGTTGTAGCAAAAATTGAGGAACCTAAAGATAAAATAATGGTTGGTGAAAAAATTGTTCCGGTTACAAAAGTTCCAATTAATGATTTTGCAATCGAAACAATAAAAGCACCTTTAATATCTTTAGAATATAATACGATAAGAATTACTATATTTGCCAAGCCTAACTTTATAAATGGCACCGGTTTAGGAATAAATGCTTCTAAGACAAATAAGGTAGAAGCCAAAGAAGCATAAAAAGCATATCGTAAAATTCTTGAGTTTGAGCTAATTTCAGTTAAATTACTTTTGATAAAATTCCTCAATCGCTTCTAAAATTTCATTAATTTGTTTCTCGGAATCATCAGCTTCAATGGTAATTTTATCACCATTATCAATAGAAATAACAACGTTTCCAAAAGCTTTATGCACATCTCTGATTTTTGGGATAACAATATACATTTTTCCAATACTATTATCTTGTACCGTAATTATTGATTTCATTTTACACCTATTTTTTATATTTTTCTTCCCATTTCAGGGTTGGTTTTTCAAATCTTAAATTCCAAAGATATTTTTCAATATCAGGTCTCAGTTTTGCATCAATTTTTCTTTCTAACGGGAATATTTCCGCTTTACCCAATTTTTCTACAATATTCAAAGTTGCTTTAAAAGTATTTTCCAATCCTCTTTTTGAGACAAATTTTACGCAATCCAAATGTGTGTGAATATTAAAGCTTGATTTTCCACCAAATCTTGCAATATTGATGGACGGAATTTCATATTCGGCAAAAGGCATTCCATCGCTACTATAAATTTGTAATTTAGAATCAAAGGATAGACCTTTTTCTCTGGTAATTCCGGCAACATAACCTTTAATTTCATTTGTTCCAATAATACCAAAAGCGTCTTTACCGATATCATCACCTGAGACATCTACATTAATGACAATTGCCGCATTTTTTTTAATTTCATCCAAATGAGTTTTCACATAATTTGAGGAACCTAATAATCCTAGTTCTTCGCCGGAAAAGAATATTATCTTAATCGTTCTTTTGAGACTCATATCTTTTATTTTTTCGGCAACTGACAATAAGATGGATGTTCCGCCGGTATTGTCACTTGAACCGCTTGTATTTGCTACTGTATCGTAATGACCAACAAGATAAATTATACCGGTTTCATTTGAATTCCCCGGAATTGTGGCAATCACATTATGAGCTGTAGATTCATAAACATTTTGCTTAATTGTAAATTGGATTTCTTTTCCGTCATACTTTGATAATTTTGCAGCGTCGTCATAAGAAATTACTGCGGAAGGAACGTAACCGTCTTTATAATTTTTTTGTCTATGAGATAAAGAAGTGGCTTGTTTATATGGACCGGAAATAATTATTAATCCGGCAATTTCCGATTCTTTTAAAATTTTAGAATATTTCCTACTGAATCCGTAAGTTAAAATTATTTTTCCCTTAAATGCACCCCGATTGAGAAGCAAAGCCTCTAGATTTTCTAAGAAAACTAATTCTGCCGAAATTTGAAAATTTTCATTAAGTCCATATGGTTTGAGGTTAAAAGTTTTTTTATCCACAGAAATTTCAGCAGTACCAAAATCAAAACTAATTAAGTCAAAATCCTCAACAGTATTTTCAATTTTGTTTTTATTCAAAAAATCTACGATATATTTATAACCTTTTTTTTCTCCGTCAGTACCTGCAATTCTTTCAAAATCTAAGTTTTTTACGTGTGAAATCGGATGCATTTTATTTCTCCTTTTTTGATTTAATTTAACTGATAAAATGTCATATCTACGTCAAGAAAAAATGTTGTTTTTCGCAAGATGCTTACTTTTTTTGAAAAAAATTACTTTGAAAGGAAGGATGATTTGAATAAATTTAGGCAAGTTTTGCATATTTTCTTCTTTAATTATTCTCACGTTTTCATTCAAAAAATCATCTAATTATTTAGGTTATTTCATAAGAAACCGGATAAGAAAAAAGAGAAATTCAGCTTGCTATTTTTGAATCTTTAAAAAACAATATAGCGGATTGTTTAACGTTTGGAAGTTAAAAAACTTTGGAGTTAATTTGTACATCGACAAGTTGAGGCTGTCCGAAATAATTCAAAATTATTGATGTTAGTTTTTTCTCACAATTTGGGAGTTTTCCGGAGCTGCCGGACAATATCTGCTTGACAGAAAATCCCTCAAAAATTTTATAAATATCGTTGCGAATGTAGCTCAGTTGGTAGAGCATCAGCTTCCCAAGCTGGAGGTCGCGGGTTCGACCCCCGTCATTCGCTCCACGGAGAGATTCCCGAGTGGTCAAAGGGGGCAGACTGTAAATCTGTTGGCGAAGCCTTCGGAGGTTCAAATCCTCCTCTCTCCACCACTTTTATAAATATTGAACAAATAACCTTAACAAGGAGCAGAAATGAAATTAAAGAGCAAATAATATCTAAAATCAAAATTAAAATAATTTCTTATATTTTGTATTTAGATATTTGTTTATCGTGCTAAAATGCTACAATATAGGAGGTTATTATGATATATATAAAAGCAAATGATATACAATTCAGTTATGAAAATCAATCGGAAAATATTTTAGAAAACATCTTTTTTGAAATCACTAATAAAAGTCGAATAGGTTTAATTGGAAATAATGGTTGCGGAAAATCGACAATAATAGATCTAATCAAGCAAAAATTGAAGCCGTTGTCGGGGAATTTTTATTTTAAAAAGGATCTTGAAATAGGTGTAGTTGATCAGGAAATTAAATTTAACGACCAGGAAACAATTTCAGAATTTCTCTGGAAATTCAATCCTCAATTATCTGAATTACATTATAAAATGCAGAATTTAGAATTATTTACTCAATCTCAAATTTTGGAAATTCTCGATCAATATGAGATTTTAGGCGGGTATCGTTCGGAAAATAAAATCAGCGAAATAATTCAACGTTTTGGATTTACCGAAGATTTTATTAACCAAAAAATTTGTAATTTGAGTGGTGGAGAAAAGACCAAAATAGCTTTATGCAAAATTTTGTTAGAAGAAACGAAATTTCTGCTTTTGGATGAACCAACAAATCATCTTGACCTAGAATCTATAAAATGGCTGGAAAATTTTCTAAAAACATCTAATATTCCGTTTCTTGTTGTCAGCCATGATAGGGAATTTTTAGACAATTGTGTAACGGAAATTTGGGAATTAAATAAAAAAAAATTGCGGAGATATTCCGGAAATTATTCCTTATATAAAAGAGAAAAAGATGAAGAATTAAGTCTTAAAATCCATCAATACGAAGTTCATAATAAGAAAATAAAGAAATTGAAACGAGCAATGATTGCCAGAAAAAACCGGGCTTTAGAACATCAAGGACAAACAGGTAAAGAAGGTTATGCTCCTATTTATGAATCCGTTACAAATTTTTCAAAAACAGCAATGAAAAAAGCTAAAAATTTAGAAACGAGAATTAATAAGGAATTGGAAAAAGAGGAAAGTCAAAAGCCATTCATAGAGAAAATACGTAAAATAAAAGTAGAGGATTCCGGACTCAAAGCTAAATTCATTCTAAAAGTAAACGGTTTACATAAAAGTTTTGGGAATCGTACTATTCTAAAAGGTTTAACATTTGATTTAAAATATGAGGATAAAATTTGCCTCACCGGAATTAATGGTTCCGGTAAAACAACGCTTCTGAAAATTATTTCAGAAAAAATTAAAGATTTTGATGGAAATATAATTTGGTCACCGCAAGTTAAAATCGGGTATTATTCACAAGAATTTGAGAATATTGATTTTGATAAAACCATCATTGACGAAGTGGCTAATCAAGATAATGAATTACAAACTAAAGCCAGAACAATTTTAGGATGTTTCAACATTCGTAAAGACGAGGTTTTCAAAACAATAAAGAATTTAAGTATAGGGGAGAGGAGCAAGGTTGCACTTTCTAAAATAATCTTAGCGGAGAATAATGTTTTAATCTTGGATGAGCCGACAAATCATCTTGATATTTCTTCAATGGAAGCTCTTGAAGAAGCATTGGAAAATTTTAAAGGACCGATAATTTTTGTTTCTCACGATAGATATTTTCAAAATAAAATTGCTAATAGGTTTCTCAAATTAGAGAATGGAACTTTCGATTCTTGACAGGAAATATAGCAAAATATTTTTTATCAAAAGGAGTATAAATGAAAATATTTGAAACACATGCCCATTTGGATTTTGAAGAATTTGATAAAGATAGAAGTAAATTATTAAAAGATTGTTTTAATAGTGGAGTTGAAAAAATAATAAATATCGGAGTCGGAAAACAAAGCTCAATAAATAGTATAAAATTAGCTGAAAAATATCCGCAAATTTATGCTGCAATTGGATTTCATCCATCTGAAATTAATGATTACGATGAAGATTTTTTGATTGAAAATTTAGCAAACAAAAAAGTTATAGCTATCGGAGAAATCGGTTTGGATTATTATCGAATGCATTTTTCAAAAAAAGAACAGCAAGAAATTTTCTCTAAACAAGTTGATTTAGCACTAAAATTTGATAAACCGATAATCATTCACGATCGAGATGCTCATGAAGATTGCTATAAAATTTTAAAAGATAGAAAAGCTAAAAATGTGGTTTTCCATTGTTTTTCCGGAGATGAAAATTTCGCAGAAAAAGTTTTGTCCGAAAATTGGTACATATCTTTCACCGGCGTTATAACTTTCAAAAATAGTAAAATGGACAATATTATCAGGATGGTTCCTAAAAATAAATTTTTTATTGAAACGGATTCCCCATATTTGTCACCTACCCCAAATCGAGGGAAAAGAAATTCTCCGATGAATTTAAGATATATAATTAATAAAATTGCCGAGGTTAAACAAGTTACCCCAAAGATGGTCG
The DNA here is from genome assembly GCA_027064005.1 of Candidatus Cloacimonadota bacterium. Classification (GTDB taxonomy): domain Bacteria; phylum Cloacimonadota; class Cloacimonadia; order Cloacimonadales; family JAMOQM01; genus JAMOQM01. The sequence continues at coordinate 23,552 of JAMOQM010000129.1, read as the reverse complement.
CAGATATAAGTTATGGCAATGCTGAAAATTTTTTCTTAAAAAATTTGAAAAAATAACTTGAAATAAAATTAAGGGTAAATAAAAATGATTCAAAATTGTTAGGAGGCTAAAATGGCTGTAAAAATTGACAAAGAAAAATGTATTGGTTGTGGTGCTTGCATCGACGTATGTCCTGTTAGTGCGTTAACTATGGTTGATGATAAATCTACTGTAGATGAAGCAGCATGTGTAGATTGTGGTGCTTGTGTTTCAACATGTCCTGTTGACGCAATGTCATTATAATTAAATAAGTTATAAAAGCCGAGAAATCGGCTTTTATTTTTTTATCTCTTCAACAATTCTATCGGAAATTTTTTCTACCACCCATTCATAATTCGAAAAATTACGAAAATCCGATATTTTTTCAACCACTTCTTTTTTATTTTTTCCGGAGATTTTTTGCGTAGGAAATTCATAATTAGGGAAATTTATTTTTAAAATAAGTTTTTTGTTTTTGAATAATTTTAGTTGATAATCCATTTTTGCGAAATAAATATTAGCAATTTTTTCATCATAAAATTTTATTTTTGTTCTTAATTTTAAGATATAATCAGGCTTGATATTTTCATTTTGAACAACTTTATAACGTTTTGCTTTTAATTCTTTTGATAAAAAAAATAAAAAATTACTTCTATTTTTTTTTGACGAATTTATTAACTTTATACTTACTTCCGTGTTTTTATCGATAAATAAAACTCTTTCAAATTCTTTTGGCCATTTTTTCCAATTTCCAGGAACAAATAATACTCTTTTCTGCGGAACATTCAAAAAGAAAGAATTAGAGAAGATTTTTTTATGAAGAAGTTTATCGCCGATTTTAAGCGTAATTTCACCGTTTTTAATCTTTATTCGAGATTTTAGTTTTAGTAAAGTTTTGCCATTAATTTGTTTTTTTGAAAAATGAATTTGAGTTGTTTTGTATTCATTAATAAATTCATCTTTCTTGAGTTGATATTCCTTCCATTCGGTTAAATCTGAGATTCCCGATAAATGATTCATTTTGGTCTCAATTTTGTCTATAATCTTCATTGATTGGATTATTTGAGAATAATTGGTTGCTTTCGGGAAAATCAATCTTGAATAATTTTTTAGATATAATCTGTAAGTTGATTGGTAATCTTTTTCGTCAAACTCTACGCTAATTTTGGCATAATATTTATTCTTACTTTTCCTTTTAATTTGCAAATCGATGATTTTAATTTTCAAAAATGCTTTGGAGATAAAATCTATATTAATTTTTTTTATGGTATTTTCAAAAGTATCTTTATTATTATAAGAGTAATTATTTTCCAACTTTGAATGAATATTAACATCCACACCCATTTTTTGGAAAATTTGTTCAATAGCGTCATTTTTAGCATTCTTAATTGCTTTTGTTTCATCAGCCCCAAATCCAATTCCAACAAAAATATTTTTTTTACTTTGATGTTTTTGAACTCTTAAAGACGTATTCTTTGAACAAGATTGCAAAATCATAATAAGAATTATTAATCTTATCAAAACAAGCGAATTTTTTAACCATAAATTCTTTTTAATCATAATTTTCACCTTATTTAAATTTACTTTAAACAAGATTGAATTTAGACACAATAATTGCAAGTTTTATTCTTTTCAAACAAAAAATATAGTTAGTTGAAAAGAAAACTAAAAATGGTTGAAAATAAAATTTCAAAATAAATTTTCTGTCTAAAAGGGCTTTATTTTTTTTTGATAATATTTTATAACTTATTTTCTTGACTTCTAGAGCTTGCTGATAATTTTAAAAAAAAATATTGGAGGATTAAATGAAGATTTTAGTTATTAATAGCGGCTCATCTTCGATTAAATTTCAACTGTTAAATATGAAAACTCAGGAATTATTATGTAAAGGGTTGATTGAGCGAATCGGACTTAATGATAGTATTTTTACCTACGAACCTAAAGATGGTGAAAAAATAAAAAAAATATTAGATATCAAAGACCATGTTATCGGATTAGAAAATGCTATGAAAATGATTACTGATGAAAAGGTTGGTGTTATTAAATCTATCGATGAAATTAAAGCTGTCGGACATAGAATTGTTCACGGTGCTGATAAAATTCTAGACTCTGTAAACTTAACAGCTGAAAATATTAAAACCGTTGAAGCTTGCGTTCCATTGGCTCCATTACATAATCCTGCCAATTTAATGGGTGTTGAAGCAATGAAAAAATTACTTCCAAATGTAATTCATGTCGGTGTGTTTGACACTGCCTTTCATTCAACAATGCCACAAGAATCTTATATTTATGCAATTCCTTACGAAATGTACGAAAAACACGGTATCCGCAGATTTGGATTTCATGGGACAAGTCATAAATATGTAGCAATGAAAGCAGCTGAAAAATTAAATATTCCATTTGATAAATTTAATTGCATAACCGTTCATCTCGGTAACGGTTCTTCTTTGACCGCTGTTAAAAACGGTAAATCTGTCGATACAACTTTAGGTTATGGTACAATGTGCGGTGTTCCAATGGGAACCAGAGCCGGTGATATCGATCCGGCAATTGTTTTACATATGCTTGATAATCTTGGATTGAGCACAAAAGAAGTAAACAATATTTTGTATAAAAAATCAGGATTGTTAGGTTTAAGTGGAATTTCTTCAGATATGAGAGATATTGAGTTAAAAATAAAAGAAGGAAATGAAAGAGCAAAATTAGCACTTGATGTTTTTGCTCATCAGGTTGCAAAAAATATTTTGGCTTTAGCTGCAAATTTAGATAAAATCGACGCAATAATATTTACGGCCGGAATCGGAGAAAATGGTTATGAAGCAAGAGAAGTTATTGCCAAACGTTTAAGTGTTTTTGGAATAAAAATAGATAATGAAAAGAACAAAATTCGAGGCGAATACGGAATTATTTCTAAAGAAGATTCTCAAGTAAAATTGATGGTTGTTCCAACTAATGAAGAATTAATGATCGCTCTCGACACAAAAAGAATTTTTGAGGAAGCTAAATAAATTATTTGACAATGCTTCGGCATTGTCTTTTTTGATATAATGAAAAATATAAATATTGTAATTCTAATTAATGATGATTTTTATGAGAAAATTCTTACTGAATATCTGTATAATAGTTTCGAGAACATTGATGTTAGAATTTTTAAATCATGGATGGAATTGCTGGAAAATTATAATTTAAAAAAAGTTGACATTATATTTTTTTCCGATTCTTTACGAAAAAAGAGCATCCAGCAAATCCTAAATACATTGAAATCTTTTAATTGCACAAAAATAATTCTTCAACTAAAAACTTCTTCAATTTTACAATCGGAAGATGCTTATGTTGTAAAAAGTTCAGAAATATCATCTAAGATTTTTAAATATTTTCTTAAAGAAATTATCAATAAAATTGGAAATAAAATAACTCGAAAAAAAAGCTCAATCATATTAAACAATTTTCCTGGATATTTCTTTCAACTTGATAAAAACAATAATATTTCTTTGTTCAGTCCAAATGTTCTAAAAATTTGGCCTGATATAAAATCAAAAAATATTAAAGCAATTTTTGCAAACAGTTATGATTATTTAGATTTTATAGAGGGAAAAGACGCAATCTATTTGATGAAATCTGCTGTCAAAAAAGATTTTTTTGCGCTACTTTATTCCTATTTAGTAAATGATCCTACATTTGGAGAAACAAAAAACGTTCTTGTTATTCCTGTAAAAAACGAGGAACTGACTCTAGATTTACTTCACGAAAATGTTGAAAGAATAAGAATCTTTAACAAAGTAACTAATGAGTCAATTATGATTGTAAAAAACAATAAGATCATTGATGCTAATGAAAGCTTTTTCAAAAGTTTTAAATATAAACATAGCGAATTGGAAAATTTAACATTTTCTAATATCTGCAAAATACCTTTCAAAGAAATTTATGAAAATCTTTCGAAAGGTACGAATGATTCAATGGAAATTAAATTCTACAGAAAAGACAAGTCTGAGTTTTATGGTGAATTGAGGTTAAACGAATCAACTCTGAACGGTGAAAAAGTTGTTATTCTCATAATCTATAATTTAACCAAATGGAAAGAATATGAAAAAATCCTGATGGATGAAAAAGATAAAGCGGAAAAAGCAAATATTGCAAAATCAGACTTTTTGGCCAAAATGTCTCACGAGCTTAGAACACCAATGAACGCAATTATAGGATTTACTGAATTGCTTATTGCCGGAATTGATGGTGAACTAAATAAAAATCAATTGGTTAGTTTAAATAGAGTAGCAACTGCCGCCCATAGTTTGCTGGAATTAATAAATGATATTCTGGATCTTTCAAAAATCGAAGCCGGGCATATGAAATTTTCTTTCGAAAAAACCGATATAATAACCGTTGCCAAATCCGTAACAGAAACTTTGTTGCCTTTGGTTAAAAAGAAAAATATCGAGTTAGTTACAGATTTTCCTGAAAGTTTGGAGATGAATATTGACTTAGCAAAAATTAGGCAGGTCTTTCTAAATATAATCGGAAATTCAATTAAGTTTACAGATAAAGGTCAAATTAAATTTGTTATTAAAGACTTGGGACAGGAAGTTCTTGTTAAAATAAAGGATGATGGTATAGGGGTTCCTAAGGAATCCTTGCAAGATATTTTCAGTGAATTTAAGCAAGTTCACAGTCAAAGACTAAATAATTATCAGGGTACCGGTCTGGGATTAGCAATTACAAAAAAAATTATTGAAGCTCATAATGGTAAAATCTGGGCAGAAAGCGAATTAAATAAAGGAACAACTTTATTTTTTATTTTACCTAAAAGAAGAGAAGCTTTGGAAAATTTTGTTGATAAAAAAAATATCGGTAAAGCAAAAATATTTATTGTCGATGATGATAGTGTTATGACTGATATTCTTGAAAAATTTTTAACATATAATGATTACACGGTTGTATCAACGAATAATTCGACAGAAGCGTTTGATATTGTTCAAAAAGAAAAACCGGATTTAATTATTATGGATTTAATGATGCCAAATTTAGACGGTTATCAGCTAAGTAAAATATTTAAAAATAATAGTGAGACAAAAAAAATACCTATAATTGTTATGTCTTTTTTTGCTAATGCATCAATGATTGAAGATTTGGGCGTTGAGGACTATATTCCGAAGCCTTTTAAAAAGGACATTTTGTTTAGTAAACTTTCAAAATTATTGGAGAACAAAAATGGAAAATAAATTAATTTTAATAGTTGAAGATAATGAAGATAATTATGTTCTTGCTGAAAAAATATTAAATCATTTTGGATTTGACACTGTTATCAAATCTACCGGCAAAGATACCCTTGAATGGTGTAGTAAAAATATTCCTTCTTTAATTCTTATGGATATTTCCTTACCTGATATGGAAGGGACAAAAGTTACCGAAAAAATAAGAGCTAATAAAGATTTTAAATCGGTTCCGATAATTGCACTTACAGCTTATGCAATGCAATCGGAATTACAAAAAGCCATAGATTCCGGCTGTAATTCATATCTAACAAAACCTTTTATGCCTATGGATTTATTAAAAAAAGTTAAAGAATATTTATAGGATTTTTATGAAAAAAATATTACTAATTGATGATGATAAAGATTTTTGCAAAATAACGAATTCTATCTTAAAGAAATTTGATGTTCAAATTTCAATTGTAAATAAACTACGAGATGCGATAATATTAATTTTGAGAAACAAATTTGATTTAATTATGGTGGATGGTTATCTCCCGGATGGATCAGGAGTTGATTTCGTTCTTTATTTACATAAAAAAAAGATTGAAAGTGAAATAGCATTTGTTTCCGGCGGTTATACAACTTCAGAACAATATAAATGGTTAAAGTCCGAAATAGGTGTAGATTATGTGATTAATAAACCTATTCAACCTGAAGAAATGTATTCAATATTTAAATCAATTATAGATCCCGAAAATAAAGAAGAACTTGATGATTTGCTTCTGGATTTAAAAACAGATTATGATGCAACAATTTTTGAAAAACTTGAAAAATTAGAAAAATTACTTAATACTCTTGATAAAGACAGAAATCAGAAAAATCTTGAAAATTTCAAAGCAGAAATTCATAAAATTACCGGAACTGCCGGTAGTTATGGTTACGATGAGGTAACTAAATCAGGAAGAGAATGTGATCAAAAGATAATTAAAAGATTGAAAGAAAAGGCAACAATTGAGCAAGAACATATTGATGAATATAAATTAGCTTTTCGCAAGATTAAATTAGGCTTTCAAAATATTAGCTTAATAGATAATGATGATGAAGCACATAACAAAAAAATAGTAGAAGAGAAACCAAAAATTATCTATACAGAAACGATAGACTTAATGATATTTTCTGAAAACATTGAGAGTATCCAAAATGTTAACACTCAATTGAAAAATACTGTTCTTAGATATCAAACTTTTTCGGAAAAAAATAGGTTTCTAGCTTCGTTAGAAAAATCTTCTCCAAAACTATTATTAATTTCAAAAACATTTTATGATGAAAATTACAATCTGATTTTTAATAAAAGACAGCAAACAAATATTTGTATTGGGATTTTTGTCTCGGATATAAATGAAAATTGGGTCTTGGAAAATCTTTCGAAAGGTTTCGATTTCGTTATAAATAAAGAAGATGAATCTAAAAATCTAAATGAATTTCTCCAATTACAACTTGAAAAGATTAAACGCCACCTCTATCGGGTTATTGTTATTGATAATGATCCAATCACTTTGAAATATATTAGCAATGTATTAAAAGAAGTTGCTGCAGATGTGAAAGAATTATCTAGCCCGGAATCACTATTTAAGCTTTTACCTATTTTTACTCCGGATTTAATAATTATTGATTTAGATTTTAATGACCCAAAATTTAATCCTGTAAATATAATAAAATTACTAAAAACAAATATTAACTTTTCTAATATTTCTATTATTACAACCTCATCAAACGTTAAAGAATTTAATGTTTCAGAGTTACTCAATTACGGCATTGAATCAAATTTTGAAAAACCTATAGCTAAAGAAAGATTTAAATCTGAGATCATAAATTTTTTCCAAAGACGGAATTCTAAAGAATTTTATAGCTGTATTAATTATAGAACCGGATTACTTAACACATTCTCATTTCAAAAAATTTTCGAAAAATTGAAAAATAATACAATTAGAGAGAAAAAGGTTTTTGCTTTGGGTTTGCTTGAATTTCAAAATTTAGATTTTATAGAAAATAATTTTGGTTTTGAAATGAGAATAAGGATGATTGAGAAATTTGTTCATGTTTTAGCAAAGAATTTCAGAAGTTCGGATTTGATAGGACATTTGGACGATAACACCTTCATAATAGTTTTAAAAGATCAAACTGCTGTTTATTTGCAATTTATTTTAGGGCGGTTTTTTGATGAACTCCAAACAATTGATATATACAAAGAAATACAAGGTTATGAATTGGGTATTAAAGCCGGAATATCCGAATTCCCTAAGTTCGGTAAAAGTTTAAACCGTCTTATTAATCTTTCGGAAAAAGCTTTGATAAGTGCTAAAAATGACGAAAATTCCGTAATAAAAATAGCTGATTTTGATGATGAAACTCTTATTAACAATCAAGAAATATGTTTAGTTGATGATGACGTGGATTTGACAAATATGCTTACATATTCTTTTTCAACACGTGGTTATAAAGTCTGCTCCTTCAATAATGGAAAAGATTTTTTAGAGGAAGCTAAAAACAGAAAGGGAGTAAAATTACCTAAGCTGATTATTCTTGATCGAGAATTACCTGATTACGATGGAATGGATATATTTAAAATTTTAAAACAGGAACTCAAAATTAACATTCCCGTTCTGTTTCTTTCGAGTAAAAGTACTGAAAAAGATATCTATAACGCTTTAGAGGCCGGGGCAGTGGATTATGTAACAAAGCCATTTAGTTTGAAAATTTTGCTCCAAAAAACTCTTAACCTTATTATCTCAACCAGCGATGTTTAAACTATATTTAGGACTTACTTATTTCCTGATTTTCGAGCTTTTATTATTAGCTATTGGAATTTTAGTAATTATTTTCTACCATAAAATAATATGGGAACGGAAAAGAAAGAGAGACCAAGCTGTTAAAACTCTTACTTCTAACATAATATCCCACATTTATTCAAATAATAAAAAGTTTACTTTAAATTTGCCTATTGAATTACAAGAACCAAATCTACTTTTGCAAGTTGTTGAATCTATTAATAAAAAAATTTTAGATTCATATTGGATTCAAATTAGAAATAGTATTGTCAAAAAATACTTGATTTCAAATGCTAGAATTTGGACGAAATCTAACTTTTGGAATAGAAGAAGTTTTGCTGCCAGGACATTTTCTATTCATTGTGAAACTATTGACGAAGATTCAATAATTTATTTACTTCAGGATTCCATCCAACTTATAAGAATACAGGCGGTTAAAGCTGCTATAAAATTTAAATCAAAAAAGACTATTAATGAATTAATTAACCAAATGAGCATTGAAAAACGTTTTTCCAAATATATTTATCGCGATGCACTTATAAAAGGCGATGAAAAAATTTATCAAATTATTAAAGATAGGTTATTAACTGAGAAAAACGAAAAAATAATTATGGTTTGTTTGGATTTGTTAACAACACAAATTGATACAAATGTTTTTTCTGTTGCGAAAAAGCATATTCATTCAGATAACTTGGAACTGAAATTAACAGCCATTCGAGCTATTGCAAATTATCCTACTTATGAATCAGAGAATATTCTTTATTCTATCTATAATGATAAAGATTGGCAAGCACGAGCTATCGTTGCAAAAAGTTTAGCTATTTGGCATTCAACAGATTCAATTCCTGTACTGGAAAAATTATTATTTGATGATAAATGGTGGGTTAAGTTAAATGCCGGCTTAACACTTTCTAAAATTGGTGAAGCCGGTAAAAAAATTTTAAGAGCTCAAAGCAAGGACAGTAAAGCATACGTTGTCGCAAAATATGTGCTTTCATTAGGTTAGTTATGAATATTTTACATGATATAATTTTTTGGACGGATCATCTTATTTTGTTTTATTTTATAGGATTAAATTCAATTTATTTATTGCTTTTGGCTCTATCAATTCCTGAAATTATGTTGAGATTTAAAGAAATTAATTCAGAGGACATTGTTGATTTATTAAAATCAGAATCGATTCCACCGATTTCTATAATTGCTCCTTGTTATAATGAAGAATTGTCAATTCAAGAAAGTGTTTATTCAATGTTGCATCTGTCATATCCAAATTTGGAAATTATTGTTGTTAATGATGGTTCTACAGACAGAAGTTTGGAAAATTTGATTTTTCGATATAAATTAAGAAAAATACCGCCGGCAACTTCAGCATTCCTTAATTCTTCGGAAATAAAAAATTATTACCGATCTGACTTTTACCCAAATCTTTTGGTTGTAGATAAGGTAAATGGAGGTAAGGCAGATGCTTTAAATGCAGGGATTAATGTTTGCTCATCACCATTTTTTATGGCTGTAGATTCCGATACAATTATTGAGAGAGACGCTTTGAGAAGAATGATCAGACCAGTGCTAACCGAACCTAATACAATAGCTTCAGGTGGAACAATTCGAATTGTGAACAATTGTAAAGTAGAATCAGGCCGAGTTACAGAAGTCAATTATCCTAAAAATATTTTAGCTATGATACAAGTTGTAGAATATTTAAGAGCTTTTCTTTTTGGAAGATTAGGCTGGAATCATCTTGGCGGGAATCTGGTAATTTCAGGAGCATTTGGTTTGTTTAACAAAGAAGCGGTAATCAACGTAGGTGGATATTTAACTGATACGGTCGGGGAAGACATGGAATTAACCGTCAGATTACATCGTTTTTATAGAGAGCAAAAGAAAGAATATCATATTGCCTTTATACCCGATCCAGTTGCGTGGACTGAGGTTCCCGAATCAATAGCTGTTCTCGGCCACCAAAGAGAGCGTTGGCATCGTGGTTTGATAGATACTCTTCAACGTCATAGAAAAATGCTTTTAAATAGAAAATACGGGGTTGTGGGATTTTTAAGTTTTCCATTTATGTATTTCGGAGAAATGCTATCACCATTGGTTGAAATATTCGGTTATGTTGGAATGGCTGCCGGAATATATTTTCGAACAATCGACTGGAAATTTGCTATAATGTTTTTTGCTGTAGCATGGGGGCTATCTTTAATTCTCACAATTTACACGATTTTATTGGAAGAATTTACTTTTAGAAGATATTCTAAATTATCTGATTTTTTTAGAATGATGTTTGCTGCTATTGCGGAAAATTTTGGTTATCGCCAGATTATGGTTTTTTATCGCCTGACAGGATTCATTTCTATTATTAGAAAAAACAAGAGTTGGGGAAAAATGAAAAGAAAGGGATTTGCCGGTGAAGAAAAGGAGGTTTCATGAGTTATAAAGTAGGCGTTTGCCAATTTAAACCCGAACTGCTTAACTATAAAAAAAACATAAATACAATGAAAAAAATGGTAGAAAATACTTCAGCCGATTTGATTGTTTTCCCTGAACTTGCAACTTCCGGATATTTGTTTTCTAATCAAAAAGAAGTTAATGACATTGCCGAAGATTTTAAAAATAGTGAGACAATAAGAATTTTTGCCGAATTATCAAAAAAAAACAATTGTTCATACGTTGTTGGTCTTCCTGAAAAAGATGATGGGAAAATATTTAATTCTTCAGTTCTAATTAATCCTGACGGTAAATATTTTACGTATCGGAAAACACATCTCTTTTATGAAGAGAAACTCTGGTTCCAACCAGGGAATACCGGTTTTAATGTTTTTGAAGCCAAAAATGGAATCAAAGTAGGATTGATGATTTGTTTTGATTGGATGTTTCCGGAATCTGCCCGAACATTAATGCTTAACGGTGCTCAAATTATAGCTCATTCAGCAAATTTGGTTTTGCCTTGGTGTCAACAGGCAATGCTGACAAGAAGCTTGGAAAATTCTGTGTATTCAATAACAGCTAATCGAACCGGAAAAGATATTGTAAACAATAAAGAATTGTTTTTTACAGGTCAAAGTCAAGTAGTAGATACAAAAGGAAATATTTTATTCAGATTGGACGAGGTTGAGGAATCAATAAAGTTGGTTGATATTGAACCAAATATTTCAAATAATAAAGATATTAATGAATTTAATAATTTAATAAATGATAGAATAACAAAATATTATAAATAATGGGAGGAAGAATGTTTATTTTAACAAACTGCAAAATTTATACGGTAACGAATGGAATAATCGAAAATGGGTCTATCTTCGTAAAACATGGGAAAATTGATAAAATAGGAACAATAGATTCATTTCCTGATGGAATTCCGGTTTATGATCTAAAAGGAAAATCGGTAACTCCCGGGTTTATCGATGCTCATTGCCATGTTGGAATATTTAATGAAGGTACCGGAGATATTGGAGCTGATGGAAATGACATGAGTTCACCTACTACTCCTTTTTTAAAAGCTGTCGATGGAATTTATCCTGATGATGAAGCTTTTGATGATGCTTTGGAAAATGGCGTTACAACAATGTGTATTGGTCCCGGAAGTGGAAATGTTATTGGTGGTCAAATGGCGGTTGTAAAACCAATTAGCAATATTATTGAAGAAATGGTATTAACCGATTATGTAGGATTAAAATGTGCCTTTGGAGAAAATCCAAAACGGGTTTATGGCTCACGAAACATTATGCCAACTACTAGAATGGGAGTTGCGGGAATTTTAAGAAAAACTCTTTCTGAAGCTAAGAATTATCTTCTTAAAAAAGAATTTAGTGAAAATAAGCCTGCTGAAGAGGGAAAACCTAAAGAACCTTTCTATCCTGAATTTGAAAAAGAAGTGTTAATCCCGGTTTTAAAAAAAGAAAAACCTTTGCGATGTCACGCTCACAGAATGGATGATATTCAGACCGCTATTAGAATTGCTGAAGAATTTGATGTTGATATTGTTATTGAACATTGTACCGAAGGTTATAAAATTGCCGACTTTTTGGCAACAAAAGGGACAAAATGTATAATTGGTCCTTTAAACGGAACAAAACCTAAAGTTGAACTTAAAGATTCAACCTTAAAAGCTCCGATGATTCTGGAAAAAGCCGGTGTAGATTTCGCAGTAATGACTGATGCTCCTGTAGAAAGAATCGGTTCCTTGTTTGATGATGTCAGATTATTTGTCAGACATGGTTTAACTGAAAAAACTGCTTTGGAATCCGTAACTATAAATCCCGCAAAAATTTTGGGTTATGATGAAGAATTTGGTTCTATTGAGACGGGTAAAGTTGCTGATTTGAATATTTTTAGTGGCGATCCATTTGACTTCAGATCCAAGGTAGAGACCGTAATTATTAATGGGAAAGTTGAATTTGGAGATTTAGAGAATGAGTAATATTGAAAATAAATTAATGATTAGCGTTTCCGGAGTTAGAGGAATTTTCGGGAAAGCGTTAACACCTTCTAAGGCATTAGAAATTGCTGCCCATCTTGGAATATTTCATAATCGAGGGAAAATAATTATCGGAAGAGATTCACGCACTACCGGTCCAACTATGATGCACGCTATAATTTCCGGATTGTTGAGTGTTGGCTGTGATGTTGTAGATCTTGGAATTGTTTCAACTCCCACCGTACTTTTAGCTGTTGAGCAATCAGATGCTGCCGGCGGAATTGCTATTACCGCTTCCCATAATCCGGCTCAATGGAATGCGATGAAATTAGTAAGCAAAAACGGTTTGTTTTTATATCCGGAAGATGCGGAACGTTTCATTAAAAGTTTGGACGAAGAAATTGAATATGCAAGTTGGAAAAATCAAGGAAAATTATTCCAAGATAATGGTGCAATTGATCGCCACATTGAAAAAGTTTTGAGCATTCCATATATTGATTTTGAGAAAATAAAAAATCATCATTATAAGGTTGTTATTGATACGGTTAATGGAGCAGGCGGTCTAATTAGTCCAAAGTTATTAGAAAAAATGGGCTGTGAAGTCATTGCAATAAATCAAGAACCGAACGGTATTTTTGCTCATACACCTGAACCTCTAAACAAAAATTTGGCTCAATTAGAAGAAGCTGTGCGTACTAATAAGGCTGATGTTGGTTTTGCTAATGATCCGGATGTTGATCGTTTGGCTATTGTCTCTGAAAAAGGCCAATGTGTCGGGGAAGAATTTTCCTTATTAATTTCCGAGAATTTTGTTTTGAAAAAGATAAAAGGACCAATTGTTACAAATCTTTCTTCTTCAATGGCTTCAGATGATTTAGCAAAAAAATATGGAGTAGATATTCACCGAACTAAAGTAGGTGAGATTAATGTTGGTAAAAAAATGAGTGAATTGAAATCACCGATTGGCGGAGAGGGAAACGGTGGTATAATTTGTCCGGACGTTCATTACACGCGAGATGCTCCTGCCGGAATGGCTTTAATTTTAGCTGCAATGGCAGAATCTAATAAAACTGTTTCAGAATTAGCGGATGAAATTCCTCATTACTATTTTGCGAAAGATAAAATGAAGGTTGCTCCTAAAGAAATGGATAATATTCTAAGTAAAATTCCTGTATTATTTAAAGGCTTTGAATTTGACACTACCGACGGAATTAAAATTCTCGGTGATAAATATTGGATTCATGTTAGAAAATCAGGAACCGAGCCAATTATCAGAGTTTATGTAGAAAGTGAAACTCAAGAAAAATCAGATCGGATTTGTAAAGAAACAATTGAAAAATTGTTAAAATAATTTAAGGGGAATTTTCCCCTTATTTTTTTACATTTTCATCATAATAATCATTTAAGATTTTGCTGACAATTACATCATAATATTTATAAAAAAAACTCAAGCGTTCTCCGGGATTAGCGGTAAAATTAAAAAATCTTCTCAATGGAGCAAAGCCCTTAAAATAGGAAGCAAGCAAAGACGGCGTATTATCTGAAAAATCTCCACAAAAATAATAGAATTTTTTATTGGGAGAATAAATTACAGCCGGGAAAACATTAGCTAATTTTCTGGAATAAAGCAAGGAATCGCCAAGTTCAGTTGTTTTTAAATGGTAATATGAAAGCACTTTATTTTCATTTTTGGGATAAGTAATATCAAACCAAAACGGATAATGAATATTCACAGGAAGATGATATTCGTTATTTTTGTAAGAAACAATCATAGGATCTTGAAAAGTTAATTCTTTTCCATCTTCTAATACAAATATATCACCCCAATTAGAAACTAAAACAATTCCGGCATTTGAAAAATTCCAATCTTTTTTATGAACGTGTCTATAATTTCTAAGCATCCAACGCGGAATCTCATCGGTTTTTAAAGTATCTAAAGATTGAAAATATCTGCCTGTCCAACCTGACCACTTTATCCCGAATTCTTTTTCGGTAATTTTCCTAATTTTTGTGGAAGTTGGAGGAGCAATTGTGTTGAATTCCATAACCACCAATTTATTCATATCTTTCATTGTTTTTAGGATTTCAAAATTTTTTAAAGAAAAACCACCGTACAAGACTCGTGAAAATTCGCTTTCATCATTTTGATTATTATAATCATTTACATAAACGCCATAAGCATCGGCAACATAAGCCATATCATAATATTGTAGAATCGAATCGGTTTGAGCTTTCGTAAATTTGGAGAATTCATCAATTTTAGAAGTCCGAAAGGTTTTGGCAGGATGAATACCAAAATAATCTTTGTTAACTGTGTAAGTTTTGTTATTTATAACAAATCGCTTATTATTTAAAACCCAATCTAGAGAACGATGTTCCTGATAAGTTGGCACAGAAACAGTTTTATCAATAATTAAAGTATGTAATTCTTTTTTAGGGGTAAATAACCAAAATAAAAAAGAATAAAGCGGAATAAACATAATATTAAACAAGAAGAAAAATATTATTTTTCGCTTTATTTTTTTAGGCTTTCGTCTTTTAATCGTAGTCACTTATAGAAAATATTAAGTTCTGTATCTTTATCAAAAAAATGAAACTGATTATCTTTAATATTAAGCATCACCTTTTGATCTAATTTAAAATCAATTCGTTCGTTAAATTTAGCGACAAATTTGGAATTAGAAACAGAGAAGTAAACGTATATTTCACTGCCCATCGGTTCTATAATATCAACTTTCGCATCGATATGCCCTTGGTTGGCAATTTCAAAATTTTCCGGTCGAACACCCAAAATTAATTCCTTATCTACATATTCTCTTAAAAGATTTTCCCGATCTTTTCCAATTTCAAGATTTATATTTTCAGAGGCAAAAGTTAATTTACCATTTCTTTTAATTATTTTACCATTAAAGAAATTCATGGCCGGACTTCCTATAAAACCGGCAACAAATTTATTTCTTGGGTTATCGTATAAATTCAGAGGAGTGTCAACTTGTTGGATATCTCCGTCATTCAAAACGGTAATTCTATCTCCCATTGTCATGGCTTCAACTTGATCATGAGTAACATAAATAATGGTTGTTTTTAACCTTTTATGTAATTTGCTAATTTCTGAACGCATTTGTACACGTAATTTTGCATCTAAATTTGAAAGTGGCTCATCAAACAAAAATACTTCCGGTTGTCTAACTATAGCTCTTCCGACAGCTACACGTTGTCTTTGTCCACCTGATAGAGCTTTCGGTTTTCTATCTAAAAGATCTTCTAATCCTAAAATATCAGCAGCATTTTTTACGCGTCTATTTATCTCATCTTTTGGTGTTTTACGAAGTTTTAAACCGTAAGATAAATTTTGAAAAACCGTCATATGCGGATAAAGTGCGTAATTTTGAAAAACCATTGCAATATTTCTATCTTTTGGTAAAACATCATTTACGACTCGGTCACCTATGTATATTTCTCCGGAAGTAATTTCTTCTAAACCGGCAATCATTCTCAAAGTAGTCGATTTACCACAACCTGATGGACCAACTAAAACCATAAATTCTTTATCAAATATTTCTAATGAATTATCTTTAACTACTTTTACATTATTTTCATAAATTTTGTTTACTTTTTTTAAAATTACTTTAGACATTAATCCTCCAAATTTTTTTTTTAAATTATTAGAATGTATAATTCTGTCAATAATGATTTTTGTTTGAAGATATTTAATTTTCCTAATCGAAGATATTGAATAAATTGCATTCACCCAAACTTAGTTTAATCTTAACATATGTTATTTGGATTCTAGTTGTAAAAAGAAAAAATTTAGAACAATAAAAAAGTTAATAAATGAAATTAGAAATGAAAATTTCATCAAAATTGAATAAAAATTGGTTGGCTTGGATTATTTCAAAATAATATTTTCCCTAAATATTTTTTATGGTGGGGATTGTTAAAAACTGTTTTACTAAAATTAATAAAATCTTCTTTACAAAAAAACCGTTGAAAAATTCATAATTAAAAAAAAAATTGAGGAGTCGTTATGCAGAAAATACTAATGATGTTAATCGCAATTGTAGCTTTAAATTTGAGTGCGGAGGAAATTTCTCTTCACACCTATTTCAGTAACCAAACAGAAGAAAATTTTTTGAAAGTTTATAATCATTTATACAAAAAAATCAAAGCAAATCCCAAAGATTATGATTCAATTATTTCTTTGGCAACGTTAACTCAATTGGCTGCTAATAATTATTCGAATCAAGTAAAAACAAAAATTGATAGTTTGGGAATGCGAGAAAAATTTTTATTTGCAAATTTCCTGCTTCAACAAGAAAAATATCAAGAAGCAATAAATATTTATAACAAATTAAATAAAGCTGCTCCAAAATGGTCATGTCCTTGGAGACACAAAGGCGAAGCTTATTTTGATATGGGCAAATATAAAGAAGCTGAACAAGCACTTTTCAAAGCTATAGAAGTAAAGAAAAACCACTTCGATGCTTATATTCTTCTTGCTCAAATACAAGAGAAAATGGAAAAATATCAGGAAGCTTTATCTACATTGGAAACCGGTTTAAAGTATGAAGATCAAAACACTGAAAAAGAAGAAATTACAGATAAAGACGTGTTAGTTCTTTATGCAAGAATTTTAAAAGAGAATAATAAAACAGAAAAATATAATGAAATTATGAAAAAAATCGAAAAAAAATAGAGGTGAAATTATGAAAAAATTTGGCTTTGATTTCCCGGAAAATCCCCGAAACACAATTCTTATGGAAACAGAAGAAAAATGGTATCTTAACCTTTTAAAAGAAAAAAGAGGAATTGAACCAAAACCAATAAAACGAAGTAATTTCGGCCAATACAATATGGCTGTAAATTATTCAACATCAGTTTTAGAAGAATCTAAAGCTGTTAATGACATCGCAATTTATAACATTGATCATATGGCTCAAGTCGAATTTACCGGTAAAGATGCTTGTTCTTTATTGAATCGAGTTCTTCCTGCAAATATTGAAAATATGAAAATCGGACAATGTAAATATTCTGTTCTTCTCACCGAAAAAGGCACGGTTATTGATGATTTAATTGTTATGAGAAGAGACGAAGAAGATTTTGTAATAGTTATTAATGCCGGACACGATATTACCGGAAAAGGTGAAGAACACGGCGAAACTAAAGAATTTATTGCTGATGCTGATCATATTGCAAAATATAAAAAAGATGGGGAAGATGTTAAAATTGAAGATATCTCAGATCAAATAGTAAAAATAGATATTCAAGGACGATTTTCCTTTAAATTAGTTAAAGAATTATACGGTGAATCCGTAATGAAAAACAGAAATAAACCTGCTAAAAATATGGGCTATTTTACTTTTAATGAATTTGATTATGAAAATGAACATTATATTATCAGCAGAACCGGATATACAAGCAGATGGGGTTTTGAATTATATGTTCCTCAAAAAGTTGCTGTTGAACAATTTAAAAGAATTGTCGAAAAAGCTGTCGATTTAGGCGGACTTCTCGTTGGACTCGGTGGTCGAGACGAAAACAGAACTTCTGCCGGAAATGTTGGACTTCCCTTAAATGGAAGCGAATATGATCAACAACACACATTTACAAATGCACCTTTATTTGCCGCAGCAGTTGATATGGAAAAAGATTTCGTCGGAAAATCGGAGATTCAAAAAGAATTGGATGAGGGAATTAAAAAACAAATGTGTTTAATTATTTCCGAAGGTATTGTTGTAGGTAGAGGTGTTTATAGTCTTGACGGTAAAAGACTCGGGACAGTTACTTCCAGTATTAACTCACCAAATGTATCTTTAGAAAAAAGACAATTTATCGGCTCAAAACGAAAATTAGTTAATGCGGAAGATGGAACAGCTGCCATTGGTCTTGCATGGTTTTATGAATCACCTTATGGTGAAGTTAAAACTAACGTACCCGTTCATTTCTTCAAAGAAGATGCTGAAAAAAATCCTAAAGGTAAACCAGTTTTAGGTTTTATTTGTCCTGATGGAATAATGCCGGCAACAGCTCCAAAACCTTTAAAAAAGATAGCTAATTTATAAAATATTTAGCCTGATTCATTAGTGAGTCAGGCTTTTTTTAGGAGAACAAATGTGTAGTTACCGACCAGATTGGGTACCGGAGAATGCCGGAGATGAATTTGCGATAAAAGTTGTTAAAGGTGTTAAAACAGTTGATAAAAAGCAATCTCAAAATAAGTTTGTGAAAAGAAAAAAACTTAATGTAGATGATTATGTGAATGGTATTTTAAAACGTGATCGAACAATTTTGGCACGTACAATTACATTAATTGAAAGCAATTCTCCAAAACACATTTCTTTAGCTCAAGAAGTTATTAAAAAATTATTACCATATACCGGAAAATCAATTAGAATCGGAATTACAGGAGTTCCCGGAGCCGGTAAAAGTACATTTATCGAAGCTTTTGGAAATTATCTATTGAAACAAAATTATCGGGTTGCGGTTTTGGCAATTGACCCTTCAAGTACAATTACTAAAGGAAGTGTACTGGGAGATAAAACCAGAATGGAAACTTTATCGCGTTCAGAAAATTGTTTTATCAGGCCATCTCCTTCGAGCGGAATGCTGGGTGGGGTTACTCGAAAAACGCGGGAAACTACTTTGATTTGTGAAGCTGCCGGTTATGATGTTATTTTAGTTGAGACTGTTGGTGTTGGACAAAACGAAATAACTGTTCGCTCTATGGTGGATTTCTTTTTATTAATGAAAATTGCCGGAGCCGGTGATGAATTACAAGGCATCAAAAAAGGTGTTATAGAATTGGCTGATGCTATATTTATCAATAAAGCTGATGGTGATAATAAATTAAGAGCTGATGTTGCCCGAGAAGAATTTTCACGAGCTTTGCACTATTTAAAAAGTCCAACTGACGGTTGGACTCCAAAAGTAATTACGGGTTCGGCTTTAAATAACGATGGAACGGAAGAAATTTGGAAAATTATTTCGGAATTTATCGAAACAACGAATCGCAACGGAGTGATGAAACAACGCCGTCAAAATCAAAATCTGGATTGGGTTCACGATTTAATTAAAGAATATTTATACAATAATTTTTATATAAATAAATCAATTCAAAGAATTTTACCAATGATTGAAGAATCGGTTTTATCTGAAAAGATTCCTCCGACTAAAGCTGCTCAAGAATTAATCGAACTATTTGAAAGAAGTTATCAATCTTAAAATGCTTTTTTCAAAAAGTTTAATTAAATTTAAAATACAAAATACGAATAATAAATAATACAAAATAATTAAAAGGAAACTTTATGGAAACACTAATAAGTGAAATTGAACGAGCAATAAATAAATTCTGGGATTCTGAATCTTTATCAAATTATAAAGGGAGAACCTTAACCTATAAAGAAGTTGCCGAGCAGATTTTCAGGTATCATTCAATATTTAATTTTCTTAAAATCAAAGAAGGCGATAAAATTGCTTTACTTGGTAAAAATAGTCTAAATTGGGGCGTGGGGTATTTATCTGCAATCACAAATCATTCTGTAATTGTCCCAATATTACCTGATTTTCATGATGACGATATTTCTCATATCATTAAACATTCTCAAGCAAAATTTGTTTTTGTTGATTCAAATTATTATGATAGATTGGATGAATCTGAATTTAAAGATGTAATAGCTTTTTATATTTTAGATAAGAATAAATTGATTTTAACTTCCGAGAAAAAAAATTATCTTGAGCAAATAGAACAAATATACAATAAAAATTTTAAGGATAAAATAAAAAATAAAAATGTTCACTTTGAAGAAATTAATCCCGAGAAATTGGCGGTTTTGCTCTACACTTCCGGTACGAGTGGATTTTCTAAAGGCGTTTTACTTCCTCATAGAAGTCTCTATTTTAATATAAAATATGCTCAAAAAAATATGCCTCTTTATGCCGGTAATGCTATTTTATCATTTTTACCTTTAGCTCATGCCTACGGTTGCGCATTTGAATTTCTTTTCCCTTTTACAATTGGAGTCCACATTACATTTTTAGGTAAAGTTCCATCTCCAAAAATTATTTTGCAAGCGTTTGCTAGAGTTAAACCTCATTTGATTTTATCAGTTCCTCTCATTATTGAAAAAATTTATCAAAAGCAAATTAAACCTACTTTAGATACTCCAAAAATGAAATTCCTTATGAAAATATCTTTTTTGAAAAAAGCTGTTTATAAACGAATTAATGAAAAACTTACTGAATCTTTTGGTGGTAATTTTAGAGAAATTGTTATTGGTGGGGCTGCTTTAAATAAAGAAGTTGAGGAGTTTTTAACAGCAATAAAATTCAAATTTACTACCGGATACGGTATGAGTGAATGTGGACCATTAATTAGTTATGTGGCCTGGAATAAAAGAAATATAGGATCAGTTGGCAAGGTTGTTGATGAATTAAAAATCAAAATTGATTCTCCAAATCCTAAAACAGGGGTGGGGGAGATTATGGTTAAAGGCTCTCATGTTATGGTTGGATATTTTAAAAATCCTGTTGTAACCGAGAACACACTTACAGACGATAATTGGCTGAAAACAGGAGATTTGGGATATATAGACGATGGAAATCAAATTCATATTAAAGGACGATCGAAAAATATTATTTTAGGACCTTCCGGTCAAAATATCTTTCCTGAAGAAATAGAAGCTAAACTTAACAATAGAGCGTGTATTTCGGAATCATTGGTTTATGAAAAAGATAGTAAAATAATTGCGTTAGTTTATCCCGATTATAATTATGCAGACAGTAAAAATATTCATGAGGAAAACATTACTAAATTAATTCAAAAAAATAGAGAAATAGTGAATAAAACATTGCCGGCATTCTCTAAAATATCTTCGATTAAGATTATCTCATCAGAATTTGAAAAAACACCCACAAAAAAAATAAAACGTTATCTTTATACAAAATAGAGGTTATATGTCCTACGTATTTTTTAATGGCAAGATTCTTACAATGGATGAAACAAATTCGCAAGTTGAATCTGTTTTTGTAAAAGAAAATAAAATCGCTTATTGCGGGTCAAAAAGATTAAATCCGGGTTTTTTAGATCCAAATTCTATTAAAATTGATTTGAAGGGAAAGTTGCTTTTACCCGGGTTTGTTGATACTCATACCCATTTTTATGAATTGGCAAAACGCAAAATAATGATTGATTTAAGCGAATGTAATTCTGTGAGTGAAATTGAAATTGTGCTTGAGAAATTTTCAAAACAAAAACACCCTGATTTGAATTGGATTGGCGGAAGCGGTTGGGATTTGAATATCTATCCTGATTCTCAAAAATTAGACAAAACTTTGTTAGATAAATATTTTCCGGAAGTCCCCGTTTCAATTGAAAGTAAAGATTTTCATTCCAAATTATGTAATAGTAAAGCATTAGAAAAAGCGAATATTACGTCAGAGACTAAAAACCCTAAAAATGGACGGATTGGCAGATTTGCTTCCGGAGAACCAAATGGTTTTACTTACGAACAAGCTTGGAATTTAATCGATCAAGTGATACCGCCACTCAAAAAGAAATTACAGAAAAAAATAGTTAAAGACACTATTAGCGAAATGTATCGTTTTGGATTAATCGGTGTTCATTCAATGGAAAATTCAGATAAATTTAGTCTCTATAAAGAACTTATTAATGATGGAACAATATTTCGGTTTTATTGGCATTTCCCTTCTGATGATTTGGATTTGATGATTAAAAAGGGAATTCATTCTTACAAATCCGGTGATGAATTTCTTAAATACTGCGGAATGAAAATTTTTATGGACGGTTCGTTGGGTTCTAAAACAGCGTATATGTTTAATTCTTATCCTAATGATTCTGAAAATTATGGATTTAGTGCGATGAATGAAAATGAGCTTTTCGATTTGATTAGTTTTGCTTATAAACATAATATTACGACGACAATTCATGCAATTGGTGATCGTTGTAATTCGTTAGTAGTCAATGCATATCATCGACATTATCAGACAACTAAAACAGATATGCCGTATAGAATCGAACATCTTCAATCCATTCGATTAGAAGATATTGATAAAATACCTCCAAACGTTTATTGCGGATTACAACCGGTTCATATTAAAGGCGATGTTCCGAATATTGAGAAAATATGGAAAAATAATTTAGGTAAAGTTTATGCCTTTAAAACTCTTTCAGAAAAAAATATCAAATTCGGTTTTGGTTCAGATGCTCCTGTTGAAACTATAAATCCCTTTGAAGGAATTTATTCGGCATTAGAAAGAAAATATCAAAATAATCCTGAAAATGAAAGTTGGACTCCTGAAGAAAAATTGGATATTTATCAAATTCTCAAAGCATATACAATTGATGCAGCTTATGGTTCTCAAAGTCATAATATCAGAGGTTCCATAGAAAAGAATAAATTAGCGGATTTGATTATAATTGATGATTTTACGGAAGCTGAAAATGAAAAATGGCTGGATAATCATTCTTACCTGACGATGATAAATGGAGAAATCGTATTTTCTGAACTATGATATTTCAAGAAGTTCTTTAGGTTTTTGCTATAACATACTAATATAGAATATGTTAGAGAGTATAAAGGAGGAAATATGAAAAGAAGTTTTTTTATAACCTATATTTTATTTATTTGTGCAATTTTGTCCGGATTAACTTTTACTATAAAAAATCCTAAATCATCAATAAATGAAAAAAATAACTATTTACAAATTAGTGATGTTCAGCTTTCCGGATTAGAAGGTGATCCGGCAATTCCTTTAAAAACATTTTTCTTTGAAATTCCTCAAAATATGGAGATTAAATCAATAAAACTTACACCTAAAAATTTTAGAGAACAAATTTTATCTAAAGAACTTACACCAAATCCCCTTCAACAACCTTTGATGGAAAAATCGATTAAAAAGTTGAAAATGAATAAAAAAGCATATAGTAAGGAATTTCCCGAACAATTTTTATTTAATTCCGGCAGTGGTATTTGTGGAGAAACCAAAATTGGGTATATTTCATACTACACGGCAAAATACTTTCATAAAAAAATTAGTTTTCCTGAAAAATTTATTCTCAATGTAGAATTAGAAAAATCTCGC
>JAMOQM010000128.1 GCA_027064005.1 Candidatus Cloacimonadota bacterium | reverse complement strand
GAAATCACATTAAGCACTCCATTTAACTACAATCCTTCTGACGGAAATTTAATGATAGCTGTTGATGAAAATACACCAAGCTATACTTCATCAAGTGATGAATTTTATTGTTCAGAAGATACAAGAGCAAATGTAAGTAGATATTATTACAGTGATAGTAATAATTTAGATCCGGCAGATCCATCTCAAGCCGGAACAGTGTCAGCATTTTATCCAAATGCCAGATTCCAGTTTGAAGATATTCCTGCTATTCCTCAATTTGCTGTTGCTCCTGAATCCTTCGATTTTGGTCAAACAAATGTTGGTGTAACTTCTGATGCTCAAACTTTTACTTTAATGAACAATGGTCAAGGCTCATTAACTATTAATAGCGTTACTCTTGATAATGACGCTAATTTTATTCTTACCGATACTAATTCATATCCGGTAGAGCTTACAGATAATACTATTACTTTTGATGTTGCTTTTGCTCCAACAGAAGCTATTGATTATACTGCAAATGTAATTGTTACCGATAATCAAAGAGTTGAACACCTTATTCCTATAACAGGTTTAGGTTATGTTCCTCCGGTTGGTGATACAATTGAAAATCCATTTGTTGTTGCATTTACTGATGGTCAGTTTATAGCAGTTGACTCTACAAATTATATGAATGATGATTATGATTTACCCGGTAGTGATAACAATGATGCAGTTTATCAATTTACATTAGAAGAAGATATGACTGTTGATGTTTCTCTTCTCGGTTCTGCTTATGATACAAAATTAGCAATTTATGCTGATAGTACAGATATCGAAGGTTGGGTTCCCGGTCCTGCAAATTATCTTTTCTATGATGATGATTACAGCGGAAAATCTGCTTCTTCACCTGTAACAAAAGAAAGCAAAAATAAAAAAGACAGAGTATTACAATCTGCAATTTATGGAATGCCTTTAACTGCAGGATCTTATTTTGCAATTGTTGACGGATTTGGCTCAAATAATGGTGTTTATAACATCGAAATTGATGCTGCAATTCCAACTGTTTTAAATCCACCGGAAAACTTAACTGCTGATGTTGATGATAGCAATGTAACTCTTACTTGGGAAGCTCCAGCGATTGACGGTAGAGAATTAACCGGATTTAAAGTTTATAGAAATGGAACAATGATTCAAGAAATTACTGATCCAGCTATTTTAACTTATACCGATGAAAATCTTGCTAACGGGACTTATGAATATTATGCAACTGCTACTTATACCGATGGAGAATCTGATCCTTCAAATACAGTTGAAGTTACAATTGATATTGTTGTTTTAAATCCACCGGAAAACTTAACTGCTTCTGTTAATGAGCAAGACGTAACTCTTAATTGGGATGCTCCTGCAGGTCAAGGTGGTTTATTGCAATGGGATGACGGTATTAACTATACAGCTATTGGAGCAAACGGACCATTTAACTTTGATGTCGTAAGTAGATTTGAACCGGCTGATCTTGCTAACTATGACGGTTTATATTTAACTCAAATTTCTTTCTTCCCTAATGAAGCTGATTGTGTTTATTCACTTAAAGTATGGCAAGGTGGACACGCTATTGCCGGTCAAGATACAATTCCCGGTACTTTACTTGCTGAACAAGCAATTGATACGGCAAATCTTACTATTGGAGATTGGAATACAATCGTATTAGATACTCCTATTACTATTGATGCAAGCCAAGAATTATGGTTCGGATACAATGCTGATACTCAAGTCGGATTCCCGGCAGGTTGCGATGCAGGTCCGGCTATTGCAGGTAAAGGTGATATTATTTATGATGCAGAAGACGGATGGGCAACTATCTCCGGATTCGGACTTAATTATAACTGGAATATTGCCGGTATAGTTGAAGGTTCAGCTAAAAATGTTGCTTTCAAACTTAGTCAAGCTTCAAAAGAAAATGTTGTTAATGAAACAAGATCTTTAACAGGTTATAAATTATATAGAAATGATGTTGAAATCACTACTATTACAGATATTACTAACTTACAATATGTTGACCAAGGTGTTGAACCTGGTGATTATACATATTATGTAACTGCAATTTATGATGCAGGTGAATCAGATCCTTCAAATACTGTAGATGTTACGGTAGAAGTTCCTGTTTATAATCCTCCTGAGAATTTAACAGTTACAGTTAATAACCATAATGCAGTTCTTCAATGGGATGCTCCGGGAACAGGTGGTGGAACAGAAGATGTAAATGAAGGTTTTGAAAGTGGTGTTATTCCTACAGATTGGACAATTATTGATGCTGACGGTGATACCTACAATTGGGACATTGCACCTGAAGGTATTACAGCTCATTCAGGTGATTATTGTGTACTTTCTTCATCATATATTAATGGTGTTGGTGCATTAACTCCTGATAATTATTTAATTACTCCTCAAATTGCTGTTGGAAATAATGCGACATTAGATTTCTGGGAATGTGCACAAGATCCAGCTTGGGCAGGTGAACATTATTATGTAAAAGTATCTACAACCGGAACAGATCCTGCAGATTTCACAAATATAATCCATGATGAAACATTAGTTGATGGTGATTGGCACGAAGTTAACGTTAGTTTAGCCGATTTTGCCGGACAAAATATCTACATTGCATTTGAACATTGCGAAGTTACTGATATGTTTGCAATGAAATTGGATGATATCGTTGTTAGTGGATCATCAAAAACTATCAACTTTACATTTAATACTAATTCATCCAAAAATATTCCTGTAATGAACATTACAAAATCAGTTGAAGGTGCTAAATTCTTCGCTGAAATGACTAATGATCGTCAAAACAGAGAATTAACCGGATTTAAAGTTTATAGAAATGACGAAATGATTCACGAAATTGACAATGCCGGTGCTTCAAATTATATTGATGTTAACCTTCCGGATGGCGATTTCACATATTACGTTACAGCAATGTATGGTGATAATGAATCAGTTGCATCTAATTCTGTAACTATTAATATTGTTGGTAACAATGATGTTAACAATAACTTTGTTACCTCTTTATCAAGAAACTATCCTAATCCTTTCAATCCTGAAACTACAATTTCTTATTCATTGAAAGATAACGGATTTGTTTCAATCGAAGTATATAATGTTTTAGGACAAAAAGTTAAAACATTAGTAAACAATAATGTTGTTGCAGGTCCTCACCAAGTTACTTGGAAAGGTCATGATGATAACAATAAAAATGTTTCCAGTGGAATCTATTTCTATAGAATGAAAACCGGAAATTATACTTCAACTAAAAAAATGATTTTAATGAAATAATTCATTACAAATCTAAATATAAAATCCCTCGAAAGAGGGATTTTTTTTATTTTAAATCTTGATTTCTGCAATAACTTATTGACATAAGACCTATCGGAAAAGCTTTGGGAAAAATTAAGAAAATTGAAAATATTAATCGGATAAAAAATGAAAAAAAATATTACGAGATTAACAAAAGATATCTCTAAACATAATTATCTAGCCTTTGTTTGGCATGGTATCTTTTTGTCTTTAGCTTCGAACTTTATGGATGTCCATACTATTATTCCGGCTATGCTTTTAAAAGCAGGAGCAAATTCAATTCTTTTAGGGTTGGCAACAACTATTATGATAGGCGGATCAAGTTTGATGCAGATTTTTTTTGCTCGTTCTTTATCTAATAAAAGTCATAAAAAACAGCCATTATTGATTGCTATAAATTTACGAGTTATGGCATTATTTATGATTTCTTTTTTACTCTTGAAATCCGAATTAATTCCAAATTATTTCCTGATATTGATTCTTTTTATTATCATTACAATATTTTCATTTAGCGGTTCATACGCTTCGATTTCATACATAGATATTATTGGTAAATCAATTCTAAATGATCGAAGAAAAGATTTTTTTTCATTCAAACAAATTATTGGATCGATTGGAGTGTTTTTCTCAGCATTGTTTGTTAGACACTTATTAAGGATTTATTCATATCCCGTAAATTATAGCGTTCTGTTTCTCGGAGCCGGGTTATTTTTATTTATAGCATCTTTAGGATTTTGGATGATTAAGGAAATAATTGTTCCGATAAAAACGAAAATTGACTTCAAAACTTTTCTAAAAATTGTTCCTAAAGAAATTCAAAAAAATCGTAATTTAAAAAACTATTTATTGTTAATCAACACGCTTGGTTTAACGATGAGTTTTATCCCGTTTATGATATTGTTTGCAAAGCATAATTTTGGTTTGAACAATAAGATGATAGGCAATATCCTTTTCTATAAAATTTCAGGAATGTTATTAACAAGTATTATTTTGTATAAAAAATCAAAGACTTTTGAATATAAAAAATTATTGAGGATTAGTTTGTTGTTAGGATTTTCCCTGCCTATTTTAGCTTTAATTTTTAAAGGAAATTATTCGCTTTACCAACTTTTATTTTTCATTGCCGGAATCTTTTTAACCTCTTTCAATGTTGCACGAAATGGAGTATTGGTTGAAATATCTAACAATGAAAACCGAGCAATTTACACCGGTATTTCCGGAGCAGGAAGTATTTTGCCAACAATATTCCCATTGATTTCCGGAATTTTTATTAATTTTTTGGGATACGAAACTACGTTTGTTATTTTATCAATTATAATTGGAATAGGATTATTTTTTATTAACGGACTTAATTGTAAAAAAATATAATGAGGATAAAATGAATATTAAAAAGCTTAATTTGGTGTATTTTTCACCAACAAATGGTACGGAAAAGATTCTTAAAAAGATATCAACTGCCTTTAAAAATATTCCAACTGAAGAATTTAATCTTACTAAAGTTGAGAATATTTCTAAAAAAAAATTTCGTAATAATGAATGTGTTATTTTTGGTGTACCGGTTTATTCAGGAAGAGTTCCTGATGTTGTTTTGGAAAGATTGAAGGCTTTTAGCGGAGAAAATACTTTAGCGGTTTTGGTTGCCGTTTATGGCAACAGGCATTATGATGACGCATTATTGGAATTGAAAAATTTTGTGGTTGAACAAGGTTTTAAACCTATTTCTGCCGGTGCATTTGTCGCCCGACATTCATTTTCTACTAAAGATTTTCCAATTGCAGAAAATAGACCTGATAAAAATGATTTGGAGACAGCTGTTAATTTTGGAATGGAAATTTTTAAGAAAATTCAAGAAAATAATTATGATGAAGTTTTGGTACCCGGAAATTTTCCTTTAAAACCAAAATCTCCAAGAATTAATTCTACGCCTTCAACTATTGAAGAAAAATGTACCAAATGCGGAAAATGTAAAGATGTTTGTCCGGTTGATGCAATTGAGATTAATGAGATTGTTAAAACCAACTCTGATTTATGTATAAAATGTATGGCTTGCGTAAAAATATGTCCTGTTGATGCAAGATTGATTTTAGACGAAAAATTGCTTAAAATTTCAAAAAAATTATATTTGAATTTGAAAGAAGAACGCAAAGTCGAAATGTTTATTTAGGATTGAAAAAATGAAAAAAATGTGTAAATGGTATTTTGTTTGTCCAATGAAATATTTTTATGAACAAGGCAAAATAGATAAAAGTTGGATTGAAAACTATTGTAAAAACAATGGTAAAAATTGTGTTCGATATGAAAAAGAAGAAGCCGGAATTTATCACCCGGATAATATGCTTCCAAACGGAGAAATAGATGAAAACCTTTCTTGAATGTATTCCTTGTTTTATGAATCAAGCTTTAAAAGCAGGACGAATTGCTTCTAATGATGAAAATACAATAAAGCAAATATTAAATGAAGTTGGAAAGATGGTTGAAGATATTCCTATGGAAAATACTCCGCCCGAAACAGGAATGCTGATTTATCAAAAAATATCTGAAATTTCCGGAAATCCTGATCCTTATAAAAAAATTAAAAAGAAAAATATGGATGAAGCAATTTCGCTTTTACCGATGCTGGAAGAAATAATAGATAAATCCGACGATAGATTGCTTACAGCTATAAGATTTGCTATTGCCGGGAATGTAATTGATTTGGGAGTAAATCGAGAATTCGATATTAAAACAGCTCTTAATGAAGTGTTAACTCAAGATTTTGCTATTTTCGATTATGATGATTTTAAACAAAAATTAGCGGAAACTGATGAGATACTTTATCTTGGAGATAATTCCGGTGAAGCGGTTTTTGATAAAATCCTGATTCGCGAAATTGGTAAACCTGTAACATTTGTTGTAAAAGAAAAACCTATTATTAATGATATAACTATAAATGAAGCAAAATATTTGGGAATTGATAAAATTGCCAAAATAATTTCCTCGGGAATGGAAGCTCCCGGCACAATAATTAATATGTGTAATGATGAATTTGTCAAAAAGTTTTATTCGTCAAAAATAATCATAAGTAAAGGACAAGGAAATTATGAGGGATTATCAGGAATCAATGTACCTATATTTTTTATGTTGCGAGCAAAATGCCCGGTGATTGCAAAAGATATTAATGTTCCAATTGATAGTATAATTTTGGAAAACAATTACAAAAAGGAGAATTAAATGAGCAAATATTATCCTGATTCAAAGGTAGAGATTGATGGCTTTACTGCCAAATATTATGATTCATTGATGAATTTTATTTCGTTGGGATTTTATAAAAGTTTTATTAACAAAGCAATTTCGGATATGAAAATTAATCCTGATGATAAGATCCTTGATTTAGGAGCGGGAACGGGAAGAAATGCCTTATTGATGAATAAATATCTGGGTAAAAACGGGCAAATAATCGGTTTGGATATTAATGAGATTATGATTAATCATTATTTGAAAAATACCGAAAATTATCCAAATCTCACTATTAAAAACCTGAGAATTGATCAACCATTTGACTTGGATATGAAATTCGATAAAGTTTT
>JAMOQM010000127.1 GCA_027064005.1 Candidatus Cloacimonadota bacterium | reverse complement strand
CCGGTTTTACACTTGCAATAAATCTCGATCTTTTGATTTTTATTTCAGACTCAACTTCGTTTTTTATGATATTCATTGTATCCTCTTTAAGTTAAGCTATAAATTATTTCTTTGGAGAATTGTCAAATAGAAGTATTTAAGACGGAAAATTAAGTAAATTGTTTTCTGTAAAAAAGAAATATTTCTTGATAAATTCATGACCGACTTCAGATTACCACCAATTTTATTTATTGCTACAATCTTTATTATTAGCACTATCTGCCAAATGCAATGACGCCATTGTAATCTAACATACCGGATAAACGCTTTTTCCCATCAGAAGCAAAAATTTTTAACTGGGTAGTGGCACTAACCACTCCAATTATTTTAATATAATTTTTTCTTACTTTTTACAGTCAAGATTTTTGCTTCAAATAGGGATAATGTTTCGCAGCTGCCACGCAAAGCGTGAAGGTGCTTATTAGGTTCATCATTTAATTAATACCATTTTTTTTAATGAGGTTACATTAAATGTCTCTATTTTATAGAAGAAAACACCTGATGAAACCGTATTTCCATTCTTGTCTGTTCCATTCCAAACGACAGAATGATTCCCGGCTTTCATAAACTCATTAGTAAGAGTTTTAATTTTCTGTCCCTTAATATTGAAAACGGAAATGTTAACTTTTCCATCTGCCGGTAGTTGAAAATAAATTGTAGTTGTTGGGTTGAAAGGATTAGGGTAATTCTTTGCATTTAGTTTAAAAAATGGGACATCTTCGACTTGATTAGCCACATTATCAGTTATTCGATTCATAGTAAAATCTACATTCAATTCTTCTTCAAAATCTATTGTAACATTTTCTACTATTTGATCTTCGTAAAACATTCTATCTGCGTATAAATCATAAGTTCCTGCAGGAAGATTAAATTCATAATATCCAAGACTGTCACTAAACTCAAAATTTCCAGCCTCATTATCTATTTTTATTAGACAATATGGGATTGGTTCATCTGATTCGCTATCTCTGATAATTCCAGTAAGTTTTCCGAATTGTGGTGAACCATATTCATAAATCCCAATATCAATTCCTGCTTCTCCGTCATTATTGCCATCAAAAATTCTTTGATGAAAATCAAAATCGAAAGGAAATATTTCTGTCTCCGGATTTAATCCGGCATCAATAGCAATGCTACTTTCTGCTAAATGAAAATCTCCATTTTGGAAATCTTCAAAGATTTGATCATAATCAGATTCTGAAACCTCAATATTATTTCCACCGAGAAGATTAATTTCGTTTAATTGTCCTGCATCAATAATATTATATGAAAATGGTAAGCTGTCATGATAAGCATAATTATAAAAATCTTCATTATTTAGAAAGATATTATTTGTATGAAATCTTCCATTATCAACAATAGTATCAAGCACATAATTATTATTTACTACAATATTATTATTAAATCTTAAAAAATTCCATCCTAATCCTAAAGCATAATCACAATTTGAAATTATATTATTTTGAATATCAAAATATCCAAGAGTTTCAAGACCAAAATCCTGTTCTGAATCTTGAATTATGTTATTAAAAAATTTTCCTGTAGCTTCTTGGGAATCTAAATCAACTTTACCATAAAATTCATTTTCACATATTTCATAATAACCAGGATCATGATCGCTCGAATGTTTTAAACTATAGAACTCATCGCCATCAATAAATTTATTTTTTTTTATATATACACCACAAGAGTTTTGATCTTCTATTTTTAACCAAAATTCTTCTTCTCCTTCATTACCGTAGATATAAGCTGGCAAATCCTCGGTTTTAAAGTAGATTCCACAATCTATGAAGTTATTGTTTATAATCATAGCGTCAACGTTGGTCCTTAATTTCATACCATAAAATTCATTTCCTGCTATTAGTATCTGTTCCGGTAAACTATTATCAAAGTAATTAGAACTAAAATCTATTGCTCTTTGACCTAACCAAGGAATATGATCTTCTTCATCAAAGATGAATTTGTTATTTACAATGTAGATTTTTACCTGACTATTTAGTAAATAATGCCCAATTGCAGCACATGTTGCTGTAAATGTACAATTTTCTATAATAGTAGAATTAC
Organism: Candidatus Cloacimonadota bacterium; assembly: GCA_027064005.1. Classification (GTDB taxonomy): domain Bacteria; phylum Cloacimonadota; class Cloacimonadia; order Cloacimonadales; family JAMOQM01; genus JAMOQM01. The sequence continues at coordinate 4,897 of JAMOQM010000127.1, read as the reverse complement.
CTAAATTTAACCCTCCAGAAATATTAAATTGAAAAGAAGCAATTTCTGAAGAATACTCAAAATCACAATATTTAAACAAAGAAGCTTCATCACTCTCTTTTATCCAAATACAGCCCCACCGATAATATTGAATATCTTGATCTCTTGTGAATAGAATAGGATTTTCTGACGTACCTTCTGCAATGATTCTACCGTCACAGAAAATATATTTTGCTACAGAACTGTTTTCTCCATAGTACCAAAAATCATCAAAAGTTTCTTGAGATAAAAAAGCAGATTTTATCTGTATTACAGTCCCGGGTAGAATAGTAAGAGTAACTCCTGCATCTATATGAAGTCCATTTATAACATGGTATGGATTGTTCTCCGGTGACCAAGTTGTGTCTTGTGTTAAATGACCTCCAACTTCAATACTAATTAATAATGAATAGTTAATAATTAGTAGTTGGAAAAGAATTATAATTTTTTTCATATTTTACCACCTCATCCTGAACTCACCCCACCCCCACTTTTCAAAACAAGAGAGGGGCTTAAAGGATGAGACAAAGAAATCAAAAAGTTATTTGAGAAGCAACATTTTTTTCACCTGGGTTTCTTTACCTGATGACAATTTATAGAAATACAAGCCTGATGCAACATTTTTATCATTGCCGTCTTTACCATTCCAGATAACAGAGTGATTACCTTTTGAATAATGATCGTTGATTTGAGACGCTTGGTTGATAGTATCTTAAATCAGTATTAAAGTCATCATTTTCAAGACAATATAATGAATCACATTGAGACAAAACATTCTGACGTTCATATAGAAAAAGTTTTTTAGATCCTATCAGTATGTCTTCTAGACTAAAGTAATACTTTAATCCATCAGAAGACAGTTGTCCATGTCCAGGACTGTAACCAGATGGTACATTTAACGTATCTTCTAAAGAATAAATTGTGGATTCTAATCGATTGTAGATGGAAATAGTAGAGACGCCCAATTTGGGCGTCTCTACTTTCAAAAAAGATTTTAACAGGTTTAGGAATTTAATAAACAATCCGGCAGATTGTTCTACTCTCGCAATTTGCTTTTACTTTTTTGTAATTTATAAAATTAATTATAGGGAGCTCATATAAATGCAAGCTTCCCCTTAACTTTTATGCAATTTATTTCCTTCATTATAGATAAGTTAGCTTGTATTGTTCGGTAAATTTCCGGGCGATGCCGGGTTTGCCTCAAATAAACATAATGTTTGGAGCACACTGCATTCGTATTTTTGGGAGCGAAACTATTTACTATATCTATTCTTTCAAAAATCAATCTCTTAAATAATACATTTCAATTAATTCTATTCTATTTTTCATTTGAATATGGTGTGTGCTATAGTTTGAAACGATTCTCTTTCATTCTACAAATCATTTTCATCTAAAATGTATCTTTTCATATTTACAACTATATGCGACATACACTATATTTTTTGTTAGCCACAGGACTTTATTTATCCAAGTATCAAATATGCAATTCCTAAAAAAATCCCAGTACCAATAATATCTGCTAATGTTGTTATTAATGGGGTACTTGCAGTAGCAGGATCTTTTTTTAATTTTGAGAAAATAAACGGTAATAACATACCGATTAGGCTACCAATAATAACATTAACAATCATTGAAATTACAACTACACCGGCAATTTTTAAACTTTTGCCTCTAACAAAGCCCATAATTGAAATACCAGCTCCCATTGTTATTCCGATGAGCGTAGCTACAAGGAATTCTTTTCCAAGCAAAAAAAACCAGTCCTTTTTTTGAACAGTTCCTAAAGCCATTGCTCTAATTATTAAAGTTGCCGATTGGCTACCGGAATTACCGGCAGTATCAACTAATACCGGAAGAAAAGTAACAAGAACTACATATTTAGCAATTGTTGATTCAAATCCTTGAATTATACTTCCGGTTAATAAATCCATTATCAATAGAGTAAATAACCAAGTAATTCTGCTTTTATATATTTTACCAATAGAAATATTTTTTAAATCAGTTATAAAACCTAAATCTTTTGTTTCTATATCAACAGCACCTATTTTTGCAAAATCTTCGGTGTTTTCTTCTTGTAAAACATCAAGAATATCATCAACGGTAACAATACCTAGAAAATAGTTTCTTTCATCTACGACAGGTAATGCAACAAGATTATATTTCCTAAATAATTTTATCGCCTTTTCTTGATCTTCATTAGCATTAATTGATATATAATAATGATCCATTATATCTTTTACATTTAAATTATCTTCTGCTAAAAACACTCTTCTAATAGGAATATCATCTAACAATTTCCAATCATTATCAACAACATAAATCATATCAATTGTTTCCGCATCCTGACCCCATTTTTTTATATGTTGAATAGCCTTTTCAATACTCCAGTATGATTTCAAAACAACATATTCTGTTGTCATCATTCTGCCAACGCTATTTTCAGGATAACCTAGAAATTTTAATATTTCCTTTTTTATATCTTGAGATACAATATTCAATAATTTTTGCGTTAGTTTCGGTGAAAGTGTTTCAAACAAATCAGTTCTTTCATCCGGATTTAATTCTTCTATTATCTGTTGAAGATGTTTCTTCTCTATATTTTTCACCAAGTAAGATTGTGTTTCAATATCTAATTCAGAAAAAACATCTGATTGTTTTTGCTGAGATAATAGTCTTAAAAGAATTAAAGCTTCTTCACCATTAAACGTTTTAATAATGTCTGCAATATCAGGAGATAATAAATCAGACAATTTACTTTTTATTGTTTCCCATTTTTTTGCTTTTATTAGCTCATTTATTTCGTTAAAAAATATATCATTCATTTTGTACTCTCTTAATTTGTCTTGGTACTAACTTGTGTGTATCATCAATTGTTTGTTATACCTCTTATTTGACGGGATAACAACAATAGCGTATATTTTCCTTTTATCATTTTTATAATTCATCCAATTATTTTCACATAATTTTTCTTACTCTTTATAGTCAAGATTTTTGCTTCAAATATTACCATCCCCCAAAAAAATTCCAAAATAGTAGAGACGCCCAATTTGGGCGTCTCTACTTTCAAAAAAGATTTTAACAGGTTTAGGAATTTAATAAACAATCCGGCAGATTGTTCTACTCTCGCAATTTGCTTTTACTTTTTTGTAATTTATAAAATTAATTATAGGGAGCTCATATAAATGCAAGATTCCCCTTAACTTTTATGCAATTTATTTCCTTCATTATAGATAAGTTAGCTTGTATTGTTCGGTAAATTTCCGGGGGATGCCGGGAAGTATTTCTAAGATTAAGAAATTTAGATTTTGAAGAGTTGTTTTTTAAAGAAAAATCGTACAGGCAGTAAATTCTGCCCATACGAATTTATTAATTTTATTTATTGTTTTTTTCAAACTCAATCATGAATTTTGCAAGATCTTCAGCAGCTCTCATTGGTAACGAATTGTAAAGAGAAACTCTACATCCGCCGACACTTCTGTGACCTTTAATATTTAAAAATCCGGATTCGGTAGCTTCTTTTAAGAATTTCTTTTCTAATTCTTCACTTGGTAATCTAAAAGGAATGTTCATCAAAGACCTGTCTTCAGGCACAACAGTTCCCCTAAAGAAATCTGAAGAATCAAAAATATTAAACATATAATCGGCTTTTTTGATATTACGTTTTTCAATTGCTTCGAGACCACCCATTTCTTCAATCCAATTTAATACTTTTCCAACTACATAAATTGCAAATGTGGGAGGTGTATTGAACATTGAACCTTTACTTGCGTGGATAGAATAATCAAGCATTGTAGGAATATTTTTGTTAATTGTTTTCAGCATTTCTTTTTTGATTACAACGAGGGTAACACCTGCCGGTCCCATATTTTTTTGAGCACCGGCATAAATAACATCAAATCGTTTAAAATCCAGAGGTTTTGAGAAAATGTTTGATGACATATCAGCAATAATAGGAACTCCGGCAGGAAGCTCAGGAATGTGTTTATATTCCGTTCCTCTAATTGTATTATTGGTTGTGATATGTAAATATGCAGGATTTTCTGAAAGATTAAATTCTTTTGGAATATAGGTGAAATCTTTGTCTTCTGAAGTTGCAGCAACATGAACTTCTTTGCCTATTTTTTTTGCTTCAGCGATAGCTTTTGTTGACCAAGCACCGGTATTGATGTAGTTAGCAACTTTACCTTCCTGACAAAAATTCATTGGAATCATTAAAAACTGGGTACTTGCCCCACCTTGTAGAAACAATACTTCGTAATCATCACCAATTTTCATTAATCTTTTTACTCGATTAATTGCGTCATCAATAATCCCTTGATAAACAGGTGATCTATGACTCATTTCCATCACAGATAATCCGTGTCCTCGATAATCAAGCATTTCTTCTTGAACTTCTCTCAAGACTGATTCAGGTAAAACTCCGGGACCAGCACTAAAATTATAAGCTCTCTTTGCCATTTTTCCTCCAACTATTTTTTTTAGTATTTTTTTTAGGTGTCTGTATTATAGCAAGCAATTTCTTTAAATTTAATAAATAAAATTTCAGACAGATTTTATATCCTTTTAAAATGCTGTTTTGCAGTTAGTTGCAAGATTTTTTCGTTTGTTACATTTTTTTTTGTAATTTCTGTATAGAGATATTATTTTTATAGAAAATTATCTTGATTAAAAAAAATCCCCCCAAATTTATGGGAGGATTTATCTAATAACTTTATTCTAATCGAAGAAACTTGGTTCTGTTTCCTTCATTAGTTTTGTTAAAGTATTCAATTTAATTTTTATATCTTTTTTAACAGATTCTTTATCTGTTTTAGAATTTGCTTTCATAAGATAGGATTTCGCTTCTTTGAATAAATTGTAAGCGGATTTTTTATCCTTA
>JAMOQM010000126.1 GCA_027064005.1 Candidatus Cloacimonadota bacterium | reverse complement strand
AGCCGGTTTTGATATGTTTTTTGATGAAGAAATGATTGGAAAATATAAAAAGCAAAATGTGTTCGAAGATACAACCAAATTGAAAAAATTCAACTCCTTATTTGATGGGATTGAATTAAAAGATCCAAAGAAACATTATGCTATGATAGGAATAGTTCCCGCTGTATTTCTTATCAATACTAAGGAATTGGGAGATTTACCTTTACCAAAAACATGGGAAGATATCTTAAAACCTGAATTTGAAAAAAGAGTCTCTTTACCAGTCGGTGATTTTGATTTATTTAACGGAATCCTTCTGAATATTCATAAAAAATATGGTGATGAAGGTGTTGAGAAATTGGGGAGAAGTCTTTTGGAATCTCTACATCCATCTCAAATGGTAAAAAGTGAGAGAAGAAAAAATGTACCGATAATTACGATTATGCCTTATTTTTTCACAAGAATGGTAAAAGCCGGCGGTCAAATGATAGCAGTTTGGCCTGAAGATGGAGCTATTGTCAGTCCCATATTTATGTTGTCTAAAAAAGAAAAAATGGCTGATTTGCAACCTGTTGTAGATTTTTTTGCATCGGAAACCGTTGGTAAAGTTCTTTCTCATAGTGGGCTATTTCCGAGTGTTCATCCAAATATTGATAATAGAATTCCTAAAGAAAATAAATTAATGTGGCTTGGTTGGGATTATATTTATAATAATAATATTAGTAAATTAATTCATCATTGTGAAAATGTTTTTGAATCGTCAATTTCTGAAGGAGAATAAGATGAATCTTATCACATTTTCAGGCCCGCCTTCCTCAGGGAAAACTTCTGTAATTCTCAAAACAATTAAATCCCTACAGAAACGCGGGTTTAAAGTAGCCGTTGTAAAATTTGACTGTCTTTATACAGATGATGATCTGATTTATAAAAAAGCCGGAATCCCTGTCAAAAAAGGACTTTCAGGTGCTCTTTGTCCGGATCATTATTTCATTAGTAATATTGAAGAAGTTACAAAATGGGGTGTTGATAATGGATTTGATATCCTCATTAGTGAATCTGCAGGTTTGTGTAATCGATGTTCTCCATATATAAAAGGTATAAAAGCGGTTTGCGTAATTGATAATTTAAGTGGGATAAATACTCCTAAAAAAATTGGACCAATGTTAAAATCTGCCGACATCGTTGTTATCACAAAAGGCGATATTGTTTCACAAGCTGAACGAGAAGTTTTTGCTTCGAGAGTAAATATGGTAAATCCGGCAGCAATTATTATGAATATTAATGGTTTAACCGGTCAGGGAAGTTTTGAGCTTTCTTCTTTACTTTATGAAGAGAAAGATAATCTTAACTCTCTTGTCGGAAAAGAATTAAGATTTCCAATGCCGTCAGCTCTTTGCTCATATTGTTTGGGAGAAACTAGAATCGGGGAGAATTTTCAAATGGGAAATATCCGAAAAATGGAATTGCATAATGAGGATAAGAAATGAAATATAATTTGAATAATATAAAAAATAAAGTTATTGGCGATTTGGTAAAAAAACATCCTTATTTATCTTCTTATTTTGAAGATAATAATTTTGATATTGAGAAAAAAGAAAACCTTACTTTAAAAGAGTATTTTGAAAAGTTTACTGAGGAAGAAATTGAAGATAATGCTATAGATATTGAACTTCAATTTCAACAGATAGCTGACTTCCTTAATCAAATGTCAGAATTTCTTGGTCAAAATGAGAATAAAGTCGAGAAAATAACAATTTTTCCCGGTACGGACAAATTCGGGAATCCGGAAAATTATCAAAAATTAGATATTTTTCAAGGTGAAATAATTTCTATTGTCGGGCCAACAGGGTCAGGCAAAAGCAGATTGTTAGGTGATATAGAATGGGTTGCCCAAAAGGATACACCAACTTTACGAACGATATTAATTAATGATGAAATTCCTGATAAAAAATGGCGATTTTCTTCATCAGAAAAATTGGTTGCTCAATTGTCTCAAAATATGAATTTTGTAATGGATTTGTCAGTTTATGAATTTATTGAACTTCACGCCGAAAGCAGATTTGTGGAAAATAAAGAAATTATTATAAAAAAAATTATTGAAAAAGCAAATGAATTGGCAGGGGAAAGTTTTGACGACGATACACCCATTACCAGTCTAAGTGGCGGACAGTCACGAGCTTTGATGATTGCCGATACAGCTATTCTAAGTAAATCTCCGATAATTCTGATTGACGAAATAGAAAATGCCGGAATTGATAGAAAAAAGGCACTCTCATTATTGCTTTCAGAAGATAAAATAGTTCTTTTAGCTACTCACGATCCTATTCTTGCGTTGTTGGGAAATAAGAGAATTGTAATTAAAAATGGGGCAATTGAAAAAATAATTGAAACTACGGAAGAAGAACGAAAAATTTTATCAACTTTAGAAAAGATGGACAGAACTTTATTAGCTTATAGAACTAAATTAAGACAAGGTGAAAAAATAACTAAAATAGAAAATGAGGAGAAATAATGGCTGAAAATATTCATGAAGGTTGTATGGGAAGTTTCGAGAACGGGAAACAAGTTGTTGATAAAGTAAGACAAATGGGATTTGCTGAACAATTTATGCCGATGCCGATGCAAATAAAATGTGTTGAGTGCGGAGAAACATTCCAAATGGAAACTTTTGAAGATAAATGTCCTAATTGTGAAATGATTTATGGGGTAGTTCCTTGCCACGCTTTTGATCCTGACAATGTGTCAGCTGCCGGAAAAGGATATTAATTATATATTTCTTGACATATAATAAAGAATAAACAAAAACTTGGATATGATTAGCTTTAACATATTCCAATGAGATTATTAAAAGATTAGGTAGATTAACTATTATTTTTTATGAGAATAATTTGTTAAAATACAGGGAGTTATAGTGAAATTAGTTAAATTTAAGATCAATGCTAAAAGCGAAAGTCCAACGCGGACAGTAGTTAAAGCTAGAGATTTTAGTATGATAATCGATGAGCCAAAACACTTGGGTGGTAAAGATACGGGGGCAAATCCTGTAGAATTTCTTTTAGGTGCCCTTTCCGGTTGTTTAAACGTCGTTGGTCACATGGTTGCCAAAGAAATGGGTTTTGATTTTCATGGTATGGAAATAGATATTGAAGGTGGAATGAATCCTTTAAAATTTATGGGAAAATCATCGAAAGAAAGAACGGGATATCAATACATAGATGTTAAAATTCGTCCTAATACGGAAATGGATGAAGAAACTTTAGTAAAATGGGCGAAAGCAGTAGAAGAACGTTGTCCGGTAAGTGATAACATCGGGAATGCTACGCCAATTACCATTAATTTAAGTAAAAAGTAAAAAGTCATTCGTAATCATTAATTTGGTTACGTTGTTTAATTTGAAAAAAAAATAAAGGGGTAAACAAGCCCGAAAAGGAGAAAATTATGAGTATGTTTTGTTATCAATGCCAGGAAACTCTTGGCAACAAAGGGTGTACAGTAAACGGAATTTGTGGGAAAAAAGGTGATGTAGCAAATCTTCAGGATTTATTGATTTATTCACTTAAAGGAATCTCAATATTTAGAGTTAATATCCCGGCAAAGATGCGAGAAGAAATCGGCAAACCTTGTGAAGGTGTTGATAAATTTATCGCTGAAAGCCTTTTCTCAACAATTACAAATGCTAATTTCGATAGAAATTTCTTTATTAAACAAATTAAAGAAGCTATCAAAATCAGAGAGATTTTAAAATCAAAGACAAAAGAATTAGGAATGGAAGTAAAATTTGCTGATCATGACGCTGCAACATTTACTATCACTGATGAAAATATTGATGAAAAAGCTGCTACAGTTGGCGTTCTTACAACAGAAAATGAAGATATTCGTTCACTTCGTGAGCTTACCATTTATGGATTAAAAGGTATGGCTGCTTATTACGATCATGCTGAAAGATTAGATAAAAAACAAAAAGAATTAATCATGTTTATGGAAAAAGCTTTTGTTACCACTCTTGATGATTCGAAAACTGTTGATGAACTTGTTGCTCTCGTTTTAGAAACAGGTAAGTATGGCGTTGATGCTATGGCTTTACTTGATGGAGCTAATACTTCAACTTATGGTAATCCTGAAATTACGGAAGTAAATATTGGGGTAAGAAATAATCCTGCTATTCTTATTTCCGGACATGATTTAAAAGATATGGAAGAACTTCTTGAACAAACCAAAGGCACCGGAGTTGATGTTTATACTCATGGTGAAATGCTTCCTGCAAACTACTATCCTGCTTTCAAAAAATATGACCATTTTGTTGGAAACTATGGTAACGCTTGGTGGCTTCAAGATAAAGAATTTGATTCATTCAACGGACCAATTATTCTTACTACAAACTGTTTGGTTCCACCTAAAAAATCATATATTGACAGAGTTTTCACAACTAATGCAGTTGGATTTGAAGGTGTAAAACATATTGAAGAAGCTGAAGAAGGAAAACAAAAAGATTTTTCAGAAGTAATTGCTCTTGCTAAAACCCTTCCTTCACCTACTGAAATAGAAACAGGTAAAATTGTTGGTGGATTTGCTCATGCTCAAGTTTTTGCATTGGCTGATAAAATTGTTGAAGCTGTTAAATCGGGAGCTATTAAGAAATTCGTTGTTATGGCTGGTTGCGACGGGCGTCAAAAAGGTAGAAGTTATTATACGGATTTTGCAAAAGAACTTCCTCAAGATAGTGTTATTCTTACTGCCGGTTGTGCAAAATTCCGTTACAATAAATTAAATCTTGGTGATATCGGTGGAATTCCAAGAGTTCTTGATGCCGGACAATGTAATGACAGTTATTCTCTTGTTTTAATTGCTTTAAAATTAAAAGAAGTATTTGGCCTTGATGATATTAATGAATTACCAATTGCTTACAATATTGCTTGGTATGAACAAAAAGCAGTTATTGTTTTATTGGCTTTATTGTATCTTGGTGTTAAAAACATCCATTTAGGACCAACACTTCCGGCTTTCATGTCTCCAAATGTTATTGACGTTTTAGTTAAAAAGTTTGGTATTGCAGGAATTACTAATGTCAAAGATGATATAAAAACATTAATTGGATAAAAAAATGATATCGGGAGAATTATCTCCCGATATTTTAAACCGGAGTGATTATGAAATTTAAAGTTAATCAAGAATTATGCGTAGGTTGTGGTGCTTGCCAAGCAACATGTCCTGAGGTTTTTAAATTAGTAGATGATAAATCTCAAGTAATATTAAATCCTGTTCCTGAAGAATTAGAAATCTCAGCGATTGAAGCTGAAGACGGATGTCCGATGGGAGCAATTTCACACGATTAAATTTACAACTATCCCATTAAAAGCTCTCAAATTTTGAGAGCTTTTTTTATTAGATAACATATTCTAAAAATTTTCAATAATAATCAACTTTCAAAATTCAAAAAAATCTTGCTATTTATCATATCTAAAATTTTATGGTTAAAAATTTTTAAAAGAGGATTTATGAAAATTATAGAAGGAAATTTAACAGCGAAAGATTCTAAAATTGCTATCGTTGTCAGTAGGTTTAATGAATTTATTAATGGCAAACTTTTAGATGGAGCAATAGATTGTTTTGTTAGACATGAAGGGAAAAAAGAAAGTATGGATATTTACTGGGTACCGGGTGCTTTTGAAATTCCTCTCACTGCCAAAAAAGTTGTCGAAACAAAAAAATATGATGCCGTAATTTGTTTAGGTGCGGTTATTCGCGGAGCAACTCCTCATTTCGATTACATAAGCGCAGAAGTTAGTAAAGGAATTGCTAATGTTTCTTTACAGACCGGAATTCCGGTAATTTTTGGCGTTCTCACAACGGATACAATTGAACAAGCAATCGAACGTGCGGGAACAAAAAGCGGTAATAAAGGTTGGGAAGCTTCATTAACTGCAATTGAAATGATAAACTTATACAAAGGAATATAAATATAATGGGATTAAGAAGAAAATCAAGAGAAATAGCAGTGCAAACATTATACTCATTAAATTTTGTAGAAACCAGTGATTATTTGGGAGATTTAGAATTAGTCTCTAAATTCGAAGATAAATTGTCAGAAATATGTGATGATCTTGATATTGAAAAAGATTCCAAAATATTCAAATTTTCGGAAGAATTACTCAAAGGTACATTAACTAATATCACCGTTATTGATGAGAAAATTCAAGAATATACAAAAAATACTGAGTTTTCGAGAATGCCTCCAATTGATTTAAGTATTTTAAGAATCGCCGGTTATGAAATTATTTATACAAAAACTCCCGTAGCAATTGTTATTAATGAAGCTTTGGAAGTTACGCGAAAGTTCTCGGACGAAAATACGAGGAAATTTATTAATGGGGTTTTAAACACTATTTCAAATAATTTAGAAAAAGAAAAAAAGACAGAAACAGAAGCTAATGACTAAAGATAAAATAAATTGCAGTCTTGGGATAATTGTTTATAACGAGGCTCAAAATATTTCCGGATTATTAGATTCCGTATTATCTCAGGATTTTGAAAAGGTCAATCTTGAAGAAATAATAGTTGTCTCAAGTGCTTCCAAAGATGGTACTGATGAAATTGTTAAAGAGTATGAGAAAAAGAATCCAAAAATAAAATTGATATCGGAGAAAGAAAGAAACGGAAAATCTTCGGCGATTAACATCTTTATAAAAAATGCAAAAACAGATATATTGATTATTGAGAGCGGAGATACAATTCCGGGACAAGATACAATTGAAAAAATTGTTATTCCTTTTGAAAATGAAAAAATCGGTATGACCGGTGGACGACCAATACCTATTAATTCTACTAAAAATTTGGTAGGATTTTCTGTAAATCTTCTTTGGAAACTTCATCATAAAATGGCGTTAATAAATCCTAAATTAGGAGAAATGATTGCTTTTCGAAGATGTTTTGAAAAAATACCGGTTGAAAGTGCTGTTGATGAAGCCAGTATCGAAGCGGAAATAAAAGCTCATAATCTTCAAAAAAAATATATTCCAAATGCAATTATAATTAATAAAGGACCGGAAAATGTTTCCGATTTTCTATTGCAAAGACGTAGAATTTCAGCCGGGCATTATTGGTTGATGAAAACAAAAAATTACAAAGTAACATCTTTAAACCCCGCAATTCTTTTCAAAATAACAATTGATGAAATTATATCAAGACCTGCTTCTATTCATAAAATTTTTTTTACGATGATGCTCGAAATTATTGGAAGAATTTTAGGTTGGTATGATTATAATGTTAAGAAGAAAAATCCCTTTAAATGGGAAATTGCAACCAGTACAAAAAATTTAAAAAAATAAGAGTGTAAAATGCTAGAGATTATTCCTAAAATTCCTATTTATCAGATATTTAGAAAGTTTGGTTTTCCAAAAATACTTCCAATGAATTATACGATTAGTTTGCTTTATCAATGTAATTCAAGATGCAGTACCTGTAATGTTTATAAGAAAAAAGCTGATAATCTAACCGTCGATGAATATGTTAAGATTTTTAAAAACATTGGCAAAGCTCCTTATTGGATAACTTTTAGTGGGGGAGAACCATTCTTAAGAAAAGATTTAGTAGAAGTTGTAACCAAGATATATAGGATTTCAAAACCAAAAATTATTAACATTCCTTCTAACGGAATTTTGACCGATAGAATTTTGGATTTTGTTCCAAAAATTGCTTTTAAATGCCAAGATGCAAACTTGATAATTAATTTATCAATTGATGGAATTGGTTCTCAACACGATAAAATTCGCAATGTAAAAGGAAATTATGTAAAAGTAATGGAGACATATCGAAGATTAAAAGAATTGAAAATTCCAAACTTATCTATTGGAATTCATACTGTTATTTCCAGATTCAACGTTCGTGACTTTACTTCGATAGCAACCCAATTAATGGATATGAACCCGGATTCTTATATCACGGAAATTGCGGAAGAACGAAATGAATTGGGTACAATTAATGCCAATATTTCTCCAAGTATGCTTGCTTATAAATCTTCAATTGATTTTCTTATCCATCGAATTAAACATACAAAGTATAAAGGTATGAGCAAAATTACACAGGCTTTTAGAATTGAATATTATAACTTGGTTAAGAAAATTTTGCGAGATAAGACTCAAATTCTTCCTTGTTATGCAGGTATTTCTTCAGTACAAATTTCTCCTGACGGAGATGTGTGGCAATGTTGTGTAAAAGCCAATAAGTTTGGAAATTTACGCGAAAATAATTTTAATTTTAAAAAGATATGGAAAAGTAAAGAGATGCAAAAAGAGCGGAGGAAAATTGCTGAAAAATCTTGCTATTGTCCTCTTGCAAACGCTTCTTATACTAATATGTTAATGGATTATCCAACGTTGTTCAGAGTTTTTTATCGAAGTTTTATAAAATGGTGGGTGTAAAATAAAATGCTTAAATTAGAAAGTATTTCACATGATAACAAAAATCTTACGTTAAGTACTTATTTTCAATTAAATGAGTCTTTTGATGTAATCCATACCTATTCTTTGGAGCATACTCCATTGATCAATTCTGTAAATTCTCTCATTCTGTCTAAGATAATGAATATTGATTTTGAAATGATGAGTTGTGACGAGATTAAAAGTTCATTGAATAATTTATTTATTGATTTGAATTGGGAACTTTTTGCTAAATTTGAAAAAAGTGAATCTTTAGAACACGGTATTTCTCTATTATATACCCATATTGAAGGTGATAAAATTTTTGTTGTACAATTCGGACGAATGCTTTGCGGCGTTCTGCGAGATAATAAAATAATAACAATTGGTTCAGGTTGGGAAAATTTTGCTGTAAAATCCGAATCGGATTTGAATTTACTTGGATTTTTTGCTAAAGATATTTCTTTTAAAATATATGAATTTGAATTGTTGCCGGAAGATGTGTTTTTTTCATTACCTGCTAAGTTTGCTGAGAAATTGCAAAATTATGAAATAACTAAATGGAATATTGTCGCTAATATTGAAAAATTATATTCTGAAGAGAAATTTCCCTATTCAATAATATCTAAAAAAAAATCTTATCCCATCCTGAAAAAAAAATGGTATGAAAAGAAAAATGCCAGAATTTCTGCCTTGATTTTATTTGTTCTGATTTTTCTATCAGCATATTATGCGTTTTTCGGAAATAACGAAATCGAAAATCAGCTTGATATTCAAAAAAAAATTATTAATCGTGAAATTAGCAATATTGATTTGAATAAGATTGCCGGTTCCCTGAATATTAAAGATGGTCTGTTGCTTATTCCAAAAAAAAATATTTCTTTAAAAACAATTTGGGTCTCACCACTGACTTTCCCTCTAACTTATAAGCCTCTTTTTGATACTAAGAATTTCTATTTTATTTCTAAAAGTAAAATTTTTTGTTATCGAATGAAAAAAAAATCTAGGAAATGGTCGCATGATCTAAAATCAGAAATAATTTCCGTTGAATTCATTAATGGAAATAGACTTTTGGTGCGAACTTCAAATCAGCTTTTTTGTCTTGAAAAATCTACCGGAAAGGAAGTTTGGAATGTCGAAACTCATTCAATTAGTAAAATTGAAGGTTGTAGATATTATCCGCATTTGATTTCTTATGAAGATGATAAACGATTGCTGAAATCAATTTTGTTGGTGCCTGAAGAATATAAATTATCATTAATGAATACCTCCAACGGTGATACGTTGAATGTCTTTAAATCTAATGAAAAAATTTATTATGTATCAGATTTTAACGATATTGAAAAAGCTATTTATTTATATGAAAAAAATAAAATTGTTTGCTTGGAATTAAAAATTAGATACTAAAATGAAATATGAGCTGATTACTCCGAATATTTTTCTCGGAAAAGTCAAAAAATATACAACTGTAAATTATGATTGTATTGAAAAAGCTGTAAAATTTACTATTGAAGCACATAAAAATCAAAAAAGAGAGTCCGGAGAAGAATATGTAACTCATCCGCTTAATGTCGCTTTGATTTTGCTTGAGATGAATTTTGGAACATCCACTGTTATCGCCGGATTGCTTCATGATGTGATTGAAGATACAAAGTATTCTAAAGAAGAAATTTCCGAATTATTTGGAGAAGATGTCGCTTTTTTGGTTGAAGGAGTTACTAAACTTGTTGGAGTAAAATTCAGTTCCAGTGAATCCAAAAAAAAAATCCAAGCGGAGAATTTTAGAAGATTTTTACTTTCATTGACCCGTGATGTTCGTGTTTTAGCAATTAAATTGGCTGATAGGCTTCATAATATGAGAACTTTAGGATTTGTCAGCCAAGATAGACAACTTCGGATTGCAAATGAAACTTTAGATATATATACACCTTTGGCAAATCTTTTTGGTTTTGCCAAAATTAGATGGGAGTTGGAAGATCTTTCTTTTAAATACAGCAAGCCGGAAGAATTTAAAAAAATTGTCAAAATAGTTTCTGAAAAAAAAGTAATAAGAGATGAATATATAAATTCAATTAAACCTATTATCGGTAATATTTTGAAAAAAAATAAAATCCAAGCTGAAATTTATGGGAGAAGCAAACATCTTTATAGTATTTATCGAAAAAATATCGTGAGAAAAGTGCCTTATAATGAGATTTACGATTTAGCAGCAATTCGGATAATTGTTAATGAAGTTTCAGAATGCTACCAAGCCTTAGGATTAATTCATAACAAATTTGAACCTTTTAATATTGTTAAAGATTATATTGCACGCCCAAAACCAAATGGATATCAATCTCTCCATACAATTGTCTTAGGTCCTAACGGGAAAAAAATTGAAATTCAAATTAGGACAAAAAAAATGAATTATATTGCTGAGGAAGGAATTGCGGCTCATTGGCGATATAAAGAATTTAATGACTATTCGGAACGAGGATATAAAAAAGAAATTAATAAGTCAAAAATGCAAAGCAGCTTTGAAACTCAAATTAGTGAGATTCGTTCGATTCTAAAAAATAATCTTGATATGAGTAAATTTAATAGCATTGCTACTTCCCAAATAAAAAATCTTTATAAAAATATAATCATTGTTCTTTCACCAAAAGGTGATTATTATAAACTTCAAAATGACGCTTCAACTCTCGATTTTGCTTTTGCAATTCATACTGATGTAGGAACACATTATGCCGGTGCAAAAATAAATGGTAAAATTGCCAACTTTGGTTCGAAATTAAAATCCGGAGATGTTGTTGAAATACTTACAGCTTCTAATCCAACTATTAATAAAGATTGGCTTAAATATCTTCATTCTACTAGAGCTCAAAATAGAGTTAAATCTTATTTAAGAAGGATAGAAATTGAAGAAGCAATTAAATTGGGAAAAGATATTCTAAATAAAAAATTGATAAAGAAATCCATAGATTTTACTGAAGGTGATATTTCTGTTTTATTATCGAAATTCCATATAAAAGATCATTCAACTTTTTATTCGATGGTTGGTTTTGGAAAATTATTAATTAGTGATATTATTGAAGAATTACGAAATAATCAAGGTGCAATCCAAAATTCTAAAAATGAAAAAACGCTAACCAATAAAGAGTGGATTGCTTCAATTCAAAATTCAGTTTCGGGAATTAAAATCAACGATATAAATAATATACTTTTCCGATTTGCAAAGTGCTGTAATCCTGTTCCGGGGGATAAAATTATTGGCTTTACAACGAGAGGACGTGGGATAACTATTCATAAAATTGACTGCCATGAAAGTGAATTAGTAAAAGCTATTAATGAAAAATCCGATAGAATTATTCCAATTGAATGGGATTTTAATTCTAAAAAAAGTACCTATTTGAAAACAGCTAAAATTAAAATTAGTGCCACCAAAATAAATAATTTTTTTCTTGAGATTTTTAAGATTTTGTCGAAACTGAAAGTAGATGTTATAGATTCTAAATTACAGAATTTTGAAAATTGCTCAGAAGGTATTATTAAAATTAAGGTAAAGCTTGGAGATGAAAAAAAAATTATGAGAAAATTAAGAAGCGTTAAAGGCGTAACTTCGGTTAGTTGCCAAATAATAGAAGATTTAAAATGAAAATTTTATTAATTATTAGCTTATTGTTTCTCATGGTCGATGTATTTCTCTTAGATGGGCATATTTACCAAAATATTTCCTTGGTTTTAGCTGAATATACTTTCCTTAAATGGGTGATTATTATAATATTTTCATTTGTTGCATCTTTAATGCTTTTTAAATTGAATATCAATTATTTTGCTGAATTGGCGAAAAAAGATGAAGTTGATGAGGTGGATGAAGAATCATTAGAAGAATCAACACAAGAAGAAATACTCGAAGACAAAACTATACCGACAGATCAAACCGTTACTTCAAAACCTCAAGATATTGGAAGCAAAACACTACCCAAAAATTAAGCAAAACTTAATAAAGGTAAATTTTTATTCAGATTCAGAAAAGAATTCTTGACACTATTAACAAAATTTTCGGATATTGAAAAAAAAATAGAGGTCTTAATATGCAAAAAATTCTCTTAATTGATGACAATGCTGATTTGATTTCAACACTGTTTGACTCTATGAAGCAATCGTTAGTTGATGTAGATGTCAAATTTTGTTATAGCAGTTCAAAAGCAATTGAATTAATAAAAAATAACTATTTTGACCTTTTTATTATTGATTATTTTTTAGATGAATTAAATGGAATTGATTTGATAGAAGAAATCAAAAAAAACAAAAAATTCCTCAAGTCAAAATTTTTAATTATTACCGGCAAAGACAAAGATAAAGTTTTAGAAAACAAATTTATTAAATTAGGCTATAACTATTTACTTAAACCATTTGAATTGCACGAATTCATTTCTTCAGTTAAAATGCTCCTCCAAGTCAAAGCTGTTCAAGATGAAGAATATAATAAAAAAAAGAAAATTTTTCAAAATATTATTCAAGATGAGTCCGTTTCTTACGATGATTTAGAACTTTTTTTATATCTTTTACACAATACAAATGATGGTCTTTGGAAATGGGATTTACAATCAGATAGAATTACCGGATCTCACAATTTGTGGCGAAATTTTGGAATTAAACCCGGTCAAAAATTTACTAAAAAGGATTTTTTTAAAATTATTCATCCTGATGATGTTAAAAAGTTCCAATCATTATTAGATGACTATGTTAATCTAAAATTGAATAAATTTAAAATTGATCTCAGAATTAAAAATTCATCAGGAAAATATAAATGGTTTTCTTACCGAGGCAGTGCTATGTTGGATAATAAAGGAAATATATGCAAAATGTTTGGTGTGCAAATGGATATTTCTACGGATAAATTACTTCTTGAAAAATATCTTTCTATGGCCTATCACGATGAACTTACCGGAATTCCCAACAGATTATTGTTATTTGACAGAGCTAACATTGCTATAGAAAATGCTGCCAGAAATTCAACTAATATTTTAGTTATTTTTTTAGATTTGAATAATTTTAAACTCGTAAATGATAATTACGGTCATAAAGCAGGTGATTTGCTTCTACAATTGTTAGCTCAAAGAATAAATCAGCTAATTAGAAAAATGGATACTTTCGCAAGATATGGCGGAGACGAGTTTGTGATAATGTTACCACATATAACAGATGAAAAATATATTGAGATAATTATAAAAAGAATTTTAGAAAAAATCAGAGAACCTTTTGATATCTATGGAGAACAAATTACAATTTCAGCAAGTTTGGGGAAAGCATTGTATCCGGACGATGGCGATAATATTCATAAATTAATAAATCATGCTGATTTAAAAATGTATTCTAATAAAAGGCTAAATGAGTCAGGAAGAAATTAAGCCGAATTCTGTAACTATTCTAACAAAATAGCCAATATCTATTCATCTAATCCGGATATTACTATTATCAAACGATATCAATAAATGACCGGCTTTAGCTGCCTACCCGAAAGTTTCAGAGCGGGTAACTCTGCTCAGTAAAACTGAACAACTTTCCTATTTGGCATTGCACCGGATAAGGCATTCCTAGCATCAAAATTCACATTTTGATCTGGTAGTCTCTTACACTACCATTTCACCCTTACCCCAAAAAGGGCGGTTTATTTCTGTGGAGCTAGCTTCTTGTTACCAAGACTTCCCGTTAGGAAGTATCCTACCCTGCGGTGTTCGGACGTTCCTCTTCTAATAAATAGAAGCAGATATTTTTTCTTCCTGACAAATTTTATTTTTCTTTGTCTTCTTTTGGTTTATTAACTAATAATCTTCCACAATTCTCGCAACTAATAATTTTTTGGCCTTTTTCAATTTCTATAATTAATTGAGGTCTAAGATTTACACCGCAACCCGAGCAGGAATTTTTCTCAACAAAAGCGACAGCTTTTCCTGCTTTATTAGTAATTAGCAGACCGTAGCGTTTTATCAATTGGCGAGGGAGATTTTTTATCGCGATTTCTTTTCTTTGATTTTTTAATTCGGCGATATCTTTATCAACCTGAACAATTTCTTTATTTAAATCATCCTCTTCACTGTTCAATTTCTTTTGTGCTTCTTTAGCTTCGGTTTGGGCAGAATTAAACTCTACGTTTAAATCTGTTTCTTTATCCATGGCTTTGATTATTTTTTCATCAATCTGAGAATTCGCATTTTTTAAATTTGAAATTTCATTATTCAATGCTTTGTATTCTTTATTAGTTTTGATATTAAGCAATTGATTTTCATATTTAGCTATTTTTTCTTTATTTGATGTGATTTCTTTTTCAAACAAATTCTGTTGCACCACATTGTCATCAATGTCCTTTTTGAGTTTTTCAACTTTATCTTTTGTAATTTTAACATTATCTTTTAAATTTTTTAGTCGCTTAGGCAGTTGATTTTTAATGTGTTTTTTTGCAACGATTTCATCGTCAATTTTTTGCATTGCTATGAGTGCATTAATCATATTTTTCATTTTTACTCCTTAAACAATAAACTAATATCCATGGATTTATAAGAATGAGTTAAACTACCAGAAGAGATATAATGCACACCTGTTTCGGCAATTTCTTTAATATTTTTTATGGTAATATTACCGGATGCTTCCAGTTCTATATAATTTTTGTAATTTTGAACAGCTGTTTTCATATCTTTTACAGACATATTATCAAGCAATGCTCGGTCCGCACCGGAATTAACAGCTTCTTTTAATTCCTCAAGATTTGTAACTTCAACTTCAATTTTATAGGAAGTATTTCTTAGCTTAATTTTTTCTACGGCAGCAGTTATTCCATTGGCAGCTCTAATGTGATTTTCTTTCAGCATTATCATATCGTAAAGCCCAAATCTATGGTTATAACCACCTCCAATTTTTACTGCATATTTTTCTAAATTTCTCAGCAAAGGGGTTGTTTTTCTGGTATCAAGAAGTTTAGTTTCCAAACCATCAAGTTCATTGACACAATTCCTGGTTTGAGTAGCTATACCGCTTAATCTTTGGAGAAAGTTTAAAGCAACTCTTTCAGCTTTAAGTATGCTGGATGTTTTACCTTCAATTTTGATTAAATCATCGCCTTTAAGAATCCAATCGCCATCTTTTTTATAAATAATGATTTTTAAATTGGAATCGATGGTATGGAAAACTTTAATAGCAACATCGATGCCAGCCAGAACACCGTCTTGTTTTGCTATCATAAAAGCTACAGAATCGATATCATCAACTTCGAGATAATCGGTTGTAATATCGCCATGTCCAAGATCTTCTTCTAAACTCAGTTTGATTATTTCATCTATATTCATTTTTTCTCCAAAAAAAAAGCACCTGTTAACTAAACAGATGCTTCAATGTTTCGCTCTTTATTTAAATTTTTTTTATTTATAATTTTCTGAAAATATATCAAATCAAACTCCAATATTTTTTTTTAGATTCATAACCAAAAAAAAATATGTTCTTATCTTGTCAATTATATTAAATTTACTACATGTATTCATCTATTATCAATTCACCATTTTCGATCGTAAATGAAGATTTATGAAGGTCTTCTAATATTGTTTGAGATTTTTTTAAAATTCTGACATATACACCACTGAAAATATTTTTGTATGCCGTAATTCTTCTTGAAGTGGATTCTGAATTCATTAAAGCATTGTTAATATCATCTTCAAGTTTATCTTCCAAAACGTCAAGTTCAGTTTCCATTTGTTGAATTTGCGACTTATCAGAATCGGGTAATTCTTTTAATTCCATAATTTTTTTAGTTAACAAAAGCATTCGTTCTTTTGTGAAGGGAGAGATACTAATTTCTACTTCCGTATTTATAGCACTGGAATTTCCAATTAAAGCTGCTTCAATTAAAACTCCACTTTGGACAAGACCACCGACGATTGAGCTTTCCTCTTGGTCACCGATTACTCCTTCTTCGGCAATGATTTTGCAGAAATGAATATTTTTGCTAAAGAATATTTTTTTAGATGATGAAACGCTTGAATTTTCTGCAGAATGGAAGCTAATGTTACCTTGAGAAATTATTCCTTGAGATCGGCAATTTAGGATATCGCCATTGATAATAATTTCCTCTGTAGATTCGATTGTTGCATTATTGACATCACCATTAACTTCGATAGTTCCATCAATATCTATTTCAATTTTATCTTTTATATTACCATTGATTACCAAGTTTCCGCTCAAAGAAATATTCTCGAAAGACAAATCCAAGTCGGAATTAATTTCAAAAGTATTTTTCACTGAGACTTTTCCTAAAGAATTGATATAAGGATATCCTGATTTATCAGCTACAATTTGACTTAGATCAACTGAATAAGAGACATTTTCGCCAAGATAGGAATTTATTATATCTTCTTTGGATTTATCATTTTCATTAGTTGTACCAAAAATATCTTTTCCATTTTGAGGCATTTTTGTGATGAATAATCGAGCGACAGGTTTCCCCTTTTTTATGGTTTCAAAATCCTTTAACTTAGCGAAATTGTTATTAAAGGCTTTTTCGTTATAGCAATTATTTTCATCAAAAAGAAATTCAAATTCAACTTGAGCATCCGTTGGTTTTATTCCGATTGCCAGTGGGAATGGAATATCATAGTCTTTAGAGATGGCTTTTTGTTCAACAAATGAATTGGCATTTTCAAAGCCATAAACAATTCCTGATTCTTCAATTAATTTTAAAACATCATTCTCTTTAATCGGTTCATTAGTTTTTTTTATTGTCATAAAAGCGGAATATTTATCTTCGCTTATTTCAATGCTAATAGTTTCGTTTTCATTAGATAGTTTCATTGATCATTCCTATAAAATTTAATTGTCTTTCTTGTGTATGTTCTTTTCGGTATGAGAAGAAATCATCGTTTTTCCATGTGCAAATATTAACATCAATAATATTTTTAATACCGTAAGCTTTGAGTTGAAAATACAAAACTTTGCGAAGATCAAGTTTGAAAGGATATTGTTCAATTCCGGTGTCATTAATAAATTCTTTATGAATTAGCGGTTTAACCGGATAATATGAAACTGAGATTGCCGGACCTATAGCAACTTTTATATTTTGATAACAAGAACCTTTAGCTTTCATTAAATTAATTGCTTTCCCGATGATGTTTAATCTAATTCCTTCTCGACCGGCATGAATTGCTCCGACAATATTATTTAGAGGGTCATAAAGAAAAATGGGGATGCAATCAGCAGTTTTGATTGATAAATAACAATTATGTAAATTGGTTATTATTCCATCGGCATCAAATGTTTTTTGATTGAAATTTTCGAGGTTATCAATCCAAACAACATTATCTGAATGGACTTGATTCGGTTGAATTACAGGAAATTTATTTTTTGCATAAAAATCAAATGCTTCCGGATTTTTTCTAAACTTTTCAGACGAAAATTCACGATTTCCGAACAATGCAAAAATCTTATTATCTTCTAAAACTCTGACACCTATTTTTTTTATCATATTTTCTTTCACCATATTTTTTTTCAAGTTTGTTAAAATTTATCTGTGAGTCAACTAATTTATATCTTTAGATAAGTTTTTCGGCAATAATGTATTTTTTAAACCATCAATTAAGTTAAATCAAGTTTTGTTCTTTCAATTATTGTATAAAATTCCGGAGCTTTTACTTTGGAAACATTTCCTTTTGGAATTGTATTGATTTCAATAATATTTTTAAAACCATAAATTTCATATTCAAGAACGTCTCCTTCTTTGACTAATGAGCTTGCTTTAGCAATTTTATTATTGATTTTCACCAGATTTTTATCGCAAGCATTTTTTGCAATATTTCGTGTTTTAATTAAACATAATTTTTTCAGTAATTGGTCAATTCTCATAATAACTCCTTAAAATTTTACCGTTGCCCATAAATTAAATTTTATGGTTCGAATAGATTTTTGTTGCTGATAATTTGTTGTTTTTTCATAACCACTACTGATTCCGCCATCAATACTTTTAGAAAACTTGTAAGTTAATCCGGGCGTAATTTTCAAAGAAGCTGTATTTTCGGTAACGCTTTTTCCTTGAGAACCATTCGTAGTTTTATAATTTTTGTTATAGCTGAAGTCTATTTGTGAAGTTAGTTCGTTTTTAATCGGCATAAATTTCTTAATTACAGGAATTCTAAACCCTCTTTGAGATTTATAAGTATATTTGATATTTCCCGCAAGACCTTTTTTGCTGGATTCACGAGTTACTGTTCTAAGTACATTTTTGGAATTAATGTTATTAAAGCTGATTGAGGTTGAGAAGTTATGTACCCAATTTGCTGTCCAACTAAAAATTGGAGCCATTGTTACAGTTGTTATTGTTGAAGTAGGTTTATCCCAATTATCGTTACTCCAAGTAATAGATCCGATATCTTTTTTAGAAATTGCAAAAGAGCTGGATAGACTGGAGGATGTCAAAAAATCATCAGAATGTTTTAGAAAATTAATATTAAACTTATTACCTAAATAAGTAAATGAGGTTTCTAATTTAGTTAAAGATACTGAAAAATTAGGAAAATTTGTTTCAATAGTTTTGGAACCGGCTGAACGAGTATATTGTCGGGAAATATTTTGTTTATAAGAAAATGTAGTTGTCAAATTATCAAGTATTGGAAATCCGGAAGAAGCACTATAAGAATCATTATTCTTTTTGGTTGAATAAACGGCAACTTCTGTAGTATCTTTATCTAAAATATGAGGAAGCGATAGTTGATAAAGAAAACTTGGTCTGGTATCTCTATCTGTAAAATTGGTGCCGTAAGTATTCGAAACGATGACATTTATATTCTGTAATCGATTTAGATAAAATAGGAAACCTGAAAAGAAATTAGAGCTATTTTTTTCATTTTTAGACATTTTTTCAGGATTTTTATCCGGTTCGCCTTCCCAACTATAATGTTGAGTTTCAGTATCTGATTTTTGAGAATTTTGTTCAATCAATTTTTTTATTTCATCATCGGACATAGCTCTAATTTTTTCATCATTAATATCTTTAGGTAAATCTGCTTTATTAAAAGATTTTTTCCCA
The DNA here is from genome assembly GCA_027064005.1 of Candidatus Cloacimonadota bacterium. Classification (GTDB taxonomy): domain Bacteria; phylum Cloacimonadota; class Cloacimonadia; order Cloacimonadales; family JAMOQM01; genus JAMOQM01. The sequence continues at coordinate 12,304 of JAMOQM010000126.1, read as the reverse complement.
ACTTTAATCTTAGCTTTATCTTTAAATATGTATCCTAAAAGACTATTAATTGCTTCCTGATTTTTAATTTTTAAGCTTAAAGAAGTTGTACGGTTCACGGAACCCCTATATTTATAAATATTAACTGATGAATTAGTCCCCTTCTTTTGATAATCTTCATGATATGTCGGCTTACAACTTGCATTAATAGTAAGAAATCTGTTTATCCAATTTGGATTATACACAATGTTAAACGATTGATCTCTATTCTTTTCAACACCTATATTTTGTCCGTGAAAAGTTACAAATTTATCATTTTCTTTTAAAGTTAAATCTCTCGTTGTTGCTAAACTATAATTAATCGAAAAATCAGATAATATCTTATAAGAAATCACATTATTTGTCTTAATCGTTCGAATATCTTTTTTATTCAAATCTTTATCCCAAAAAGATTCTCCGTCAGTTTTTCTCCAATTGTATTTATTATAATCTTCACTTCTAAAAGCAATATTATTATTAAAAGAAGAAGGGAAATAACCGAATTTATACTTTTTAAATAGGTTGAAGGAAACTAAATTTTCAGGTATATTCAGGTTATATTTCGCTGAATAATTTTGAACAATTGTTGTATCAATTGTTGATGCGTTTTGAGAATGAGTTTCTTGAATATCAGCATCAAGAGAAAGATTCTTTAAAGTATATTTTATGATTTTATTATCCGGAGTTTTGGTTATTTGGTAAGACAGATGAGCTTTCCGCAATATGTTGGAAATTTTTTCATGGTCTTTTTCTTCTTTAGGAAGATCAGAAACCAACGCATCGGAATTATATTTATAAACCGGATTTATAATAGTTTCATTTCTGGTTAAAGTAAGTGGCAATGCCAGACCAAAACTAACAGGGAAGAATTTATTTAAAAAATATTTATTCGTTAATTTTAAGGATTTACTTTCTTTCATTTGGGTAACAGAGCTATGTGAGGAAGAAGTTGGAAAATTAGGAGTTGACCAAGATACTTCGCAATTTGCTTGCATAAAGTCAGCCCATTTTGTTTGTAAACTGGCTGTCGAGGCAAAAGCGATATCTTCGTAGGGATCTGAAACGCGGATATCATCATAATAAATTCTTCCTGAAAATGCCGGTGAATCTTGCGGAATATACATACCTAAAGAAATTTGTTTGATATTTGCTAAAGATGGATTATTTCGTTTAAAATAAATTACGTTGTTTTCATCTTTTATCGGAGCATCGGAATCATGAAGACCGGTTAATTTTGAATAATCAATGGTAAAATCAGTCCAATTATCTTCGTCCATTTTTTCAGTGTAATCGCTTGCTTCTTTTGGGAAGCGAATTTCATAATAATTTAAGGAATCTGTTCCAACTCTGATCATTGCATATTGATCTTGAACATCTCTTGAATCGGCAGAAAGGTTTGGCTTTTCAATATAGAAATAGAATTTCAACTTTTTGTAGCTTAAAATGTTAATTGGTTTATCAAAAAATTGTCTGACAATTCCATAATGATTTGGCATCAAATTATTGTAATCAATGTATATCGATTGTTCGGTACTTTGAGTTTTTTCTCCATTAATTGTTGTTGTTGAAAAAGTTCCTTTAGGTGGTTGATAATGTTTTCCTTCTTTTTTATTATCAATTACTCCAACCGATAAAGTTTCATTATCATTTGATTGGATAATGTCATCTCTATAATCTTTAATTTTACCCTCAGTCCATTTATTTCCAACTAAATCGGTGTTGATAATGTGAACATCAACGGTTTTATTTGTTTCAAACCAAATTCTGGCATAATTGATAGCATCTAATTTTGCTTGAGTATTGGTATTGGAAATTTTTGCAAAATATCTGGAATCATTTAAAGGAATGTGATATAATTTCCAACCATTTTTTAATTCCGTAACTTCAAGTTCGTTATCATTTAAGGGTAAAGTATATTCGATATATCTGTCTAAAGTATTTAATTCTCCGTTACTGTCTAAATCTTCGGAATCAAGTTTACCGTTATTTTCAGAGCGATTTTTATAGAGATAATCTCCATTTGATTCCATTTTATCTTTCCAATTTTCAGAATCATCATTTGGATCATCTCCGGGATGTTTGTCGCGGATACCATCTAAACCGACATCTTCAAGACCAGCTTCAAAGATACCGTCATAATGTCCTTTTTCATTGGCAGGAACATCATCTTCATAAGGTGCTCCGTCTTCAGTATTTAATTTATTTAATCCTCCGTATTCGACATATGAATCTTCATTGATATCACCTAAATCCAAATGCATAACAACGTGTGGAGTAATTGGGACATTAGAATTAATATCTTCTACTTTTACTAAAACTTCGATATATTTTTTTGTTGAAAAATCCATCTGAGTTCCTAAATATCTCATAATTCCGGCCCATGAATTTTGTTGAGCAATCGGGGGTGTGGTAATTCTTGTTGAAATAACCGAAACATTTTCTTTAGCTTCTTTTTCGGATAAACCGGTATAAATATCACCGGCTTTAAAAGGATGTGATTTTGTATCACGTAGAAACCAAGCAATTGAAGCTCTTGGAAGAAAATTTCTATAAGGACGACTTGCTCTTGACCACATAGAATAACCCATTCCTAAAGAGAAAGAATCCAAACTGGATTCCATATCATCAATATAAGCAATTTTGTCGCCATTTTTATTGTAAATTGATTGATAGGCAACGGCAGTTTCAGCATCTAAAGAGATTAAAGATTCTTCGTCAGTTTTAATGACTGGTAGCCAATCGACTAATTTTGTCATAATCGGAGGATGGAATTTTATTTTGCCGTCAATATCTCCCATTAAAATATCTCTGTTTTCACTTCCAATTTTGGGACGTTCTTGATTTGTGTTATTTGTATGATAAATAAATGTACTTCCCAGTTGTAGATTGTCATTAGGTTTCCAATCGATTCTTGTTCCTAATAAATTTTTTGTTGCTGAAGCAAACATTGGTTTCGTCTCATAATTTACAACAATCTTCGTATCGGGATTTTTTGCTTCGGCAGATAAAAGTGTAATTGTACCGAAATCATAATCTACAATATAGTCTTGGTTTTCAACTAAAAGTGTACCATTTGCTTTAACTTTTACGCTACCTTTTAAGAGATTCATTCCAAGATTGGAAATTACATCCTGTCCGACTTTACCTTTAGCCTCCATCTGAATAGTAAGTTTGGAAAAATCATCTGATGAAGATTGGATATTCTCTTTTTCATAAATAACACTATCCGGAAAAGCTTTGAAAGGTCTAATATATGGAAGAAAAACAATTCCTCCGGATAAATCAATTGGTAAATCTTCGTTGTCAATTGTTCCGGAAGCATTGGAATCCAATCTCAAATAATCATTATAGGTTACAACATTGTCGGTGATTAAATCAGCCGGAAGGTTTTCATCATGATCTTGATTATTAAGCGTAAAAGTAGAAAATTCAAATCCATCGGGGTTAATATTTGTTGAACCTAAAGAGTATATATTTCTCGCTGTGTAATCCCAAGTATCATCGGTATTTGCTTGGTTTGCTTTATGAATAATTTTGACGAGTGGAATTTGTGCATTTGGATTTCCTATTTGAATTCCGTCTTTTTGTTTATAACTGACAGCCAGAGTATAAGAATTTTGGATAGGGTCATTTAATTTAATGAGACCGATTTCTTCATCATAAGTATAATCTGAAAAAATTTCAAGTTGATCCATATGGAAAGTATTGGAAGGATTATCTACATCAGCCATTTCGATTGCAGATTCATCATTGGAATAATTATGATCATCTCGGTAAATCACCAAAGTTTCCGGATCGGGAAGCAAAGCGGCATCTTTAATAACCAATTCCTGGTTATCTGAAATTATAATAGCGTTATTTTTCCAACCTTTTGGAGTATCGTTTGATGAGGTCGCAAAAATATCGGAAGGATTCACCACATAATAATAAGTATTTTTTACATAATCTTGTACTTTGATGATTTTAGTTTTAGCTTCAGAATTTCCTTTATAGGTTTTTGTATCCTTTTCTGATTCTTCTTTACTAATTACGGAAGTTATGGATAAATTCCCAAGTTGAAATTTTGTTTTTATACCAAATAAACCTTGAGTTGCGGCAGGAGCGGAAACATAACGCGAACCGCTTAAAGATAAATTTATATCACCACCTTGAATAGATTGGATAATTTCATCTTCATTACCAACATAAGATAAATCGATTTTATCAGGTTGTGCCGCTATTTGATCAGAGGAGGTTTTATGGGTTAAATTAACGTGAATTTTATCACCGATTGTTCCATTTAATTTCAAATCCAAATCTTGTTTCATTTGAAATTGACCGGTGGAACGCTTATCTTTATCATAAGCTTTATCATCGTGATAGGTATCAATATAAGATAATGTTATTTTTTGACTTCCATCAAGTCGTAATCTTGCACCTTTATTACCAAGTATTTTTCTGAATGTTTTTGCATTTCGGGGAAGTTTTATTTTAAAATCGGGAATAAGTCCTGCTGTTTCCGATCTATCTTTATCACGTAAAGTTTTTAATGATTCTTCTAATAATTTATCATGATATGTTTTTTCAAATTCGTTACTAATATATCGATCAAATGAATAATAGACCGGATTTCCAAATTCAATTTTATTATCCAGCAGAGGTTTGATTTCAACGAAATTTTTATCGTATTCAATTTTTATTTCCGGCACAATTTTAGTTTTTATGAAAAAGGGAGGTATTGAAAATAATGAAAATTTATTGCTGGTATTATATAATGAAAAACCATTGTAATTTGGAACCACACTTTTTTCAAAAGAATAATTTAATTTGAAGTTTACACCAAAGACACTTAATACTGACAAAGAAGTCAGAATTGCTAGAAGATATTTTTTAATCATTTTCACCTTTTTTAAATTCACAGATACGATTTAAACCATATAAGGTTAGAGTTGAGTCGATAATATCAATTTCCCGAGAAGATTCTCCGATCAATTTGGAGAGTCCTCCGGTGGCAATTGAAACGATATCGCTACATTCTTTATATTTTTCTTTAATTTCTTTTATGAATCCATCAATCATTAAAGCATTGCCTTTTACAATTCCTGAAAGTAAAGCATCTTTAGTATTTGTTCCTAATAATTTTTCAGGAGAGCTTAACTCAATATTAGAAAGTTGAGATGCTTTTTCAAAAAGTTTTGAAGCGGAAGTATAAACTCCCGGAGAGATGATTGTTCCGTAAAAATAACCGTTTTCTCCAATTAATTGGATTGTTGTTGCAGTTCCAAAATCGCAGATTATACAATTCTTATGATATTTTTCTTTAGCCGCAAAAGCGTTTACAATCAAATCAGCTCCAATAAATCCGGGATTTTCAACCGGATATGTTAAACCTAAATCCAAATAACCATTTGCAATAATCAAATCAGTATCAAAATATTTTTTAACTAAATGAGTAAACGATCTGGTCAAATTCGGAACTACTGATGATAGGGAACAGGCAGAAATATTATTCAAATCGATTTTATTATTATCTGCCAAAGTTTTTAGGATAGAAAAATACTCATCCTCGGTTCGCAATTGGTCGGTTCTTAAACGCCAAGAGTGAATCAAAGTAAAATCTTCATAAATTCCAAAAACCGTATGTGTATTCCCAATATCTATTACTAAATTATATTTTTTCATAAAAACAGATTTTTAAGAATAGCTTCATCGTCAATATAAAAATGACCTTCAAAACTAACATTACCGAGATAAAACATCATTTAATTATAAATAGTTATCTTATCTATTTTGTGTGATGATTTATTGTTGCCAATTTTTCGGGCAGTTAATTTATAAAAGTAAGTGTTATTTGCTATTCGATTTCCATCTTCATCCAAACCGTTCCAGAAAATTTGGTTGTATCCTTTTTTGCATCCGTTACTTTCCAATTTGCGGATTTTTTTGCCACTGATAGTGTAAATTGTAATTGTAACATCTGCTTCCGAACTAATATTAAAAGTAAAGTTAGTTTTATTTTTCATTGGATTAGGATAAGGATACATTTTTGTGATTAAAATAGCGTCATTTTTATCAACCTTAAAATGTACTTTTTTGATGGAAGGTGCGTTGAAATTATCAAACGCAATTAATTGTAACGTATGATTTCCTGAAGACATTTCTGGAAGAAGCCATTCTAATTTTCCGCTTGTATAAGAATCAATATCATAAATAAAATATTCCGAAAGATCATGAACTTCATTTGAATTGTCAATAAGTGCAAAAATCTTGTGTCCTGAACTGCCTAAAATATTAATCCCGTTTGAATCGGAAATATTCGCCAAAAGAGTTGGGCTCGAACTAACTTTATCGCCATCGTGGAAATTATAACTTTCTAACCAAATATCAATTTTTGGAGCATCTGTATTTTCTACAACTAAATTATGACCGTTAATTTTTAAAGGTGTAAGATATGAAGAATAATTTTTTTGAGAATTTTCATCATAAACATAAGAAACAATTTTACCTAAATCTCCACCTTTTATATCATCGGGAACAATAAAATTAGAGACAAAATTGCCATTAGTTACCGTCATTTTCCCTTGGAAAAGATGTTGAGAAGGATGAGTAACATTAACGTATGAAAATGTTGTATCATTTATCATAAAAACGTAAGTTTGGGGTTGAGATGAATCATACACAAAACTGCTTCCGATTCCATTTGTTGATGAGGAAAGTTTACCGGAAATTTTTACCAATTGACGAGCTTGCAGACTATCGGGATTATTTTCTATTTCCAGAGAATTGTTACTAACCGGCGGAGTAATATGAAGAACAGGATCACCAAAAATGATAAACCTTCGACTATTTGAACTAGCATTTAAAGTTTTTGCCAGCATTAAAGATTTACCGACATCTTCATAATTTTTTGTAGATTTTATTAGATAATCTTTCATCAAATTAGTGTTTGCAGGACCGTTACATCCTCGAGTAGATGCTATAGAAACAATTGATCCTCCGTCAGCATATTTAATTAATTGATCAGCACAAGAATCATTAGATAAAAAATCAAATTCGGCAACCGCACATGCTGCGGCGATAAATAACGGAAGATGGTCTTTATTGTGGAGAAAATGCATATCGGTGTTTCCGATAAAATAATCTTCATCACCTAATCCGTAATAAGCTCCATGACCGATATAATACCAAATTAATTTCCCTTTATTGACGGAAGCAATCATTGCATCTCGTGCTTGAGGTTTATTTCTGTATTGATCAAATGGATAATCGACTGCAAAAATCTTATCCGGAATTATGGCCGGATTTATTATTTCTGAAGCTTCTTGCATTTGTCTTGTGTGAGAAATATCTAAACTGCTTGTTGAATGGAAATTATCATCTGCAAGAAATACCATTTGATTTCTCCAAAAACCGGATTGTTGATTTTCAAAGTAATTTCTTAATTTATCCAAATAATTATTTGCTTGAGTCTCATTTTGAACAGGAATTCTGCCAACTCCTAAATCCGGATGATTATAAGAATGTAAATAAGCAAAACCGTCATCAGTCTCATCGGACTCAATAATATAAGTCATAACCTGATTTTTTTCAGTATTAATACCGTTGTTATGATTCCATTCGTGTGTTCCTGAGCCAAATAAAATCAGATGTGAAATAGCAGGAGCAGGGAAATTATCATAAGCATATTTTAGATATAGTCTAATGGCGAGTGGGGAAGGGTTACCACCATTGAATTGATCAAAAATTGATTGTTGATTAACAACTTTTGCCGTTGAATTTTCATATTGATAATTCAAATCTTTCATTTCATTAGCTTGTTGTTGGAAAATGTCTGAGCAAATTATTATGGAATCATATTGATGAGAAGTATCGGTAATATCTACAGGCGTGTAACTTACTATATTTGGAACAGATTTTAAATCACTATCAGAAACTACGAAATATTGATTGCTATAATCATTTTGAGAAGTGAAATAAAAATTTGTTCCGGAATTGTGAGTTTGGAGTAAAGTAACTTGATGGAAATTGTCGATTTTGAAAACACTCAAACCTTGCGAATCTCCTGAAAAATTATATCTGACAATTTTATTTTGTAATGTTGAAGAATGCGGAATTGTGTCTTTAATAGAAAAAGAAAAAGCTTTATTTTGCTTAATTAAATCTGTTAAATAATAAAGATCGTAGTAATCCAGATAAATTGTTTTTGCTGAATTTCTGAAGATTTTTATATTCAAATTATTTTGTCCGGAATTCCAACCGTCGTTTTGATTAAAAAAGATATAATTATCGACATCTCCCGACCAAGTATTTACAACTCCCGGGAAATCGTTCATACTGATTTGAGCTTGATAAGAAGTTCCGCTTACTCCGGTATTTCCTCTAAATAAAAATTTTATATAAGCTAACGAATCTGAACCGGCATCATAGCTTTGGTGATTGCTAAAGTTTTCAAGATTTATTGAATAATGATAATTTGATGTTGATGTGCCGCTTAAATCATCGGAGAACCACTTCAATCTTCCCGATTGTTCCATAATATTTTCTGATTCATAATGAACTCTTCTAACTACGGAATTAACAATTTTATCCGGTTCTGAATCTATATTTTCCGATTTAATTCTATTGGGAGAATTGTCGAAATTTCCGCCAAAAGTTAGCCAATACACAGTTTTAGTACTATATGGATTTACATACATTTGTTGAGGCAAATGGGAATTAACCATGTTGCCGTTTCTATCTTGAGCATAAAAAATTATTTTATCATTAGCATCGAAAGAACCGTCATTTTCACCTTCTACTTTGATAGGAATTTCCTGCATTTGATTACCGGTAAAAGAATAATTGTCAATACAAGATTCTCCGCCTGTAGAAAATATTCTAAAAGTTCTCGGGTCTATATCTGAAAGAGGTAATGATTGTAAATCATTTTTGGTGATTTTATAAATACCGTCGGAAGAAATTTCGAATTTAAACCAAAAATCTGATTGTGAAAAATCAAAGTAATGGATGTCTTTTTCTTTGATTGTTGATTTCCAATTTTTTCCTGATTCCCAATTTAAAAAAATTGATTTACAGAAATTTTCGTTCTCATTTATCGGTGTGTTTTGTCTAACATTTCCATTTATTGTAACAAGTAAACGTATTTTTTCATAAACTTGAATTTTATTTTTTGAAGGAAAATACTCAAATGGATTGATTTTTATATTTTGGAAATAGAATTCTCTAAACCTATCTTTAGGAAGAGTTTGGACGATTTTTTCCGATTTACGATAAAAATTTTCATTAATAATAGGAATTTCTGAATAGGATATTTTCCCATTTTTATTAATAACTTTTTGAATAGTAGGAATCGGAGAAATTCGTTTTTTTAAAGTAAGTGTTTTTGTCTTTTTTGAAAGCAAGGTAACAGAAATATTCCCATTGCTTGGAATAATGATTTTGGTCATCTCATAAGGAAGGTCAGGAAAACCGGTTCTGTCTGAACGCTTAAGATTTTTAGCTGAGATTTTTGAGAATTGACCTGAATTGGAAATTGAAAAATCACCTAAATCAAAATCAATAATATATTGATTATTATCTTTTGAGACCAGCGAGATTTTTGCAAATAAGCTTGTTGAAAGTGCAAAAATCATCATCATTATAAAATACTTTTTCATAAAATACTCCCTTTATTTGGTTAAAATATAGTAACAAGATAATCCGAAAAATTCTTTAACAAATGGAATTGAGCTGAAAAAAACTGGTGATTCCATTTCGTGAAGTCCAAATTTAAATTTGTAGATAGGCGGAACAAAATATATTTTCTTTCTCCAAGTTTTAAGGTTAGATTTTTTAGCGAAAATCTCGAATTTTCGCATCGAGATACCGCTTGTTTTTATTTCGAGAAGTTCATTAATAATATGTGGCTTTTGTCCGGCAAGCTTTAAAATGCTTTTGTAAATTGGTCGTGGCAAAAGGTGATAAAATGGTAAACGACTGAAAAATTTATTTCTGACCATTTGCTGATGACCGGCAAAAGGTGAAAACCAATCGGGAAAAGCAATAAATATTTTTCCCGAAGGCTTTATTATTTTTTCTAAGAGAATTAATAGCTGTTGTTGATTAGGGATATGTTCAATTACATCTTTAAGGATAATAATATCAAAAAAATCTTTGTATCCTGAAGATGAAAATTGGTTGTAAATATCATCGGAAATAAATCTGATTTTATGACAGAATTTTTCAGATTTAAGAAATTCTTTTGCTAATATAACCCGATTATTATTCAGTTCTACTCCAAGACATTCTGCTTTTTTTTCTGCAAAAGCCTTTAAAATCCCAGCTTCTCCACATCCGACTTCTAAAACCTTCTTATTTTCAAAAGATGTTTCACTAAGAAAGGGAATTATGGAATTTATCGCAGTTTTATACTGAATTTCAAAATATCTTTTTTTATCTTTATGAAAATCAAACATTCAAATTAGCGTTATCTATTAATCTTGTTTTTCCAATGTAAACGGCTAAAAATAATCTTGAATGCTCATCTATCGAATCTGTAAATTTCAAAGTTCTTTCGTCTAAAATTTCTACATAATCAATCTTACCTGATTTTTTCGTAATGATTTTTTTTACCGATTCGATGATTTTATTTGGAGATTTCTCACCATTTTTAATCATTTTTTGGGCGGATTTAATTGATTCTGATAAGCAAAGAGCATTTTTGCGTTCTATTTCATTCAAATATTTATTTCTGGAACTCATTGCTAAACCGTCATTTTCACGAACAATTGGGCAACCGATAATCTTGGTCCTAAAATTAAGATCTTGTACCATTTGCTTTAATACCGTTAATTGTTGGAAATCCTTAGTTCCCATAAACATAGATTCAGGATTTACAATATTGATTAATTTTGAAACAATTGTCGTAACACCTTTGAAATGGGTGGGACGTGATTTTCCGCAAAGTATGGAAGTAATTTCATCTGTAACAACCCAAGTTTTATATCCGGTCGGATACATTTCTTGATTGTTTGGAAAAAATACAACGTCAACTTCCAAATTTTCTAATAATGATATGTCTCGCTCAAAATCTCGGGGATAAGTGCTCAAATCCTCATTTGCTCCAAATTGAGTGGGATTGACAAAAATGCTTACCACAACCAGGTCGGAATTTTCTTTAGCAGTTCTTACCAAACTCAAATGTCCTTCATGAAGATAGCCCATTGTCGGTACAAACCCTATCTTGTTTTGTGATTTGTTTTGATTTGACCAAGCAACCATTTCTTTAATCGTTCTTATAATTTTTAATTTTTTCATATTATTTCGGAAATCCTATTTTTATCATCAACAACAATTACCGTTGGTTTGTTTGATTTAATTTCTAAATCATTCATCATTCCATAATTCACAATTATAACTTTATCTCCTAATGAAACTTGGCGGGCGGCAGCACCATTTAATCCGATAATTCCGGAATCCGGTTCCCCTGCAATTATGTAAGTTGCAAATCTGTTTCCATTATCCAAATCAAATATTTCAACCTTTTCGTTTTCTAACATTCCGGTTTTATCGAGAAGCGTTTTATCAATTGTGATGCTTCCAACATAGTTTATATCTGTTTGAGTAACAGTTGCTCTATGGATTTTAGATAAGAGCATAGTTCTTAACATAAGAACCTCCGATTAATATTTTCATAATTTTTTTAAAAGTGTTTTTTTTGTAAATAAAAATATTTGTTTTTATGGAATAATCGGTAATTAATTGGATTTTTGAAGAATAACTCAACTGAAATTTACATTCTAATGTGGTTGAAAAGAGAAAATTCAGCCACTGATAACACCGATAAACACGAACGGTATTGTAGCTCAAGCAGCCTGCTTGATGTATTTTATTTTGTAATGCCAAATTATGCCTGGTATAACTCAAATAGAGGAAGTGGTTGGGAAAAAGAAAAATTAGCCACCGATAACACCGATAAACACGAACGGAATTGTAGCTCAAGCAGCTTGCTTGAGGTATTTTCCGATTGTACAAATTTGAAGAAAGATGATAACCGAATGACTGTCATTCCTGTGAAAAAAAATGATTGTCATTCCCGTGAAAACGGGAATCTATTATTTTATTCGGAAAAATAACAACCAACCGGAAGACAAAAAAGACAAGACTTTAACCACTGATAACACAGATAAACACTGAAAAGAAAGATCCCTCAATACTCAATAATGAAGAAAGATGATAACCGGATGATTGTCATTCCTGTGAAAAAAATGATTGTCATTCCCGTGAAAACGGGAATCTATTATCTTATTCGGAAAAATAACAACTAACA
>JAMOQM010000125.1 GCA_027064005.1 Candidatus Cloacimonadota bacterium | reverse complement strand
TCAAGAACTTGAGGAGGCTCTTTGGAAATGATGATTAGCAAATTAAAGGATTTTCAATTTTATTTTCGCAGAAAGCTCCAGATTTTTTATGATTTTATACTTATGAAGAAAATTTAGGTTTCTTCGCACTTTAAATGAAATAATAATGAATCAAATAAAAAATCAGGAAATATCAGACAGCATTGTCTTTATTAATAAAAAGGAGAAATTATCATGAAAAAAAAGAGAATATTAATTATTACCATTGCTATATTAATCTTAATTTCAGCAAGAGCATTTTGCCAGACAGGAAATATTTCCGGTATAGTTTTTGATAATTCCGGTTATCCTGTTCAGGATGCAGAAGTTTTTGTTTATGGAAGCGATATCAGAGATATATCAGATCCCTCCGGCAATTTTTACCTGACAGGAATAATTTCCGGTTCTCCGCGATATATCGTATGTGCAGTAAAAAATGGATACATCCCCGCTATGCAAGGCGAAATTGATGTTCCCGAAGGAGGAACTGCAACAGTAAATTTGACATTACAAGAAAAGGATACAAGTAATTCTCACAGATCACAATTCTTTGAATTAAAAATGGGATATCTAATTGATCATTCAGTCGTTGCATCAGAAATATTGCAGCCTTGTGAAAATGCAATATTAGATACGCTTTTATATCCCGAATCGGTTAAAGAATATATGAGACCTGGTGAACATATTAATCCAACTGATCCTGTTATTGCTACCCTTGCCAATAATATTCTTATGTCTATTCCCGATTCCCTTCGAACACATCAAACCGAAGTTGCAAGAAGAGTCTATATATGGATAGTAACCCATATTCATTACGATTTGATGAAAAACTATCCCGATGATTTAACCTGTGGTAATTGGCAAACCGTAAATGGCGGATGGGGACATAATTTTAATGACTGGTGTTATGAACCACAAGATGTTGTTAGGGAAGGACGTGCAATTTGCATTGAATTTGAACGCCTGGCTTCTGCTTTGCTTCGAGCATTGAATATTCCTGCCCGCCCTGCACCTTTAAAAGCACATCCGGTAACACAATGGTGGGTTCAACCTCCTGACAGTACAGGATATTGGGCAAATATGGAAACATCCGTTGGAAGCGCTGAATATTGGGCTAATGGTGATTCATTAGCTAAATTTCCCAGCAGACACGAGAATGAAATCGCTTTCTGGTGGCCCAATGCTGATGCTCCTATTCATATGAACTGGGAAAGCGAATATAATCATCTCTGGCAGGAAACATCCCGCTCAATTAAGTTAGAAAGAACCACTTCCGGTCTATCAACAGCCGAGATTATACTTTCAGAATTTGAACAGTATGGGAAATACATTTCTTCCGGTACACCACCTATTCCGGGCGATCCTAATTATGAAGTGTTTTACCAAGGATTTTACATAGATATGGCAACAATGGAAACCGGCTCGGAAATGACCTGTTGGTTCCCCATTTTCCTGACTAACGAATACAACGAGGTATTGGAGACCGCAATATGGACAAGTCATCCTGAATGGATAACGGATCAATGGGTAGAAACATTATCCGATCCTATTTCCGGTGAAAGCATAAATATACAATATATTTCCTTCCAATTACAACCTCTCAATGAATCATCCGATATTCTGCTTAATGCGGGGTTTGAAGAAGGCGACGAAAATCCTCTATTTTGGTCAAAGTTCATGAATCCCCACAATAGTGCGAATTTGGAACGCTCTTCTGTTTCTCACAATGGTGGATATTCTGCTCACATAACAGGAAATCAAGAAAATACTATTGCCTCCTTTAGACAAACCCTTCCTGTAACAGCAGGAGATCACATAAAACTTAACGGCTGGATACAAACGCAAAATCTTAATGGGAAGGCTACATGTGAACTTATTTTTTCCGGCCCGGGATTACCTAATCCGCCACCTTTCCCCCAACTTAAACCAAATATTTCCGGCTCGCAAGACTGGACTTGGATGAATGGCGGTGCAACTGCTCCAGTAGGTGCAGACAGCGTAACTATCGGCTGTACGCTATTCGGTCAGGGAGAAGCATGGTTTGATGATATTCAGTTAAGTATCTGGAATACGCAAAGTACGGCAATAGACGAAAATAATTCCATAGTTCCTGTTAAAGTTGAACTCAATCAAAACTATCCAAATCCATTCAATCCCGAAACAACAATCTCTTTTTCCGTAACACAAACGTCCTTGTTAGTGACACTCGAAATATATAATATAAAAGGGCAGAAAGTAAAGACATTCCCAAATCTCAAAATCGATAAGTCTCCAATTCAACAAATTATTTGGAACGGAACAAATGAAAACAATCAACCGGTATCATCGGGAATTTATTTTTATCAATTAAAAATAGGAAAAGATTTTTCTGAAACCAAACGAATGCTACTTTTAAAATGAGAGAGATGCCTGTAATAAGTGTGCCCGCAATAAACAAGAAAAAAAGCAAGAAGAATCGTGACGCACCTGAACATTACGTCTATTTGAAGCAAATATCTTGACTGTAAAAAGCAAGAAAAATTATTGAAAATAATTGGAGAAATTATAAAAATGCTAAAAAAAATATATAATTATTGTTATCCCGTTCAATAAGAAAAATAAATGTTGCCCGCAAGTTAGAGACAAGCAGCTACAAGAAAATAAAAAAATGGGAACCCAACGCACAAATTCAATATATTTATGGTTTAAGTGAAGTTTAATAAAATATGGAGGTTAATTTGAAATATAACGATTTAACATTTTTTACTAACGAAGAAAATAATACTTTGCTGGATAGATTTAAAACAGTTCTAAAAACCGTTGAGTTTTTTGATATTTTGGTTGGTTATTTTAGAATAAGCGGATTTCACCAACTATATAAATCATTTGAAAACATAGAAAAGATTAGAATACTTGTGGGATTAAACATTGATAAGAAAACATTCGGTATTATTGAAACAAGCAGAATTGAAGGAAAAATAGATTTTGAAACTCATTCAAGAACAAAAGAAATAGTAGGCAAAAAACTAATTGAAGAAATTGTAACAAGTGAAGATACCCTAGAAGTTGAAAAAGGGATCTTAAAATTTATTGAATGGCTTAAATCGGGCAAAATTGAAATAAAAGCTCATCCGACACAAAATTTGCACGCAAAAGTTTATATCAGCAGATATTTTAAAGATGATCGAGATTTTGGAAATATAATTACCGGTTCAAGCAATTTTTCGGAATCGGGTTTGGTAGCAAATTACGAATTTAATGTGCAGTTAAAAAACAGCAACGATGTAAAATATGCTTTGGAACGGTTTGAGAAACTTTGGAATGAAGCAGTTGATATTTCAGATTATTATGTAGATATAGTTAGTACAAAAACGCATTTTAATGAAGAAATTACACCTTATCAGATTTATTTAAAACTTTTATATGAATATTTCAAAACTGATTTAAGTTTAAATCCTGATTTGTTTTATCAAAATCTACCTGAAAATTTTATGAAATTAAAATATCAGGAGCAAGCGGTAATAAATGCCAAAAAAATTCTTGCGGAATATGGAGGCGTATTTCTTGCCGATGTTGTAGGTCTTGGTAAAACATATATGGCTGCATTACTGGCAAATCAATTACCGGGAAGAAATCTTATTATTGCATCACCCGCACTTTTAAACAGAGACAATCCCAACTCTTGGCCTAATGTTTTTTCCGATTTTAAAATTGCAGGAGATTTTGAATCAATTGGGAAACTTGAAAAAATTATTGAACGAGGCACAGAAAAATATGACAATATAATAATTGACGAAGCTCATAAATTCAGAAATGAAAATAATGCAAGCTATGAAAATCTTTCAACTATTTGCAGAGGAAAAAAAGTAATTTTGGTTACCGCTACACCCTTAAATAATTCACCCTTAGATATTCTTGCTCAAATTAAACTTTTTCAAAAAGCCAAGAACAGCACAATACCCGGAATTAAAAACATTGAAAAATTCTTTAAAGGTTTGCAAAACAAATTAAAGAAATTAGACAGAAAAGATAATTATGAAGAGTATATGCAGACAGTAAAGGATAATGCCATCCAAATAAGAGATAAAGTACTAAAGCACATTATGGTTAGAAGAACAAGAACGGAAATTGAAAAATATTTTAAAGAAGATTTAAAAAATCAAGGTTTAAAATTCCCGAAAGTTTCTGCACCTGAACCAATTTTTTACAAACTAAACGAAAAATTGAATTTTGTATTTACGGAAACTATAAGATTGATCACTGATGAAAAACAATTTAAATATGCTCGATACACCCCATTATTGTATTTGAATAACGAATTGACAGGTTTTGAAAGAACAGCCCAGAAAAATATGGGTGGTTTTATGAAGATATTACTTGTAAAACGTTTGGAAAGTAGTTTTTATGCTTTTAAGCAAACTCTTAACAGATTTATTATTTCTTATAAAAATTTTCTTGAAGCATACAATAAAGGCTCTGTTTATATTAGTAAAACACACTGGCAAAAAATTATAGATTATTTTCTTGATGATAATTTTGAGGCCATACAAAAACTAATTGACGATGAAAAAGCCGAAAAGTATAGAAAAATTGATTTTACAGAACAACTTGAAGAAGATATAACCTCTGATTTAAATACTTTGCAAAAGATTCAAGAGTTATGGAAAGATATAGATTTTGACCCGAAATTAGACAGTTTTCTTGAAAAGTTAAAATCAGATAAAGTCTTAACAAAAAATAAACTCATAATCTTTACAGAATCAAAAGAAACGGCAACGTATTTACAGAGTAAATTAAACAAAAAATTAAATGAAAACGTCCTTATTTATCACGGCAGTTCTTCCGAAGCGGATTTAAAAACCGTAATATCCAACTTTGACGCAAAAGCAAGAAACAAAAAAGACGATTATCGTATCATTGTTACAACCGAAGTATTATCGGAAGGAATAAACCTACACCGTTCAAATGTTGTTATAAACTACGACATTCCTTGGAATCCTACAAGAATGATTCAACGTGTCGGACGAATAAACAGAGTTGATACACAGTTCAAAGAAATATTTATTTATAATTTCTTTCCTACCGAAGAAGCTAACGATGTTATAAAACTTAAAGAAGCCGCTATTACTAAAATAGGGTATTTTATTGAAATGCTTGGTAATGATGCAAAATTATTAACCGATGGTGAAGAAATTAAATCATTCGAACTCTTTAGTAAATTAACATCAAAAGAGTTTATCCTTGGAGATGAAGAAGGAGAAGAAAGCGAATTAAAATACCTAAAAGTAATTGAAAACATTAGAGATAACAACAAAGAACTGTTTGCTCAAATAAAATCAATGCCAAAAAAAGCAAGAGTTGCGCGAAAAGTTTCATCAAAAAATCAGATATTTAGAAATTCTGTTATGACATATTTTAGAAAAGGAAAACTTGAAAAATTTTATTTATCAAATAGCAATGGAAGTATCGAACTTGATTTTTTAAGTGCAGCAAAATTATTTGAAGCAACAGGAAAAACAAAATCCCATAAATTGCCAAAAGATTTTTATAAGTTTCTTGCAGATAATAAAGCAAAAATAGATGCCGATTTAAATGAAGATATTATTGAACCGGACAGTTCTCCGCGAGGTGGTAGAGATAATGCAACAAGAATATTAAAAATATTAAAAGCCAAAGAAATTAGGCGATATGACGGCTTTACCGATTTAGACGATGAATATCTTGATAGAGTAAGAAAATTACTTGAAGAAGGCGGAATGCCTAAGAAAACGGCAAAAACTATTTTTAATGAACTGAAAAGGGAAACAAACCCAATGAAAATTTTGGCAATTATAAAAAGAAATTTGCCGAGTCAATTGTTTAATGCAACTCAAACTGCAAAAGATATTTCAATGAACAGTCCAAAAGAAGTAATATTGTCGGAATATTTATTATGATAGAAAATAATAGAATAGAATTTAAGCAAGAGCTAACCGTCGATTTGGAAAAAGAGGTTGTCGCGTTTTTAAATTACAAATACGGTGGTATCATATACATTGGCATAGATAAAAACGGACATACTATAGGTATGGAAAACCCCGACGAATTACAATTAAAAATTAAAGATCGCTTGGAAATTACATCTTATGGCGGACTTTTTGAAGGAATGTCCAAAGACGATTTCTTTTCGGGTCTTTCGTTGCCCAAAAACAAAGAACTAATGCGTATTTTTAGAGATTTGGATATGGTGGAACAACTCGGCTCCGGCGTTCCCCGAATTTTACAGTCATACTCAAAAGAATGTTTTGTGTTTGGCGATAGTTATACGCGTATGGTTTTTAAGTTTGAAAGTTCACCAAAAAGTTCGGTGAAAAGTTCACAGAAAATATTAGACTTAATAAGAGAAAATAAAGAAATAACAACAGAAGAATTAGCACAAAAACTCGGTATTACCAGAAGAGCCATTGCCAAACAAATTGCTAAACTAAAAGAACAAGAAAAATTAAAACGAGTCGGTCCCGATAAAGGCGGACACCGGGAAATAATTGAGAATTGAAAATGGAGAATGATAATTTTCAACGTTCAATTTCCAATTAAATAGAGGAGAAATTATGAAACTATACGAAGCAAAAAGAATCATAAAAGAAACTTTTGAAAGCAGTTTTGAAAAAGAAAAATATATTTATTTTATTAAGAATCTATTGAAAAATCTTGAAGAAAGTCACTTTCAAAGGGCAGGATATAATATCTTTCGAGGCTTTGAAGATTTTGTAGCATCATATGAGAGATTCTTTAAATTTACCGATCCGGAAGGAAATGAAATTGATATTATGGTCGTTAAACTAAAAAAAGAATTTTCAATTTTTCATGCTCGTTCAAAGCAGAGAAATTTCATAAAAAGATATTTGATAAATAAAGAACGAGATGCCGCTTTGGTAGCATTTTATTCTGAAAATAGCAATGATTGGCGTTTTTCCTTAATTAAAATGCAATACAGCCTAAAAAAAGGGAAAGACGAACTTACTCCTGCCAAACGTTCATCTTTTCTTGTAGGTGAAAAAGGCAAAAGCCATACCGCACAACAGCAATTAATTAGTCTGCTTAAAAACGATTCCCCGCCTC
>JAMOQM010000124.1 GCA_027064005.1 Candidatus Cloacimonadota bacterium | reverse complement strand
TTATTATTATCAGCTCTTTTTTGTTTCAATTAATATTTGGAAATGAAATTAAAAATAATGCTGATCTAAAAGAAGCAACTTACAATGCCAATATGTCTTTGGGGTTAATAAATGGTGTTTCCGTTGGATATGGTAAAATTAAATATGATAAAAAATCTGCTACAGAATATACCTTTAATATTCATTATCATACTTGCCATTTTTTTTATGCGACCGGCATTTACAGCCAAATTAATATTTTCAAAAACAAACAGAGAAAAGGTATTTTCTATCTTGTTAGTGGTGGGGTTGATTATACAAAAGGGGAAAGTTTATTTTATTATAATATTAATGGTCCGAATAATGACAATAAAAATAAGTATGAAGAATTATTTCCATATGTTGCTTTAGGACTTGGATATAGTTTTCCAATAAAAAAACAAAATAATTGGCGTATTTATTGGGATATCGGGCTAAAAAAATCAATATCAAATTTGAATGTTTCTATAAATTTTTAGATTAAAAGAAAGTAAAAAGAAAAACAACCACGAATGTTCACGAATGAAAACGAATTAGCACGAATTTAAGAAAGAAAAGAAAAGTAAAAAGAAAAAACTAAAAAGTAAAATGAATAAAGAAGTACAACGACTTTGCAAGTCGTTTCAAACAAAAACTAAGAACATCGGAATGTACGACCGGCAGGGAGTTCTTCCGATTGTTCGACTTTGAAAAACAACCACGAATTTTTCCGCATAAAATAATAGATTCCCGTTTTCACGGGAATGACAGTTATTTTTTTTTCACAGGAATGACAATCATTCATGTATTATTTTTTCTGTCAAAATGACCGGACTTCCTCGCCGGTTACTGACGGCAGGGAGTTCGGGAAGAATGGAAAAAAGAATTGAAAATGCAAAAATATTCAAAAGCAATTAATATTTAATTGGACTGCATCGATTTACTCAAAATACATTTTTTCTCGTGTTTATCAGTGTTGTCAATGGCTAAAATTTTATTTTTTTTTGTTTTCATGTTGATTGTTGTTTTTCAAGAATAAGAGAATAGATTCCCGTTTTCACGGGAATGACAATCATTTTTTTTCACAGGAATGACAGTCATCCGGTTATTATCTTTCCCGATTATTGAGTATCAGGGAATCTTTCTTTTCAGTGTTTATCCGTGCCATCGGTGGCTAAATTTTCTCTTTTCAACCACTTCCTCTATTTGAGTTATACCAGGCGTAATTTGGCATTACAAAATAAAATACCTCAAGCAGGCTGCTTGAGCTACAACTCCGTTCGTGTTTATCTGTGTTATCAGTGGCTAAATATTTTCTTTTTATTTCTGTGTTTAGTTGCTAAATTAATTGACACAATTTGCCGTAATTTTGAGTTTGAAAAAAAAATCAAGGAGCAAAAAATGGCAAAAATTAAACCATTTAAAGGTGTAAGACCTATCGAGAATAAAGTTCAACTTATTGCATCACCACCTTATGATGTTCTCAATTCAAAAGAAGCTAGAATTTTAGCTAAGGATGACAAAACTACTTTTTTACACGTAGTAAAACCTGAAATAGATTTACCTGAAGATATATCTCTTTATGATGAAAAAGTTTATCAAAAAGGGAAAGAAAATCTATACAAATTTATCGATGAAGGGTTGTTAATTCAAGATAAAAAAGATTGTTATTATGTTTATAGATTAAAAATGGGAGATGTTGTTCAAAGCGGTATTGTTGCCGGTGCTTCAATTGAAGATTATGAAAATGATGTAATCAAAAAACACGAACATACTCGAGCTGATAAAGAAGCTGATCGCACCAAACATGTCGAAACTCTGAGTGCTCATACAGGTCCGGTTTTCTTGACTTACAAATCAAGAGAAGATTTATCAAATTTAATAAGCGATGTAGAAAATACATTTGCACCAATTTATGATTTTACTACTGAAGACGGAGTTTCTCATTCATTCTGGAAAATTGATAACGAGAAAATTATTTCAGAAATAACCGAAATTTTTGCTGATATTGACTATTTGTATGTTGCCGATGGACATCATAGATCAGCTTCAGCTACAAAAGTAGGTCAGAAATTAAGAGCTCAAAATAAAAACCATACCGGAAATGAAGAGTATAACTATTTTTTATCAGTAATTTTTCCACATGATGAATTATATATTATGGATTATAACCGAGTTGTTAAAGATTTAAACGGTTTGACGAAAGCTGATTTTTTGAAGAATATTTCGGAGAATTTTGATATTGAAGAATTTTCTTCTGATTTGCCATATCATCCTGAAAATATCCATACTTTCGGAATGTATTTAGATAAGACATGGTACAAAATAACAGCAAAACCTGAATCTTTTGATTCTGAAGATGCGGTTAAATCATTAGATGTCTCTATTCTTCAAGAAAATTTACTTCATCCTATTTTAGGAATTGGTGATCCAAGAAAAGATAAACGCATAGATTTTGTCGGTGGAATTAGAGGTTTGGAAGAATTATCAAAACGTGTTGATGCCGGTGAAGCGGTTGCATTTTCCATGTACCCGACTTCTATCGAAGAATTAATGCGAATTGCTGATCAAGGTAAAGTTATGCCTCCGAAATCAACATGGTTTGAACCAAAACTTCGTTCCGGAATGATAGTTCACCTTTTCTAATCACGACAATTTTTCAGGGGCGATATTGCCCCTTTTTATTTAAAATCAAACGGAGATAGCAATGAAAAAATATGCATTAATAAGTTTGGGTTGTCCAAAAAATCTTGTTGATAGTGAGACATTTGCCTTTTTAGCGGAAAAAGCAAATTTTGAATATACCGAAAATGTGATGGAAGCAGAATGGATTATCGTTAATACTTGTGGTTTTATCAATGATGCGAAAGAAGAGTCTGTTAATACAATTTTAGATATGGCTGAAATGAAGCATTCGGGGAAATGCGAGAAATTAATTGCAACCGGCTGTCTTATAAAAAGATACGGAGATCAAATTGCTGAAAATATTCCGGAAATAGATAATATTATTGAATTAAAAGATTTTCCAAGTTTCGCAAAACTATTTGGGAAACAATATTTTTACGGTCGTAAACTTTTAACTCCTTCTCATTATGCTTATTTGAGAATAAGTGATGGTTGCAATAACAATTGTACTTATTGTGCTATTCCAAAAATTCGAGGTAAATTAGCTTCACGTCCAATGTCAGAAATTCTTGAAGAAGCGAGGGATTTATCTGAACGCGGTGTTAAGGAAATTATCGTAAATGCTCAAGATACAGCTCAATACGGATATGATTTAACCGGGAAATTTTTGCTTCCTGAACTTCTGGAAAAATTGGAAAATATTAAAGGAATTAAATGGATTAGACTTTTATATTTACATCCTGCTCATCTTACAACTGAAATAATAGATACTGTTGCCGGCTCAAATAAAATACTTCCATATTTTGAGATTCCGCTTCAACATATTTCTGACAATATGTTAAAAAAAATGAACCGACATACCAATAAAGAAAATATCATAAATAAATTAAATGAAATCAAAGAAAAAATTCCGGAAGCTGTTGTCAGGACGACTTTTATTACCGGATTCCCCGGTGAGACAGATAAAGATTTTAAAGAGATATTGGATTTTATTCAGGAATATAAATTCGGGCGTTTGGGTGTTTTTACTTATTCTCAGGAAGATGGAACTCCTGCTTTTGATTTTGAAAATCAAATTCCTGAAGAAATTGCTATTAAGCGAAAAGATCAAATTATGGAAATTCAACAGGAAATATCCAAAAATTATTTAGAAAAATTTGTCGGAAAAATTCTGGAAGTAATAATTGATAAAGAAAGTGAAGAAGATGGATTCAAATATGAAGGACGCTCTTATATTGACGCACCTGAAATCGATGGAGTAGTTTTTATCGAAAAAGGTGAGGCAAAAATCGGAGAAATTATCAAAGTAAAGATAATTGATTCAGGAGAATACGATTTATTTGGGGAAATAGTATAAGTTAAATTTTAGAAAAGCAGAGCGTAAAACTCTGTTTTTTTTTTGATGACTGAATTTTTGTTACATATATTTTCCAAAGATGTTGCAGAGAATCATTTCAAAAAATAAATTATAAAGTTAATGGAATTTGCTCAATTTTTTTTATTCCATCTCGGTTTAGAATTATTCTGAATTTGTTGTAAAATGATTTGTTATTAAATTTAGATTGGATAATCATATTTAGATGATAGACTCGGTTTGCTTTGATTTTATGAAAATCATTTTCATCTAAAACATAAATCTTTTTTGACGGATTATCCATTTTTCTGATGAATTTTTCAATATTAAAACGTGTGATATCTGTAATCCCGCTGAAATTATAATCATAATAATTATTATTAAATTTGTTAGAGAATATTTTAATTTGTTTTCGGTGAACAATTATTTTCTCTCTAATTAATTCTTTAGGTTTGATAAAATTATGGGATTGTCTTCTAAATTTCAAAATTTTTGCTCGAATATTTTTTGCTTTAACAAAGTCAAAACTTTCTTTACTGATTCCAATAACTTGTTTGTTATCATTAAATATTTTAGTTTTAAAATCAAAAAATACGTGTTTGATTTTGTTATTAAAATATAATCTCAAAAGTTCTTTAATGCGATCTTTTAACATATAACTTACAATTAAAATAAAGAAAAATTGCATGGAAAGACTACCATATTTTGCTTTTGAAATAAAAGCTACAAGTGTAGCAAAAAGCATTGCCAAACCGGCAGCCGTACTGAAAATCAATTGTTCTGCTACATAACCGTCTTTAGTTGCCGTGGTGTTTAAAAATAATTTATTATCCATCATTTTTTTTAATTCGGCTCGGTGATAAAGAAGCCCTTCATTAGTACCTAAAGGATCAGGTATTGTATCCATATTTTGAGATTTTCGATAATCAATTTCTCGTCTCACAAAATCTAATCCATTCTTTTTTAGATTAGAAAAATCAGCATAATGTTTTTTGCCGATAAGTTTTATAAAATCAAACATAGCAATTTCTACAACATTACTTAGAAATTCATCACCATATTTATATATTTTGAAGTTTTTATCTTTAATTGTCGGGATATTGATAATTTGTTCAAGTTCCCGAAATCTTGCTAAAATATTAGAAATATCCTCAAAGAAACTATCAATGAGGAATTTGTTGTTAGTTGAATTAAAATTTTTATTAATATGATTTAAACTGAGCTTTATTGATTTTTTTGTTATTGAACAAAACATCTTTAAGTGATATTCAAAATCATTAAAATTTTCTTTAGAAGCATTTTTAGCAATATTAAGGGATGCTTTTTTTAAGTTTTCAAAAGGAGATTTTTCTTTTTGGATAATATTTTTAAGACAAAATTCGGGAGTTTTAAGCCTTATATAGGTTTTCAAATCTGAGTAGAAATCGGATTTAGAATAAGTTTGACGATTAATATCCAAGTTTTTAGGTAAAAATAGATAAGTATTTACTTCATAAAAATTTGTTTTTAAATCTTCATCTAATTTGTAATTTAATTTTATTTCAAAAGAAAATTTATCATGAATTTTAACTACGTCTATTAACATAAAACTCCCGAAAATTACAATTATTTATGATGAGATTCACCATTGATCATCATTATACCGTGTTTGAGAATCGGTAAAATAACTTTTGTACACAATCGGACAGCTTTTACAGAACCGGGGAAATTTATCACGATAGTCTGACCTTTTATTCCTGCGTATCCGCGTGAAAGCATAGCATTTTTTGTTTCTTTTAGAGACTCAAATCTCAAGGTTTCAGAAATTCCCGGCAATTCTTTTTCACAAAATTTTTCCGTAACTTCCGGAGTAACATCTCGTTTTGAAAGTCCGGTTCCACCTGTTGTTAAAATATAATTTGAATCGGTATTTTCCTTCAAAGCAGTAAAAATCATATCTTTTTCATCAGGAACTAAAACATAATTTATCGCAATATTTTCGTCATAATCTTTCAAAATAGAGATAATTTCTTTTCCTGATAAATCTTCATAAACTTTATTAAAAGCTCTATCCGATATTGTAATAACAGTAACTTTCATTGTTGATTTTTCCTCCTTTGATAACTTTGGCAAATGCTCCGCGTTTAGGTAATCCGCCATCTCCGACCGTTTGAAATATAATAGAGTCGTGCGGAATGTGTTTTCCTTTTTGAGTTATTTCTAAAATTGCGTCGCCTAAATATAAGATATCCCCAACTTTTAAGCTTTGAATATCAATGCCTTCCGTTGCAATATTTTCGGCAAAATCACCATAAGTAATTTCCGGAGGTAAATCTTTTTTTAACATCAGGATATCTTCACTTGCTAATAAAGAAACCTGTTTGATTTCACTTCCGGCATGACCGTCCCCGATAATTCCAAAGTTTTCTTTAAGAATTGCTTCTTTGATTGGCTTTTTAGGTACACCTCTTTTTTCTGAGATACTGATTGAGATTATTTTAAATTCTTTTTTCATGATAATAAAATACCTTTTGAAGTTTTGGAGATTTTTCCTGCTTTGATAACTTTTGCAAAAACACCTTTTTTAGGCATTACACAATCACCAATAGTTTTATAAATTTCACAATCATGGTGACATTTTTTCCCGATTTGCGTGATTTCCAAAATCGCATCATCAATTTGAACTTTTGTTCCGATTGGTAAAGAATGTAAATTTATTCCAATTGTAGTGATGTTTTCGGCAAAATCACCAGGTTTAAGTACCAAACCTTTATTTTGCATGGTTTGAATTTCCTCCAAAGCCAAAAGTGAAATTTGTCGATGCCATTTTCCGGCATGAGCATCATTCTCGATGCCGAAATTTTCTATTAAATTTATTTCCGAAACAGGTGATTTCACGACACCTTTTTTTGTCGAAATATTCACAGATTCGATGGTAAAATCTTTTTTCATTATCTTAATTCCTTTGTTTTTTTGAGAAGTGTTATTTCGCTGATTTTCATTTTTTTGTCAACCGCTTTACACATATCCCAAATAGTTAAAGCTGCGATTGAGACTGAGGTTAACGCTTCCATTTCAATACCTGTTTTTTCCGTACAAACAGATTTCCCTGTAATTCTAATTCTATTTTTCTCAATTTCGCAATTTACGGAAATATTTTCAATTTCAATATTATGACAAAGTGGAATCAATTCCGAAGCTTTTTTCCCACCCATAATTCCGGCAATTTGAGCCACAGTAAGAACGTCGCCTTTTTTCATAACATTATCTTCTATCATTTTGATTGTATTTTCTTGAAGATAAATATATCCTTCTGCCAAGGCAGTTCTTTTTACAACCGGTTTATTAGATACATCAACCATAGTGGCTTTGCCATTTTCATCTAAATGGGTAAATTTCATTTATCCTCCTATTTCAATCATACTTCTGTTCAAACAAATACTGCCGGCGGCCGGTTTATCTTTCACAGCTTTAATTAGGGATTTCTCAACGTTATCCCAATCTATTTTGATTTCTTGATCGGAATGCAAACATGGTTTTAAGGTACCGTCAGCTAATAATCTGATTCGATTGCATAAAGCACATTTAGGTGGTCTGTCAAAAACATATTTTTGCTTTTTATTTTCTTTCAAATCATAATGATTTATTAATTGCAAGGTTAGTCCCTTTTTATCACAAAAATCTCGTAAATCTTGGATTTCTTTTTCTGTTGTTTCATTTGTAACAACCGTATTTATTTTGATAGGAAATCCTGCTTCGATGGCAGATTCGATTCCTCTTAACACGTATTTAATATTACCAATTCTGGTCATTTTTGCGTAACGCTCCGGAATGAGAGTATCCATAGAAATATTAAGCGAGGTTAATCCTGCCTCTTTTAATTGATGTGCAAATTTATCTAAAGTTACGCCATTAGTTGTCATGCCGATAATCTCCACACCTTTGACATTTCTAATCATTCTAACCAAATCAACGATTCCATTTCTGACCAAAGGTTCTCCTCCGGTGAGACGGAATTTTGTAAATCCAAGTTTGACAGCATTTTCTACAACTTTGACGATATTTTCAAAGGAGATAAGTTCTTCATGACGTTTTAATTCTACACCTTCTTCCGGCATACAATAGACGCATCTCAGATTGCATTTGTCAGTTACCGAGATTCGCATATACGAAATTTCACGATTAAATTTGTCTAACATAATATTCTTTACCTTCCTCTAAAATGTTAACGCCTTTATCGATTCTAATTAAGGCATTTGCTTCTGCGAGAGAATCAATGTGAGAAGAACCATGATAGCTTAAGGGTGAAATAATTCCATTATTATATTTTACCGGGCGATATTCGGTTCTGTCAATTTTACGGCGTTTTATTTTTTTATTTAAAATTCCTTTTAATAATGTTTGTTGATAATTCAATCCCATCCAATGATAGATAAAAGGTTTAACAAAAACATCAAAAATCACAAAAGTCGAAACAGGATTACCGGGCATTCCAAAAATATATTTATCACCTTTTTTACCAAACAAAGTTGGTTTGCCGGGCTTTATTTCTACTTTGTGAAAAACAATTTCAGCTCCGCTTGCTTTGACGATTTTCGGTACAAAATCGAATTCTCCCATTGAAACTCCACCTGAAAGCAAAACAATATCGCATTCTTTTAGAGCTAAATCAAAAACTTTTTGAAGTTCTTCTTTATTGTCAGAGAAAATACCGTAATATTTTGTTAACCAGTTTTCTTTTGTAATTTGTCCAATCAATTGGAATCCGTTACTATTGTATATTTGACCTTTTCCCAACTGTTCGCCGGGATTTTTAAGTTCTGATCCAGTATTGATTATTCCAACTAAAGGTGGTCTGGAAACCTTGATTTTTGAAATACCTTGAGAAGCGAGAATCGCAATTTCTTGAGGTCTTATTTTACATTTATCTAAAATAATATCATCCTTTTTGGAGTTTTCACCTTTGAGAATTATATTTTCATACGGTTCGGGAGTAGTAATTTTCATGAAATTATTTTCTTCTTTTGTATATTCAACTCTCACAATTTTATCAGCTCCTTCCGGAAGCATTGCTCCCGTCATAATTTTGGAACATTTTCCTAAGCTGATTTTATTTTTGGGTGCGTCTCCGGCTCCAATGGTTTCTATAATTTCAAAATGATCTGAGGTATCGGAACTAATTATTGCATAACCGTCCATCGCTGCTTTAGTAAAAGGAGGATTATCGATAATTGCTTTTACAGGTTCGGAAAGAACAAATCCCAAAGAATTGCGGATTGATATTTCTTCGATTTTAGGATTTATTTTTACGTCTTTTAATAGCTTAAATGCTTCGTCTAATTTAATCATAATATTATCCTTTATTTTTTTTACATAAGCAAAAGATATCCTCTTAATTGTCAAATCAAAATATTAAATCTTATTTAAGGAAATAATGAAAGCAATTCTTTTTGGACTTTAAAAAATATTTTTATCTCTACTAAATTATTAAATTGACTTTTATTATCAATATATAATTAATGGTTTTTCGATAACTATAGAAAGGAGATGATATGCTGAAAAATATAGAAATTAGTCATTCAATAGTTTATGATTTCATTTTGAGTATGGCTCGATTAAATCATAACGACAGTTTAAGCGGGTTTATTGATAAATATGACAAAGAACTTGCTGATAAAATAAAAATGGACGAAACAATTTTAAAATGGATAAATAAAACATATCCGGAAATTCCTGAAAAATATAAAAAACTAATAGATGTTTTTGCTAACAGGGATAATTTTTTTAGACTTGTTTTACTAAATTATGTTAGGGAAAATAATCTAAAAACTGTTCCGGAATTTCTTGATTTTCTGCTAAATAAAAATGAAGATGAAATGCTAATTGATTATCTTAAACAACTTCAAAGCTATTGTGAGAAATTACAGAATTTTCCCGATTTACAAGAAAAAATAAAGAATTTAGATTTTGATATGATGTCGATAATAAACGAAATGGACCTTCCGGCAAATCGAAAATGGGAAATGTTGCAATTTTTTTCTAATCCTAAAAAAATGAAAGATGATTTGATAGATTTAATTCAATGGTATTATCAAAATATATTTGAGAAAATTGAATCTACTGTTGAAAAAGTAATCTTAAAAACTGAGAAAGATATTAGGAAAAAACTCAAAAATTATGGTTCTGAATATGTTAAATTACTCACAGGTACAGACTATAGTAAGATGGAAAAAGGACGAAAAATAGTTTTAGTTATTTCATATTTTTTAGAATTAGTTATTTTAGATTTGTACCGTGATGAATCTTCAGAAGATGTTTATTTCATGGGATTTAGATATAATGAAATATTTGTGGAAAGAAAACATCGCGTAATGTCTAACGTATATCTCTTCAAAGCTTTAGGAGATGAAACTCGTCAAAATATGATTAGATTGCTAACCAAAAGAGATTATTACGGAGATGAATTTGCAAAAGAAATGGGGCTGTCGAATTCAACCATTTCCTATCATTTAAGTCTTTTACTTCTGGAAGGATTTATAACTGTAAAAAGGACTGATAACAAAAGCTTTATTTCTCTCAACAAAGATAAATTAGAAAAACAATTAAAATTGGCATTTAACAAAATGATATCAGATTAATAAATAGGAGGTCGATATGAACTTTTTAGATATTGCAATGAATGAAGCAACTTTTTTAGGTGCCGATTATGCAGATATTAGGATTCAAAACACTCATAAAGAATCCATTTATTTGAGAAATCTAAGCTTAAAAAATACTTCGGATAATGTTATTTACGGATACGGAATCAGAATTATGAAAAACGGAGCTTGGGGGTTTGCCCATAATAATATATTTTCAAAAGAAGCAGTTGTTGCGACTGTTAAAAAGGCTTTTAATACCGCTCTTTTGTCTTCTCAAATTAAAAATGGAAAGGGTCTGAAATTAGCTTATGAAAGAAGTTATAAGGCAAAATATAAAACTCCGATTGCTATTGATCCATTTTCTGTCCCTTTAAAAGAAAAAGTAGATTTGATGTTGGAAGTTAATAAAACAATGCTTAATTATAATGATATCAAACAGGCAATGTTTTATATCGTCTCTCAAACAGATCATAAATTATTTGCTTCAACTCTCGGTACGAATTTAGACCTAACAACCACTTTTGTTACGCCTGTAATTACGGCAACAGCGGTAACTAATGATGATAGTCAATCAAGATCTTTTAATTTAGGCGGACATGCAAAAGGTTGGGAATTTGTGTTGGAAAATAATTTTTTGGAAAAAGCACCTGTTATCGCAGAAGAAGCAATTATGAAAGTTAAAGCTGAAAATTTGGGCGATGAAAAACGTCGAGATTTACTTCTTGATCCGATTCATCTTTCTTTAACAATGCACGAATCTGTAGGCCATCCAACAGAATTAGACAGAGTTTTAGGTTGGGAAGCCGATTTTGCCGGAATTTCTTTTGCCACACCGGAAAAGTTAAAAAATTATCGTTATGGATCTAAATTAGTTAATTTCTCCGGAGATAATACTTTGACTGACGGATTGGCAACTGCGGGTTTTGACGATGACGGAGTTCCGGGACAAAAATGGTCAATCATTAAAGATGGAATCTTAAACGAATATGGTACAACACGTGATACCGCTCCTTTTATTGGTGAAAATATGAGTAGAGGTTGTAATCGAGCTACTAATTATTATGATTTCCCGATCAACAGAATTCCTAATTTATATCTCGAGCCGGGCAAAAAACCTTTGTCTCCTCAAGATTTAATTTCCGATACTGAAGATGGTATTTTGATTGAAGGTCAAGGTTCATTTTCTATAGACCAACATCGCGTTAATTTCCAATTTGGAGGAGATCTTTTCTGGGAAGTTAAAAATGGCAAGAAAACAAGAATGTTGAAAAAAGTAATTTACAGATCGAATAATCCCGAATTTTGGAATAGTGTTGATGCGATTTGTGATGAAAGATATTGGAAATCTTTCGGAGTGATAAATTGCGGAAAAGGTCAACCGATGCAGGCAGGAAGAATGACGCACGGAGCTTCATTAACAAGATTTAAAAATATTCGAGTAGGAGGTTCAAAATGAAAAAAGCAATTTTTGAAAATGCGGCAAAATTAATAAAGGATATCTGCCAAGCTGATGATTACACTTTAAATATTTTCTCCAAAGATTCTCACGAAATACGTTTTGCTCAAAATGGAATTACTCAACATATTTCAGGTTCAAATACTACAATAAATTTGAATGTTGCTTTTGGAGATAGAACAGGTTCGGCTTCTACTAATCAAATTGATGAAAATTCTCTTAAATCGCTCGTTAGAAAAGCTGAGAATATTGCAAAAATTAATGAATCTGATCCGGAATATATTTCTTCCCCCGGAAAATCACAAATTGAAAATCTGAATAATTCTTCTAAAGATACTGAAGATCTATCAGAAAATGTTATGATTGATAATATTAAATTATGTGTAAAAAATGCTGTTGATAAAGATGCTAAACTTTCAGGAATTTCAAGCAAACATCTTATGGAATGGTACATTGCCACCAAAAACGGGTTTGAAGGATTTGATAGATTTTCGGAATTTTCACATTCTATGACTATCAAAAAAGATGGTGTAGAAACAAAAGTTTCTAAAGGCGTGAAAAAATATTCTGACTTTGATATCAAAGAAGAGATAAATCAATTAAATAATCAATTTGATTCTTTACATAATCCTGATAAATTTGATGCTCAAAAGATTGCTGTTATTCTTAGACCGGCAGCTGTAGAAAATCTCTTTAATTTCCTTTTTTGGATGATGAATATGAGAGATTCTGATGAAGGCACAACGCCATTTACAAATCAATTAAACAAAAAATTCTTTGGTGAAAAATTTAATTTAAGTTCAACATTTGAAGACGATTCATTAGTGTTCCAACGATTTTCCGAAGCAGGAATTCCAAATAGAAATATTGATTGGATTAAAGACGGGGTGATTAAAAATATGCCTGTCTCAAGATTTTATGCCCGTGAAAAAAATATCGAACCTGCTATGCCCGTTAATGTTTATATCTCCGGTGGGGAAATCTCAGAAGAGGAAATGATGAAAATGGTTGATCGAGGTTTGATAATAAATAATTTTTGGTACATTAGATTTATTGATAAAAAAAGAGGTGAACTTACCGGAATGACTCGCGATGGTGTTCTTTATTTTGAAAACGGTAAAGTTGTGAAGTCTATCAATAATCTTCGTTGGAACGAAGTAATTCAAGATGTAACAAGAAGAATTTTAGCATTAGGTCAAAGTGTTCTTAAAAGTTCAGATTCTAAAGTACCGACAATGTTAATTAAAGATTTTAATTTTGTAGATTCAACCTCTTTTTAAATTATAAAAACGGAGTTTATTCTCCGTTTTTTTTAGGAAATTTATATGAAAAAAGTGCTATTTATTTGTATCCATAATTCAGCAAGAAGTCAAATGGCGGAAGCTTTTTTAAATCATTATGGGAAAGGTAATTTTATTGCCGAAAGTGCCGGACTCAAACCGGGTAATTTGAATCAGTTTGCGGTTAAAGTAATGAAAGAAATTGGGATTGATATTTCGAAAAATTCTACGGATAGTGTTTTTGATTTTTACAAAGAAAATCGCTTATACGATTATGTTATAACTGTTTGTGATGAAAGTAATGCTGAAAAATGTCCGATTTTTCCGGGAAAAGCTAAGAGAATTCATTGGGGATTTCCTGACCCTTCTTCTTATGAAGGTGATGAATCCGAGAAATTAAATTTTGCCAGAGAAGTAAGAAATTTAATCGAAAATAAAATAAAAGAATGGATTGAAGAATCGCTCTCATAAAAAAAAACTTGAACAATTCAAAGCGAATATTATTTTAACCAAATGAAAAAGATTAGTGAGGTTAAAATGAATATTCAAATTATCGGAACTAAAAAATGCAAAGATACCGCAAAAGCCGAAAGATTTTTTAAAGAAAGAAAAATTAAATATCAATTCATAGATTTAAAACAAAGAAATTTAAGTAAAGGGGAACTGACGAAAATAGCAAACAAATTCGGTCTTGAAAATCTTATCAATAAAGAAGGAAAAGAATTTGAAAAGCAGAATTTGAAATATATGCGATACGATATTCAAGACAAAATACTTGAACATTCGTTACTTTTAAAAACTCCCATTGTTAGAAACGGAAAAGAAATGACTTTGGGACTTCAAATTGAAATTTGGAAAAACTGGCTAATTTAGGAGATATTTATGGCAAAGAAAAGACTTTTGGTTTTAACCGGTGGTGGAGACTGTCCGGGGTTGAACGCAGTAATTCGGGCAATTGTAAAAAGATCAGAACAAGAAAACGATTGGGAAGTTTTGGGAAGCATTGAAGCTTATAATGGTGTTTTGAGAGAACCTATGGAACTTATGCTTTTAGATAACAAAGCTGTGGCTGGTATTCATGTTAAAGGCGGAACAATTATCAAAACAACAAATAAAGGTGGTCCTCTCGCTTGGCCAATAAAAAAAGCCAACGGTGAAATTGAGACTGTTGATAGAACTGATGAACTAATTCGAAAACTGCAATTGCAAAATTTTGATGCTGTAATAAGTATCGGGGGAGATGGTTCTCAAAAAATTTCTCAGATATTATATGAAAAAGGTTTGAATATTATCGGTGTTCCAAAGACGATTGATAACGATTTGTCGGCAACAGATTTTACTTTCGGATTTGAAACAGCTGTGGATATAGCTACGGATGCAGTAGATAAATTAGTAAGCACAGCCGAAAGCCATAACCGCGTAATTATTTTAGAAGTTATGGGAAGAAATGCCGGTTGGATTGCTTTGAATGCCGCCATCGCCGGAGGAGCAGAGATTTGTTTAATTCCGGAAATTCCTTATGATATTGAATTGGTAAAAGAAAAATTACATGAAAGAATTATTGGTGGTCGCGGTTTTGCAATTATTGTCATCGCAGAAGGTGCAATTCCGGTTGGCGGGGATGTAATTGGTCAAAAAAGCGATGATATTTCATATCAAAATATAAGACTCGGTGGAGCTGGAATTCGGTTGATGAACGAACTTAAAGATTCCGGTTATGATCAAGATATGCGAGTAACTATTTTAGGGCATCTTCAAAGAGGAGGAATTCCCAACGCTTTTGACAGAATTTTAGCAACCCAATTTGGAGTAAGAGCTTTTGAAATGGTATTGGAAAAGAAATTCGGACAAATGGTTTCTTACAGACATCCGGATATTGTGTCAGTTTCTATTAAAGAAGCTATTAGTAAATACAATGTTATTCGGAAAGACTCATCTTTAGTAAAAACTGCGAGGGGAATTGGTGTTTGTTTAGGAAACAAATAAAATTATAAAGTAAAAAAAAGCTCCAATTAAATGGAGCTTTTTTACTGTATAGATATTATTATTTTTTATCTTTATTTTCTTTAATTTTCTTTTCGATATCTTCAGCAATCGATTTTGGTACTTTTGAATATTTTAAGAATTCAAGTGTAAATTCAGCTTTTCCTTGAGTTAAAGAACGAAGAACTGTTGCGTAACCGAATACTTCGCTTAAAGGAACTTCAGCAATGATTTTAGTGAAAGCATCTTCAATATCAGTTGAAATAACCAGACCTCGACGTTGACTGACACTTCCTAAAACATTTCCCCTAAATTCCGAAGGTGAATCAATTGATAATTTCATAATAGGTTCAAGAATTACCGGAGCGGCTTTAAAATAATTATTTCTAAAGCTCATCAATGAAGCGGTTTCAAAAGCTTGAGCAGATGAATCTACCGGATGGTAATTACCATCATTAACAACCATTTCAACACCTACGATTGGAGCTTCAATTAATGAACCTTTAAGCATAGCTCTATAGAACCCTTTTTCGCAAGCAGGGATAAATTGTCCCGGAATTGCTCCACCTTTGATTTCATTAACAAATTTTCCTTCTGTTGATTCAATCGGTCTGTAAATACCGGCAATTTTAGCGTATTGACCTCTACCACCACTTTGTTTTTTATGAGTGTAATTAAAATTAATTTCTTTGGAAATAGTTTCTCGATAAGCAACTTGAGGTTGTCCAACTTCTACTTCACATTTATATTCCCTTTTCATTCTTTCGAGATAAACATCTAAATGAAGTTCTCCCATTCCGGAAATAATTGTTTCATTAGTTTCTTCATCAACAAAAGTTTTAAAAGTCGGATCTTCTTTAGTAAATCTATTTAAAGCTTTTGACATATTGTCGGAAGATTTTTTATTTAAAGGTTTGATAGCCAAAGAGATGATTGGATTTGGTACAAAAGTCGGTTTTAAAGATATGTTAAAACCTTCTTGCACGAAGGTATCTCCCAATGCACAATCAACACCAAATAGTGCTACGATATCACCGGAATATGCAACTTCAAGCTCTTGCATTTCATCTGAAAGCATTCTTACTAATCGTCCTACTTTGAAACGTTTTTTAGATCTGGTGTTATAAAGATCATCACCTTTTCTAATCATACCTTGATAGATTCTTACGTAAGTCAATTGTCCGTAAGTTTGATTGTCAAGTTTGAAAGCAAGTGCCACTGTCGGAGCTTTTGAATCGGAAGAAAGAACAATTTCTTTTTCATCATTATCAAGATCAAAAGCAGTGTTCTCAACATCTGTTGGAGCAGGGAGATAATCAATTACAGCATCAAGAAGAATTTGAACACCTTTGTTTTTATATGCTGATCCCAAAAGTACAGGAGTAATTTCTTGAGCGATTGTAGCTGATCTGATTGTTGAAATAATCATTTCTTCAGTTTCATTTCCTTCAAGGAATGCTTCAGCTAATTCATCATTAAACATACCTAAGATATCAAGCATTTCTTCACGTTTTTCATCAGCTTCATCTTTATATTGTTCAGGGATTTCTTCGTATCTTAACTTTTCACCGTTAGGACCATCAAAGTAAACAGCTTTCATTTTTACAATATCAATAATTCCTTCAAATTGTTCACCTAAGCCGATTGGTAATTCCAGAACAACAGGAGTGTGTCCTAATTTTTCATGAATTTGTTCTGCAACTTTAAGAGGATTTGCTCCGGAACGATCACATTTATTTACAAATGCAATGCGTGGAACATTATATCTTTTCAATTGTCTATCAACTGTTATGGTTTGAGATTGCACTCCGGCTACAGAGCATAAAACCAAAACTGCACCATCAAGAACACGAAGAGCATTCTCAACTTCAACCGTAAAGTCAACGTGTCCGGGAGTATCAATAATATTGATTGTTTTCCCTGCCCAATCGACATTTGTAGCAGCTGAAGAAATTGTAATTCCTCTTTCTTTTTCTAATTCCATGGAATCCATGGTTGCACCAACACCATCTTTACCTCTAACTTCGTGAATGGCATGTATTTTATCACAATAGAATAAAATTCTTTCAGTAAGAGTAGTCTTTCCTGAATCAATGTGAGCACTGATTCCAATATTTCTCAAATTTTTAATATCGTATTTCATTAAAACCTCATTTTTTTATAATTATATTAAGAATGCAAAAAATTTTAAATGACATTATGTGTCAAGAGTATAAATTATTACATGATAAAAATTAGCGAAAATTTTTGTTAACTGACATTTGTAGGTGTTTTTTTCAGTACTTAAGTCCAAAAAAAAATTATAATCTTAAGTTACTTTTTACGTTAATTTTGTAAAGAATTTTATTTCTAAAACAAAGATATATTTTAATCATGAAAATCAGATTGGAATAGTTGATGAAAAAAATATAAAAAACACCTGAAAAACCATTGAAATAAAAAAAAAATGAAA
Source organism: Candidatus Cloacimonadota bacterium (assembly GCA_027064005.1). Taxonomy (GTDB): domain Bacteria; phylum Cloacimonadota; class Cloacimonadia; order Cloacimonadales; family JAMOQM01; genus JAMOQM01. The sequence goes on along the minus strand of JAMOQM010000124.1, from coordinate 14,491 downwards.
AGCTAAATAAAAAACTTGATAAGAATCAGCTTCTTGAAAAATATGCTTAAAAATACTAAAGGAGAGAATAATGGCTTTTAATCTTAGAAATCGTAATTTTCTTAAACTATTGGATTTTACTCCAAAAGAAATCAATTTTTTATTAGATTTAGCACTTGACTTAAAAAAAGCTAAATACTCAGGAACAGAACAACAAACTCTTAAAGGTAAAAATATTGCCCTCATTTTTGAAAAAGCATCTACCAGAACAAGATGTGCTTTCCAAACTGCTGCTTATGACCAAGGTGCAACAATTACTTATCTCGGACCAACCGGAAGTCAAATCGGTAAAAAAGAAACAATGAAAGACACTGCCAGAGTTTTAGGCAGAATGTATGACGGTATTGAATATCGTGGCTACGGACAGGAAAAAGTAGAAACTCTTGGAAAATTTGCCGGAGTACCTGTTTGGAACGGTTTAACTACAGAATTTCATCCAACTCAAATTTTGGCGGATTTTCTGACAATTAAAGAACATATTAATAAACCTTTGAACAAGGTTATTTTTACTTATGCCGGTGATGGAAGAAATAATATGGGGAATTCTTTGATGGTTGGAGCAGCAAAATTAGGAATGGATTTCAGAATTATTGCTCCTAAAGAATTATTTCCTTCTCAAGAATTAGTTGATCAATGCTTAGAAATTGCAAAATCAACCGGTGCAAAAATTACTTTAACTGAAGATATCGCTGAAGGTGTAAAAAATTCTGACGTTATTTATACAGATGTTTGGGTTTCAATGGGAGAAGCTGATTCAGTTTGGAAAGAAAGAATAGAATTGTTGAAAAAATATCAAGTTAACAAAGAAATGATGGATTTAACAGGTAAAAAAGAAACTCTCTTTATGCATTGTTTACCTTCTTTCCACAATACGGAAACAGTAATCGGAAAAGAAATTTTTGAAAAATTCGGCCTTACGGAAATGGAAGTAACTGACGAAATTTTTGAAAGCGAAAACTCAGTTGTTTTTGATGAAGCTGAAAATAGATTACATACTATAAAAGCTATAATGGTAGCAACTTTAGGTAACTAAAATTATTGGGAGCATTGCTCCCTTTTTTTTATTTGATGAAAATATTAATTACCGGGGCAAATGGATTTGTCGGTTCTAATCTAATTTCAAAGCTAAAGAATGAATATGAAGTTAGTGCGTTAGTCAGAAAGAAATCTAAAGTGGATTTAATTTATCGCAAAACTAATATTATCCGTTCAGATTATTCTAAGGCAGATTTAAAAAATATTTTAAAAGATTTTGAAATTGTAATTCATTTGGCAGGAGCAACCAAAGGCAAGAATTGGAATTCTTTCTATCAAGCAAACTACGTATTAACCGATAAAATCTCTCAAATTGCTGAGGAATGTGAATCAGTAAAACAATTTATCTTTATTAGTTCGCAAGCTGCTGCAGGATTGTCTAACAATAAAATTCCTAAAAGAGAAATAGACGAAAGCAATCCAATTACATTTTATGGCAAAAGCAAATTAATGGCTGAAAACGCAGTTATTAAAAATTGCAAAAAGACGAATTATACGATTTTACGTCCGGCATCAGTTTATGGTCCCGGAGATAAGGATTTCTTAATCTATTTCAAATTAGTTAAGTTGGGGCTTGTTACAACTATTTGGAAGCGTGAACAATATTTAAGTCTAATCTATGTTGAGGATTTAGTTAAAGCAATTCAAATTTCTGTTGCTAACAAAAATGCTTTTAATCAGAAATTCTTCATTAGTGATGGTAAAATATATCGACCGCAAGATATTGCTAACAGTTTTAAAAAAGTTATGAATATTGAAAAAGTCAGAGACCTTCCAATTCCGGTTTTTCTTGTAATAATTGTTGCTTATATTTCGGAGTTTCTATCAATTTTTACGCGAAAAATCAGTATTATAAACCGTCAAAAAATTCCTGAACTGATTGGCAGATTTTGGATTTGTGATAATTCAAAAATTAGGAAAATGTTAAATTTTTCTTCTGATTATGATATTGATGAAGCAGCTAAAATTACTTACGAATGGTATAAAAAACAAGGATGGTTATGAAAAAAAATATTTTATCTGTTCTCTTAATGATGGTTGCAATTATTTTGTTTGCTGAAAATACAATAAGATTCGCCAAAGTGAAAAAACGAATTGAGCCAAAATATAGAAAATCAATGTTACCGCGAGGTCATACCGAAACGGTAATATTGACCGTTTTTATCAAACCGGATTCTACACTCGGAAAAATTCGCGTGGATTATGGAATTTCACCTTATGATAGTTTAGCGGTAAAAGCCGTTAGGACGTGGGAATTTTCTCCAACTTATATAAATGGTAAATCAATTTTAGATTCTTTAACCACTTCGATCGATTTTATTGGAAAGAAAAACAAAATTATAGATACAAAAAAACTTTATACTGAAATTACAAAATATGATAAAAATTTCAGATATGACTTTCTCGATCAAAATTATCTTTATTGTGAAAATCAGCATATTATTCCTTATTATGAAGATGAAAATATCTTCAAAATTGACAATTTTCTTTTACCGCGCGGTTTTTTGAGTCAAAGTAAACAAATAGAAACTTTTGCAATAATGGATTCTTTAAATTCTAATAATGAATTTTCTTCCAGAAAATATAATTTGCCTGTCGCTTATTCTGCTTTAAATGCAGGAATTGGAAGCAATGAAATGAATTTCGGTAATTTCTTTTTTGCAAAAGGCGAGCCTTTAAATATTGAAGATAGCAGTATTCTTTTTCATTTTTTCGGACAAAAAGGGAATTGGGTTGATTCGGAAAAATCTTTTAATATGAATTTATCTTTAACGAAAAAAATAAAAAATATTTATTTTAATTATAATTATCTTAATATTGATGAAGAGCTTTCCTCGATTAATTTTATAGATTCAGGGAATTATGATAATTTGAAAACAGCAACAAGCATTAATTCCTTAATTTTATCAAAAAAAGGGATAACTGCCGGTTTTTCAAAGTATTTTACAAAAAATCCGCTATATTATCATAATAGGGAAGAATACAAAACTTTTTTAAGAAAGGACTTTAATTATCATAAACTAAAACTTATGTATAAAATAAGTTACGTACATCATAATAGGTATTTGGAGGAAATATCAAGCTCAGGGAAAATCTCAAATGAATTTCAATTAACGTATAGGTTTTTATCAAATTTTAAAATTAAAAAGCATTTTTTTAAAGGCTATCAATACAAATATGTTTCTGAAAATTCTGTAGAATATCTTTTTGGAAAACATAACTTTTCGCTTTTTTATGATAAAATAGAGCCGGACAACCAATTCAGTTTGGTAAATAAACAAATTAAAACCGGTTGCAAAATTAAACTTGGTTTTGATAAAATTAAATTAAAAATGACATCCGGATATTTATCAAATTCAGAGAAAATTGACGAGACAAAATTTGTTAAACTTGAAACTGTTTCAAATTATAGAATCAAAAATATTGGTTTTATGATGAAAAACAATTTCCAAAAATATTTCAATAATGAAATTATTTATCGTCCTGATTATATTTATTTCACAGATTTAGCGTTTAAATATTATCTTAAATTTAATAATTCTATTACTTGCGGGATTAAATTTTCCGCCTTTTCCGATTATCGAATAAATGATAAATATACTCTTAATTCTGAAAAATTAATTGATGCTTATCTTAAATTATCAATCACGAAAAGATTCAATTTTATCGTGAATGCGATGAATCTTGAAGATAAATATTTTGTGGGAAATCTCCCCTTAAACGGCTTTCACGTAAATTCACAAATTCAATGGTCATTTTATAATTAGGAGTTAAATTATGCGTTTAAAACAATTCTTTTATGATAGTTCAATTCTGTTAATTTTTTCATTAATAATAGATTTTGTTTTAGGAAAATTTCTTAAATATCCCGTTTTTAGTTTTTTGCATTGGTCATCACAAATTGTATTATTTTCTTTTTTATTTTCAATTGGAATTGCTTTAGTTAGAAATTATAAAATAGGCTATTATTTTATATTTCAAATAGGAATTAGTATATTAATTCCGGTGTTATTTTCCTATTCACAGATTTTTTTTATTGGAATGAATTTCTGGCAAACAACCATTTTGTCAGTAATTATCTTTAATTTTATCGGAACTTTTTTTTATTTCTTTTGGATAAAACTCAATCCTGATTATATGAAAATTCTTTCATTTACGCTTATTTCCGCTTTAACTTATTCATTAATTTTGAAAATTATCTTTAGAATATTTACTGATTTTCATTTTGACAATTTACAATTTTATCCAATATTTATCAAGAGTCTTACGATTTTTTTAATCTCATCTTTTGGTGTTTATTTGGGAGAAATGATTATTTATAATTTATTTGATAAGAATAAGATAACTGAAAACGATGTTGATGATGAATTGGAAGAAGAGTTTTAAATAAGGCTAAATTTTAAAATAAAGCATTTTTTACTGGATAAATAATTTGAATTTTTTTTTATAGATTTGAGGTGAAAAATGAAATTAGAAAAAATTGAAAGAATAAATTATTTAAAGTTACTTTCTTCAAAATATAGAAATATTAATGAGGTCTCCACCGAGTTAATAAATCTTCAGGCAATTCTAAGTTTGCCAAAAGGTACGGAACATTTTATTAGCGATATTCATGGAGAGGCTTCTTCGTTTTTACACGTTTTAAAAAATGCTTCAGGCGTAATTCGTCAAAAAATTATAGATTCTTTCTCAGACTCAATGACAGATGAGGAAATGCGGGGTTTGGCTTCTTTAATATATTATCCCAATGAAAAGCTGAATCTTCTCAAAAAAGAAAGAAATTTGAACGAATCTTGGTATAAGGTAACGCTTTTAAAATTAATAAAATTGACCCGGATTGTTGCTTCTAAATATACTCGCTCCAAAGTGCGAAAAGCTTTACCAAAAGAATTTGCTTATATTTTGGAAGAACTTTTGCACCAACATCCCAATAATCAGGAAAATTATTATAATATAATATTAAAAACCATTATTGAGATTGGGAAAGCTGAAGATTTTATCGTTGCCTTGTCTCAATTGATTCAGAGATTGGCGATTGATCATCTTCATATTATAGGAGATATTTTCGATAGGGGAGATGGTGCTGACAAAATCTTGGATAAATTATCCGAATACCACTCTTTTGATGTACAATGGGGCAATCACGATATTCTTTGGATGGGAGCGGCGAGTGGTTCAGATGCTTGCATTGCAAATGTTATTCGCATCTCTCTGAGATACAATAATCTCGATACACTTGAACATGGTTACGGGGTAAGTTTAAGACCACTTTTGTCTTTTGCCATGGAAACTTATAAAGACGATCCTTGCGATTTGTTTATGCCAAAAACTTGTTGTGAAGAAAACGAATTGACTTTGAAGGAGAAGCTTGAGATAGCCAGAATGCACAAAGCTATCACAATTATTCAATTTAAATTAGAGGGTCAAATTATAAAATATCGCAAAAAATTTGAAATGAATGATAGACTTTTGTTGGACAAAATTTCTCAAGACAAAACCTATATTACTATTGAAGGTAAAAAATATAAATTAAAAGACACTAATTTTCCCACGATAGATTTCAAAGATCCATATTTATTAACGGAAGATGAACAAAATTTAGTGAATTATTTAAACAATGCTTTTATCCAAAATACTCGCTTACAAAAACATATCAAATTGCTATTTACAAAAGGAAGTATGTATTTGTGTTATAATAGTAATTTACTTTTTCATGGTTGTATTCTTCTTAATGAAGATGGAAATTTTAAAACATTATCTATCCAAAATAAGAATTATACCGGAAAAAAATTAATGGATAAATTTGATCAAATTGTTAGGCAAGGATATTTTTCTATTGAAAAAGAAGCGAAAGATTATGGAAAAGATATTATGTGGTATCTGTGGACCGGGGTTGATTCTCCTCTTTTTGGAAAATCTAAAATGGCAACTTTCGAAAGATATTTTCTTAATGAAAAGGAATTAATGAAAGAAGTCAAAAATCCTTATTATAAATATCGAGAAGATGTTAAAGTTTGTAATAATATCTTGAAAGAATTTGGGTTGAATCCTGAAAAATCTCACATTATTAATGGTCATGTTCCCGTGAAATCCAAGTTAGGTGAAAGCCCGGTGAAATCAAAAGGGAAACTAATTGTGATTGACGGAGGATTTGCTAAAGCCTATCAGGATGTTACCGGAATTGCGGGATATACTTTGATATATAATTCGTATGGGCTAATTTTAGTTGAGCATAAACCTTTTGACTCTTATTTGAAATCGATTACTGACGATGAAGATATGGTGTCCGAGAAGGTTTTTGTTAAAAAAGCCGAGAAAAGAAAACATGTTGGTGATACGGATCCGGGTAAAAAAATTAAAGAGAATATAGCTGATTTGATTGAATTATTGAATGCTTTCAGAAGAGGTATTATTCCTACGAATCAATCATAAAAATAAAGGCGAGAATTTCCCGCCTTTTTTATTTTCTAATTTACTTTGAAAGTTACATCGCCATTTTCAAAATATTTTACAATTTGATTTATCGCTGCCAGACCGGCATTAACATTAGCTTCCATTGTTTGAGCGCCCATTTTTTTAGGTGTAAATAAAGTACGTTCCGGATATTTTTCTTCCAATTCTTTTCTGCAATCGGGAGCAATATCAGAGATATAACGTAAATCTTTTCTTTCAGCAAAAATTTTAACTAATGCTTCTTCATCAACAACTTCTTTACGAGCGGTATTAACGAGGCACGCACCTTCTTTCATCATTGAAAAATATTTTTCATTTACGAAATTTCTGGTTGCATCAAGGAGTGGAATGTGGAGGGAAATATAATCACATTGAGAATATAAATCTTCAACTTTATCCATAACTTTAACACCGTCAGCTTCGATATTTTCTTTAGACACAAATGGATCAAAAGCATAAACTTTCATACCCAAACCTTTTGCAATGCGAGCAACATTTTTACCTACATTACCGTAAGCATGAATACCAATTTTTTTGTCTTTTAATTCAATTCCTGCTTTGCCATTGAATTTGCCACGAGCCAAATAAAGCATCATTCCGAAAGCCAATTCTGCAACTGCATTTGAGTTTTGACCGGGAGTATTCATAACTACAACGTCATTTTCAGCAGCTTTTGCACAATTGACATTATCATAACCGGCACCGGCTCTTACAACGATTTTAAGGTTTTTGGCAGCATCAAGAACTTCCTCGGTAATTTTGTCACTTCGGATAATTAATGCGTCAGCATCTGTAACAGCATTAAGTAATTCTGATTTATCGCCGTATTTTTCCAAAAGTGAAAATTTTAAATTACTTTTTTCACAAATTTCTTTGATACCTTTAACCGCTAATGGGTGAAAAGGTTTTACGGTTGCAACTAAAACTTTTTTCATAACAACAACTCCTAATTTAATTTATTTAATATTAATTTTTCTTTTTGAATTTCATCTTTAGAGATTTGGTAAGAATCTATAATTCGTGAAATAACATTATCGGTATTAGATGTCATATTTGTGTGTAAATAACCGATTGTTTCACCTTTTTTGATTTGATCACCAACTTTTTTATAAAGTTCGGCACCGGCACCATAATCTAATTTTGTGTCGAGAGTTTTCCGTCCCGCCCCAATTTCAATTAATGAATAACCGATTTGTTGACTATTTATTGCAGAGATATAACCATCTTCATTTGCTACAATTGGAACTTTGTATTTTGCCGAAGGTAAAAGAGTTAAATCATCACAAACTTTAGGATTACCATTTTGAGCTTCAATAAATTGTTGGAAAACTTCGAGAGCTTTTCCATTTTGAATAACTTCATCAATTTTTTTAACAGCATTTTGTTTGTCAGAAGCGTTGTCGGTTAATATAAGCATTTCACTAACAAGCTCTTTAGTAATGATGTCAATATCGTGAATTTTCTCACCTTTTAGATAATTAATTGATTCGGCTATTTCCATCGCATTTCCAATTGAATGACCGAGAGGTGAATTCATATTTGTGAAAATTACTGAAACTTTTTGACCAAGATTTTCGCCGGTTGTTTTGAGTAAATTTGCCAACCGATTGCCATCTTTCATATTTTTAATAAAAGCACCTGAACCTATTTTTAAATCGATAACAAGGTTTTGAGCACCTTCAGCTATTTTCTTACTCATTATACTTGCCGTGATTAAAGGTAAGGATTCCACGGTTCCTGTTACATCTCGCAATGCGTAAATTCTTTTGTCAGCCGGGACCATTTTTTCAGATTGACTGATAATGGAAAATCCAACTTTATCTATAATCTTTTTGAATTCCGAGGAAGAATAATTTGTTCGTAAGCCGGGAATTGATTCCAATTTATCCAAAGTTCCGCCTGTGTGTCCTAATCCTCTTCCGGAAATCATCGGGATAGTTGCTCCGCAGGCTGCTGCAATCGGGGCAAGCATGACTGTTATTTTATCGCCAACACCACCGGTTGAATGCTTGTCAACAGTCTTCATATTTTTTGGGAAAGTTAAATGCTCTCCCGAATTTATGTACAATTCAGTTAAAGTTTGCACTTCTGAATCTTTCATGTCTTGGAAAAATATTGCCATTAATAAAGCGGACATTTGGTATTCCGATATTTTACCATTCAAATATGATGAAAGAAAATAAGTTAATTCATCTTTAGATAATCCTAAGCCCGATCGTTTTTTAATAATTAATTCTACAGCATTCATAACGTCTCCTAATTTAATTCTTGTTTGATAATGTCGGCAAGGCGTTTAACTCCTTCCTTAATATCCGTTAAGCTTGGGTATGAAAAATTTAAGCGTAGTTCATGATAGACTTCTTGATTTGATGGATAAAATTTACTTCCGGGGATGAAGGCAACTTTGTTCTTAATAGCTTTATTAAATAATTCGTCCGCATTTAATTTTTCAGGTAAATAAACCCAAACAAACATTCCACCTTCGGGGTGAGTCCATTTAATTTCGGCAGGCATATTTTTTTCTAATTCTTCCAACATTAAATTTAATTTTGGTTGATAGAATTTTCTAATTCCGGTGATGTGAGGGCGGAACATATCTTTTTTAAGGAAATTAGAGACAGCTCTTTGCGTTACGCAATCGGTACTTACATTTATTTTTTGTGTCCAAGAAATCATTTCTCCAATGACTTTTTCAGGACCAAAAGCATAAGCTAATCTTAATCCCGGTCCGAGAGTTTTTGAAAAAGATTTTACAGTCGTTACGATATCCGTATTCTCAAATTTATCTCTGGCAATTTTGTAAATATCTGGTATTTTTGTGCCTGTGAGTCTTAATTCTTCATAAGGATTGTCTTCTAAGATTGGAATCTCGTTTTCGATTGCTATTTGGATTAATTCTTCGCGTCGTTTTAATGACATTGTAATTCCGGTTGGATTTTGAAATTCAGGGATTGTGTAAATAAATTTAATTTTTTTACCTTCATTTTTTAATGATGCAATTTTCATCCTTAATTTATTCATTATCATACCTTCTGAATCCATAGGAATACCTTCAACAATTGCTCCTTCCGCTTCAAAAGCAACAAGTGTCCCTAAAAAGCTGGGACCTTCAGAAATGATAACATCTCCTTTATCAATAAATGTTTTCGTGAAATAGTAGATTCCGTTTGTTGAGCCGGTGGAAATGAGAATTTGGTCGTCAGAATAATCTTCAATACCTTCCCATTTTTTTATTTCTTTTTTGAGAAATTTATCTCCGCCACTTGGACCATATTGAAGGATATCATTTCCAAAATCTTTTATTGATTCGGCAAAAATCTCGGATAAATCTTTTGATGGTAAAGTTGCTTCTGCCGGAAAACCACCGGCAAAAGAAATCATTCCTTTAACTCCCTTTGTTAAAGCAACTAATTCTCTTATTAATGATTCTTTCATCCCATTTGTTGATTCTGAAAATAATTTATTCCAATTCATTTTTAACTCCTAAATTTTTTTTTCATTTTTTCTTAGGGATTAATCTTGGCAATAAAAATATTTTTATTGGTTTTTCGCCGGCAATTCAATTGTCTCTAAGCACATAATTAGAAGCAATTCATATAATCACTTTCTGGGAAGTGCAATAAAACTATTTCAAAATTATAGCGGAATACCAAGTTTTTTCATAAAATATTTGACAGTTTTTAACATTTAAGTGTTCTAGTAAAATGTAACACTTAAAAACAAAATTAATTGTGTTAACGAAAATAATAATAAAGAGGCAAAAATGAGAAAAAAATGGTTTTCTTTAGGATGTTTAACTTCAATCATCCTTTTGGGTTTGTTTGTTTGGTTTGGAATTCATTCTACCAAGAAAATGTTAACAGAAAAGACAGTAACAGTTTCATCATCATCGTATTTATATTTGAATTTGAAGGGCTCGATTCCCGAGTTTTTCCCTTTAAAAAATTCTAATTTCGGTGATTGGAATATTTCAGCAAAGAATATTATCGATAGAATCGAAGCAGCTAAAAATGATAGTAAAATTAAAGGTATTATTCTTGAACCTAAATTTATAAGTGTAGGTTTAGCAACTTCTCATGAAATTATGGAAGCTTTAACTGATTTCAAAAAATCAGGTAAAAAGGTTATCGCTTATTTTGATATGGCTGGAAATCGTGATTATTTCTTAGCTTCTGTTGCTGATGAAATTGTTCTAAATCCATCATCATCATCATTTATTCTTCTGACCGGATTAGGACATAAAACTACTTATTACAAACAGCTTTTAGATAAAATCGGGGTTGAGATGAAAGTAGTTCATGCCGGGAAATATAAAGGTTATGGCGAAAACTATAGTCGCAAATCAATGAGTCCTGCCGTAAGAAAGAACATCTCTCAATTATTTGATGGTGTTTATAATGAAATGCTATCGACAATAGCCGGAAACAGAAACATTAGTTTAGGAGAAATGCAAAAAATCTATAATCTCCGCGATGATATTTTTCTAAGTGGTCAAAATGCTATCGACACAAAACTTGTTGATAAATTGATGTATCGGGATGACCTTTATAAAAAACTTAAAATTGATAAAAAACACTTAATTCCAATCAAAAATTATATCCCCAAAAAATCTATTGCTGCTGGGTCTAAAATCGGTGTTCTTTATGCTAATGGAGAAATAACAAGCGTAGATAAAATTACTCAAAACAGAATTACTTCCAAAAAACTAAATAAGCAACTTGATAAATTAATGAATGATTCTTCAATAAAAGCTATTGTGATTAGAGTAAATAGTCCTGGTGGTAGTGCGATGGAATCCGACATAATTTGGAAAAAAATCCAAGAAGCAAAAAAAATAAAACCGGTTGTCATTTCAATGGGTGATGTTGCAGCTTCCGGCGGATATTATATTTCTTCAGGTGCTGATTACATTATTGCTGATCCATTTACAATAACCGGTTCAATCGGGGTTGTTGCCGTTTTCCCAAATGTCTCGAAATTAACTAAAAAAATTGGTTTATATCGCGATGGGGTTGTGCGTGGTAAATATACCAACATTTTAGATCCAATGGAACCAATTAATGAAGGAACTATAAATGCCTTTAAAAAATCTATCGGTCGAACTTATACGGAATTTAAAACCAGAGTTTCTAATGGCAGGAATATTTCCCTTAACAATGTGGAATTAATTGCTCAAGGACAGGTTTGGAATTCACAAGATGCTTTAAAAAATAAATTAGTTGATGATTTGGGAGACTTAAATAAAGCTATTAAAAAAGCTGCTTCAATTGCCGGCATTAAAGATTATTCGGTAGTTTATTATCCTAAGCAAAAAGATATTCTTGATGTGATTTTGGAAGAAAATTTTAATCTTTCCAATGCAAATATCCTTTTGAAAAATAAAGTTGTAAAAGATTTGGAAATTGATAAAGCTCTAAATTATTATGAAATGATGAAAGCTGATCCGGTTCAAGAAATCTTACCTTTTAACATAAAATAAAATAAGGTCGTTAATTCGACCTTTTTTTAGATAATGATTATGAAAAAAAATGTTTTAATAATTCTTACTATACTTTTGTTTGCTGAAAACTATGCTTTTGATTTTGGTTCCGTACCATCATATAAAGTAGAATTAAATTCCTATAACGGTTCTCAATTAAATTATAAATTCAAAACAAAAAAAAATAAATATCAAGAAAATATTGATTTGAATTTTAATCTAATCCAAGATTATTTTCAAATTAATTTTAAATATAAACCACGCTATAAAGAAAATATTGTTTATCTGGATTCTTTATATCTTCACCATAAATTTAATGAAATTACCGTTGGATTTATAAGCGGAAAGATTGGATACGTAGAAAAACATTCTATAACAAAAGATATGATTCATGATGAGTTTTACCAAAAATATATTTTTGGAAATTACCAATTCAATGGACTTAGTTTTGATAATAGAAAAATTAATTTTAAAATAGGTGGAAATGTTTTCAATACCGGATTGATTGCTTTAGATTACCGACTTTTCAAAAACATCAAATTATTTTCTTTATTTACCGGTAGAGATGCAAATTTTAATGGTAAAATGTATAGTATTGGTTATTCGGGGTTTTATAAAATTAACAAATATAGTTTTAATACTAACTTTGAATATGAAAGTAGCTATCCACAAAATAAAAACGTTTCTAGAATATCTGATATTTATCAATATCATGAGATTTCCGCCTTCTATAAATTTTTACATTTTTATGTATCATACTTTGAACAAAAAAACTTAAAAACAGATATCCTGAAGCTAAATCAAAATTCATTTAGAGGTAGAATTGATTTTATCATAAATAAGAAATTTTCTTCTTTAATATATTATTTGAGAACAAATTATCCTGATTTTAATGAAACTCGCTATACTTTGAATTTAAAATACGGATTTTTTGAAAAGACTTTTATCGCTCCGGAAGTTGTTTTTGTAAAACCATCAATCGGAAGAAATTATTATACAATAGGAATTCAATCCAAATGGCAAATAAAATTCTAATAATATTTTTCGCATTAACCTTGTTTTCATGTTCTAATCAATTTAATGAAAGGAAAAAGCCGATAATTGTTTTCACTTTTGATGATGAAAATCATACAATTTATGACATTGCCTTTCCAATAATGAAAGAATATGATTTTAAAGGAACTTTAGTTGTTAATACCGGAATTGTGAATAACTATCCTCATATTTTAACTTGGGACCAGATATATGAAATGGTATTTGAAAATGGTTGGGAAACTGCCGGACATACTTTACATCACATTGATTTGGTAACTTCTCCAAAACCATTAATACATAAAGAAATTTATTTGGATTGGCTGAATCTCAAAAATAGAGGATTGCCTCATGAAACTTTTGCACTTCCTGCCGGTCATGCAAATGATTATGCTTTTAGCCAAATTGAAAAATATTATAAAAATATTCGTACCAGTATTGATTTAAATTTAAAAATGCCAATTGATAGAAAAATGTTAGGTTATTTTTTTTATCAAACTGATTTTGATTATCAGGATGTTATCGAACGCATTAACGATGCTGTTATTGCTCAAGATGATGTCTTAATTTTAGGATTTCATAGATTTGAGAATACAAACAATAATTCCGTAGATTTTTGCAAACCTGATGATTTTAGGAAAATTGTTCAATATGTATTTAAAAACCGGTTTCAGGTTATGACAATTAAAGATATGTGTAATAAACTTATTTCTTATTAATAGGTGATACTTGGAGCGACCGGAAATTTTTCGAACAGCATAAGCTAATACGTTTATAATAAGGGAAATAAATTGTTTAAATTTCGAGAAAAAATTGATTAATATGAGCATCCGATTATTTGCAAATTAGTAAAAGACAAAAGCAAATTGCGAGAGTAGAACAATCTACCGGATTGTTTTTAGATTTCCTAACCTGTTAAAATCTTTTTAGACAGTTGATAGTAATTTTAAAAATTTCCGTGGAATTCGAACTGCCGTCAAACCACTTGACAGATTTACTAATCATTTATGCTTAATTATAAAACTATAATTATATCTAAGATAATGTAAAAAATTATAAATGAGGTGAAAATGGAAAGATTAATACCGTACGGAATGACGAACTTTGAGACGATTATTAAAAAGAAATATTATTTTATAGATAAAACAAAATATATTGCTGAGCTTGAAAAATTGACAACACCTGTTTTTCTAAGACCTCGCAGATTTGGAAAATCTTTATTTACGGAAATGCTAAAATGGTATTATGATATAAAGGCAAAAGATAGATTCCAAGAACTTTTTGGCAACCTTTATATTGGTCAACACCCAACGGAAGGACAGGGGAGTTATTATTTTTTGTCGCTTGATTTTAGCGGGATAAATACCACAAGTATAAATACTGAAGAATTTAGGAGAAAAAGTTTTACCGATAAAGTTGTTTCGTCAATAAAGTATTTCCTTAATCATTATA
>JAMOQM010000123.1 GCA_027064005.1 Candidatus Cloacimonadota bacterium | reverse complement strand
ATACAATAACTTATTATATTTTTCAAATAGGAAAAAATAAATTCATCTGACTCCGACTCACTTGCCTACAATTGGTGAGTGAGAAAATGATTGAATAAAAAATAAAAAATGGAGGAATTTATGAAAAGTAATGAAAAAATAGAACTATTAGAAATCCCTTTTATAGATGAAGGAGACGAAAAATTAAATGATATTTGTAAAAAATGTGATTCATATGAAATTTGTGGGCATTGTTTTTATGTAAGAACAATTCTTAATGATAATAAAGAAAAATGTTTATTGGCAAAACATTACAATTTTCAATTTGAAGATGTAATAAAGGAATAATAATGAAAAAAATTTTTATATTTTTTTTGCTTCTTTTTAATACTTTATTATTAAGTAATGAGTTAAAGATAGATGTTTTGTGTAGGTTAAATATAAAAAAACCTGATGATATTGCATTTTCTAAAAATAAATTTGTTATAAGTTATCCGAAAAAATTTATTGTATATGATTTTCAGGGGAAAAAAATAATGAAAGTTGATAAATTAAAAAATGCTTCAGAACGTAAAATTCTAATTTCAAATAATAAGTTTATCAATATATTAAATCATAAAAATCTTATTAGGATATTTCAGAGTAAAAAATTGATAAAAACAATAAATTTAAAAAAGAAAGATATTTATGTAATTTTTTCATGTATTAAAAATTCAGATGAATCACTAATGATGTTAGTGTCAAAATTAAAAAAAAAGAATAAAGAAAAATATTTTGAACATTGTTTAATAAAAATAAATTTAAAGACGGAGAAAATTAATAATGTTTATAGTTTTGCAAAAGTAAAAGCTAATTTGGATTATATTTTTAATATAAATCCCATAAATAAAAAAATGGGTAATATTGTTTTATCTTACGATAAATTAATATTTTTAAATGAAAAGGGGCTTGAAATACATAATTTTAAAAATGAAAAGTTAAGTGTATATGATATTAATCTTCCTGTATTACCGGTTGATGAAGATATTAAAAATTATTATAAGGAAAAATTATCTAAATTTTTTAAATTATATTTTCCCGATAAGTTACCAAAAATATATCAATTATTTGTTTTAGGTGAAAATAAATTTTTGATAGATAGTTGGGAAGAGAAATTAAATCGAATTAAAAATAATAAAATAAAATATCATAAATTATATTATTTTGAAAAAGGGAAAATGATAATATTAATAACAGATATTAATCCTGAAAATATTTTAAAAGTTAATCATAAAATATTGGCATATTATAAAGATTCCGAATTAGTAGTCGGTAAAATTGTAATTGAAAAGGAATAAAAATGAAGAAGATATTATTTATACTTTTAATCGGATTCTTGTTGTTTTCTTGCAATAAAAAATTTAGTCTTAAAAATAATCATAATTTTATTATTTTAGATAGTTTAAAAATTGAAATTGAAGCATCTTATATATGTTGTAATGATTCTTTAATTTTCATGTCAAAAAAATATGATAGTGAAATAGTTTGTTATGATTACCATGGAAATAAGTTATTTTATTTTGGATCAAAAGGAGAGGGTCCCTGCGAATTTGTAAATGGAGCTTCTAATATAACCATTTGGAAAAATTTTCTTGTAGCTGTAGATATCCCCAAATTTAGAATTGAATTATTTGATTTGACTGGAAAATATATAAATGATATTAACTATACTAAAGAAATGATCAGCCCGATTTATAATATCGTCCCTTTTAATAATAAACTTTTGATAGAAGGTTTGTCTTTTAGTTTTGACGATGGTACAAAATTAACTCGTAAAACTATTTATATAGACAAAAATTTTAAAATTAATGAGATTTCAAATTTCGTTATAAAAAAAATTCCTTCTTTGCAAAGTATTTTTAAAAATTACAATCCTTTTAATATGGAAAATAATTATTTCTTATTGGATAATAATATGATTACAAAAAAAAATTCTGATGATACTTTAAGAATTTATTCCCTGCAAGATTCATTTGATATATATTTGAATTTTATAAAACCAAAAAAGATTGATAAAGAAATTATTGATTTTTATAGTGATGATTCATCCATGAATGGAAAATTTGATATTAAATATTCTTTCCCGAAATATCTACCTAAAATTAAAGCTGTTTATAAATTGAATAATAATCTACTTTTACTATCTCAATATCAATTTATAAAAAATAGTATTGATAAATTGCAAAATCAAATGTATTTGTATGATTATAACACACATGAAGTATCTATAATTGAAATTCCCAAAGTTATTCCAATAAACAAGATAAAGCTAATATTCAAAGATTATGTTTTTGTTCTCTATGAAAATTCAATAACAGTTTTTAAATGTATAATTAAATAATTTCTAAAGATGAAAGTAATTTATCATATAAAATATTTTTCCGATTATATTCCTAAACTCATTCTCGGTGCACTTTCAATTTTTCTCCTTTCCCTCCTAATCTTGCCTACACCGCTGATAACACGAAGAATAATAGATCATACATTACCTCAAAAAAATCTACAAGAGCTTGTTTTTCTTATTGGTTTGGTATTTGTTTTGCTTATCGTAACTCGTTTATTAAGTTATTTTCAAGGTATGCTTTTTTATAAAATAAATTCACGTGTTATTTTATCCATAAGGACGGATTTACTAAAAAAATCAATCGTTTTCCTATGATCATATTTAAAAAGTATTCCACAGGCTACTTGATGTCTCGTGTAAATGATGATACAAATAGATTACAATCGCTTTTTGTTGATACGATGGTTTCGATATTAAAAGATATACTTACTTTTATTGTCGGTGGGGTGGCTATTTTTCTTATTCATTGGAAATTGGCATTGATGGCTTTTGCAATATTGCCTTTTTATGTAATTTCAGCAATCTATTTCAGCAGAATAATCAAACGGAGATCCGCGGAATATTATGAAAAAAGTGCCCAAACCAATCAGCATCTTGAAGAATCTTTGAGTATGTTTGAACTTACTAAAATATTTCTTCGTGAGAAGTTCAGCGTTTTTCGATATTTTAAAAGTGCCAAAGAAACATATCGTTCCGATATAAAATTGACTAAAATATCGATGTTAAACAGACTTATTACCGGTTTTATTGCGGGAATTTCACCGATTGCAATAATTGGCTACGGGGGATATGAAATTATTCACGGTCGTCTTTCCATCGGTTCCTTAATTGCTTTTAATTCTTTTGTAGGTTATCTTTTTGGTCCTACAAATAGATTGATAAATGTGAATATCCAAATTCAAAAATCACTTGTTGCTTTGAAAAGGGTTCAAGAAATATTCGATTTGCCTGAAGAAAAAACAAGCCTTTCACAAAATATTATTGTTGATATTAAAAAGATAGAATTCAAAAATATCAGTTTCGATTATGATAACAATAAAAAAGTATTGGAAGATATTTCATTTGAAATAGAACAAGGTGAGAAAATTGGCATTGTTGGAAATTCCGGAAGTGGAAAAACAACATTGATTCGGTTACTCTCTGGATTATATGAAGTTAATTCGGGAAAGATTTTATTAAATGGAATAAAATTAAACCATAATGAAATAATCGGGTTACGAAAATATTCCGCAATAGTTGAACAAGAACCATATCTATTTAATGATACAATTTATAACAATATAAAATTTGGGAATCCGAGAGCGACAAAAAAAGAGATAATTCAAGCGGCAAAGGATGCGTATGCTTATAAATTTATCAAAGAATCAGAAAATGGGTTTCAAACGGTAGTAGGAAATAGAGGTGGAGATTTATCTGTCGGGCAAAAACAGAGAATTGCGTTAGCAAGAGCATTGATCAAAAATCCAAAAATATTAATTTTAGATGAAGCGACTTCAAATATTGATGCAATTAGTGCGTCTTATATAAATAAAGTTATCTTCAATCTTCCCAAGAATATGATAATTATTATCATAACGCATAAAATAAATCAAATAAAAGAATGTGATAGAATAATTGTTTTGCATTCATCAAAAATTGCGGAAATAGGGAATCATGAAAAATTATTGCAAAATGATGGATTGTATAAAAGACTTTATGAATCTTAGTTTTTCTTTGTCATCCTTCCCGATGAATCGGGAGATTGGGGATCTGAATTGTGTGAGTGGTTTTCTTTGTCATCCTCAACTCGATTGGGGATCTGTATTACGCGAATTGTATGCAGAAGAGAGATTCCCGTTTTCACGGGAATGACAAAATGGGCGGGAATGACAAAATGGGCGAGAATTACAAAACGCTCCTTGTCATCCTCAACTGGATTGGGGATCTGAATCGTGTGAATGGTTTTGTTTTCCTTGTCATCCTTCCCGATGAATCGGGAAATTAGGGATTTAAAAAGTTTGTCTTGTCAGTTTTGTTTATTGAAAAAATATTCTAAAAAGTATTTGACAATAAATTTGATATTAGTGATTTGGTGTTACGTAACACTGAAGATTTGTTTCGAAGATTGGTTAGTTGAGAAATGTTTCAAAATAAATAAAAAATTATCGAGGGAAATATGAAAAAAGTTTTATTAGCGTTTGTGATTTTAGTTTTACTCTCAAGTTGCAAATTTCCAAATATTCTTAAGAAAAAAGAATCTGATAAAAGTAATTTAGGCAAAGAATACAATATTACCGTTCCTGTTACAGTGTCTAAATCCACAAAAACAACTTTGGTTAAATATATTAAGACAAGCGGAACGGCTGAAGCTTTATCAAAAACGGATGTAATTTCTCAAGTCAGCGGTACAATTGATAATATTTATCTAAACGATAATGAGTTCGTGAAAGAAAATTCTAAAATTATGGAAATAGATAAAAGTAATATTTTAGTTGATATCAAACAATCTAAATTAGAATATGACAAAGCAAAATCGGAATATAAAGCTTGGAAAAATCTCAATAACGGACTTTCCGATAAACAATTAAAACTTCAAACCGGTTTGACTCAAAAAGAATTGCAATTGGAAAAACTGCAAATTGCTTTGGAAAAATCAACAATAACCGCCCCGTTTTCAGGAATTGTTTACGATATGAATTTGGTTAAAGGAAAATATGTATCAGCAGGACAAAAGTTATTTTCAATTATCAATAATGATGAAATGATTATTCGGGTTAATGTGTTGGAATCGGAAATAAATAGAATAAAAATAGGAAGTGATGTAATTGTAAAATTTTCAGCTATTACCGAGAAGCTTTATAAAGGAAAAGTTATTTCCGTTTCACCGTCAATAAATCAAAATACACATAGTTGTGAAGTTAAGATAAATCTCATTAATGATGGAAAAATCAAAGACGGAATGTATGCAGAAGTTAAAATAAGTGCTGAAAAATACCCCGAAAAGATATTGGTTTATAAAGATGCAATTTTAGTCAGAGATGGTAAGAAACTTGTTTTTGCCGTAGAAAATAATAAAGCGAAATGGCAATATGTAAAAACCGGTGTGGAAAACGAATATTTTGTTGAAATTGCAAATGGGGTTAAAGAGAATCAGGATATTGTGATAAAAGGTAATTTTTCTTTGTCTCACGATGCAAAAGTTAAGATAATAAAAAGAGTGGAATATAAAAAATTGGCAGAGAAATTTTAATTATGAAAAGCATTTCCTTGTTATCCTTTCTTTTCCTTGTCATCCTTCCCGATGAATCGGGAATTGGGGATCTGAATTTTGTGAATGGTTTTCTTTCCCTTGTCATCCTCAACTGGATTGAGGATCTGAATTTTGAGAATAGTGTGCAAAAGAGAGATTCCCGCTTTCGCGAGAATGACAAAGTAGAGGAAAGGGAAAAAGGAGATTCCCGCTTTCGCGGGAATGACAAAAGAGACGGGAATGACAAAGAAGACGGGAGTGACAAAACGTTCTTTGTCATCCTCAACTGGATTGAGGATCTGTATTACGCGAATTGTATGCAGAAGAGAGATTCCCGTTTTCACGGGAATGACAAAGGAGGCGGGAATGACAAAACGTTCCTTGTCATCCTCAACTGGATTGGGGATCTGAATCGTGTGAATGGTTTTCTTTTCCTTGTCATCCTTCCCGACAAATCGGGAATTGGGGATCTGTATCGTGTTAATACCAAATTCGTAAAAACATTAGAGACAAATGTATGAAGACATATTATGTTTACATTATGACGAATAAAAAAAATGGAACGTTGTATATCGGTGTTACCGGTAATTTAGAACGAAGGGTTTATGAACATAAACAAAAATTAATAGAAGGTTTTACTAAAAAATATAATCTTCATAAATTGGTTTATTATGAATCAGGAACAGATGTTTCTAGTGCAATAACACGAGAAAAGCAACTAAAGAAATGGTTAAGAAAATGGAAAATAGAACTTATAGAAAAAGAGAATCCTGATTGGGTGGATTTGGCTAATGATTGGTATGAATAGTTTTTTTTCTTTTTTTGCCTTCCTTCCCGATTGTTCGGGAATTGGGGAGCTG
>JAMOQM010000122.1 GCA_027064005.1 Candidatus Cloacimonadota bacterium | reverse complement strand
AATGACAAAGGAAATGGGAATGACAAAAAAGGATTAAGTATAGAAATATGAAAATCATCAAATTTAGTATAAATCGTCCGGTTACGGTTTTAATGATTTATCTTTTAATAATAATTACCGGGATTATTTCATTTTTACGTCTTCCGATAGATTTTTTTCCACAAATCGGTTATCCTCAATTAACGATAATTACAATTGATTCCAATTCTTCACCGGAAGAAGTGGAAAATAATATTTCTCGACCGATTGAAGAAGTTGTTTCGACAATTAATGGGGTTAGAAAGGTCAGCTCGGTTTCACGAAATGATGTTTCCATTATCAGTTTAAAGTTTAACTGGGGAACCGATATGAACTACGCTTCTTTGAATTTACGGGAAAAGCTGGATAATATCCGTTACGTCTTACCGGATAATGCGGAACGTCCCAATATTATTCATCTTGATCCTTCCGAAGATCCTATAATGTATTTGGCTTTAACTTCCAAAAATAACAATCTTCATCAAATTCAAAATATCTGTGAGGAATATATTAAAAAGCGTCTTCAGCAATTGGACGGAGTTGCGGCTGCCGATTTATTGGGCGATCAGGAAGAGGAAATAAAGATAATTCCGGATATGCAAAAATTAAATGCTTTAAAAATAAATATTGATAATTTGAAAAATATCATTCGCTACTCCAATTATTCTATTTCCGGAGGAGTAGTTAAAGAAGGACAATATCGATTTAATTTGAAAATTTCAGGTGAATATACAAATATTTCCGATATGGAAAAGACTCTCATAAAGAAAGGGAAAAACGGTGAAATCATAACTCTCGGCGACGTTGCGAAAATAAAATTTGATTATAAAGAACAAAAAAACAAAACAAGATTAAACACAAATCCCTCTCTCGGACTTCTTATCAGAAAAGAAGCAAATTCCAACACGGTGAAAGTTTGTTCACGAATAAGAAAAGAAATAGATAATCTTAAAAATGAATATCCTAATATAAATTTTGATATTGTCGTAGATCAATCCGATTTCATAAAAGCCTCGATATATAATGTCCTCGAAGCTATTTTTATAGGAGGATTTTTAGCATTTATCATATTGTTATTATTTCTCAGTGATTTGAAAAGTCCCATAAATATTTCAATTGTTATGCCGATTTCCATTCTAATAACTTTTATTTTCTTATATTTCAATAAGATAAGTCTGAACATTATTTCTCTTTCCGGTTTGGCTCTCGGAATTGGGATGTTGGTTGATAATTCCATAATTGTTTCGGAAAATATTTTTCGGCACAAAAGTATGGGAAAGTCATCGAAAACAGCCGCTTTGGACGGCACAAAAGAAGTTGGAATGGCAATCGTCGCCTCTACTTTAACCACACTTGCCGTATTTTTACCGATAATTTATACAAAGGGGATTGCTTCCGCTCTTTTCAAACAACAAGCGTTGACCGTTACATTTTCTCTTTTGGCATCACTTTTTGCCTCATTGACGTTGTTGCCTTTTTTGAATTCTTTATCTTTTAGTAAACATAAACCACAACCAAAAAATCGGGGGAAAATAGCGGTAATTTTTATTTTGATTATGAAGATAATATTTTCGCCGTTTATCCTTTTATATTATCTTTTTAAGAAATTAATGAAGTTTATTGTATTGATAATCACAATTTCAAGCAACGCATTCAGAAAGCAATTTGATAAATTTTCCGCAGTTTATCTTAAATTCTTAAAGTTTTCTTTACGCAATAAAACCTTAACTCTTTTCAGCTTTTTTCTCTTATTGATTATCAGTATAATAATGCTTTTGTCTTTGGATAAACAATTTTTCCCAAAAGTGGAACAACATGAATTTACAATTAAATTGAAAGCGGAAACAGGAACTCCATTAATCAAAACCGATGAAATGATAAAAATGATCGAAGGATATTTGAAAAATGACCGGAGAGTGAAAAAAATATTTTCTTCAATTGGAAAATCAACGGAAGATAAACTTTCTTACTATTTGGAAAAAGCTTCAAAGGAAAATTTGGGTGAGATAAAAATAATTACTTTTCCAAATGTTAATTCTACTGAAATAATAGAAGATTATCGGAAAAAATTGGAAAATATCCCGGCAACAATTACAATTGACAGCGGATCAAATCTTTTTAGCTCTTTATTCAATTCTGAAGATTCGGGATTAAAAATTTCTTTGGAAGGAAATAACGCTGAAAAAATGAGGGAACTCGGTTTGCAATTGAAGAAAAAAATATCTAAAGATAAAAAATTTACCGATATTCACACTGATTTTGAATCTCTTTTGCCGGAAATAAAATTAACGATCGATCGAGACAAAGCGGCTTTATATAATATCTCAATCGATGATATTGCAAAATATATTCAAGCAAATGTTAACGGATTACAAATAAGTGAGTTTCATAATTTTGACAAAACTTTTGATATAACTCTTCAAACTGATGATAATCCAAATCTTTCTCAATTATTAAATACAACTTTAATTACGGATAATAAACAAATTCCTTTGAGAGCGGTATTGAAAGTTTCATACAAAAAAACTCCGGAAGAAATTAAACGTATAAATCAAATCAGGAAAATATCCGTTTATTTTAATTATAAGGGAAAATTGAAAGATGCTTTACAAACAATTGATTCCATTATTCCTAAAAATACCGATAATATAAGAATTTCCGTAGAAGGAGTTAATAAAGAAATCAATAAATCGTTGAAATCACTTCTTTATGCTTTGATATTTGCCATCTTATTGGTCTATATGATTTTGGCATCACAGTTCGAGTCGTTTAAATTACCGTTTTTGGTAATGTTTGTAGTTCCGATGGGAATTATCGGAGTTGGTTTCGGCTTGTATTTTGCTCGCATTCCGATAAGTATTATGTCCACACTCGGAATGATTATTTTATCGGGGATAATAGTTAATGATGCCATTCTATTGGTTGATTTTATAAACAGGCTGAGAAATAGCGGATTAGGAGTTATGGAATCGGTTACGGAAGCTGCGGTTACAAGATTAAGACCGATTTTAATGACGACCTTTACAACTGTTTTCGGATTATTACCACTTGCTCTTGGAATCGGAAGCGGAGCGGAATTACAATCACCAATGGCAATTGCGGTTATCAGTGGAATTTTGGCTTCAACATTTCTGACTTTGATATTCACTCCGATTTTATATGTCATTTTTGAAAAAGAAAAAATTAACAACAAAATTAAAAAATAGGTGTAAGAATGAAAAAAAATCTGATTTTTCTAATAATGCTAAGTTCCTTTTCGCTAATTTTAAATGCAGAGATTTCTCTTTATGATTGCCTTGATGCAGCTCTTCAAAAATCTTATGATATTAAAATCGGGAAAAAGGAAATCCAAAAAACAAAATATCAACAACAAAATTCAATGGCGGCATTTTTACCGTCGATAGAAGTATCCAAAAAGGTATCAAAAGCAACAAATGATTATGAAAATACAAATAATTCATTAACCGCCTCAACCAGCTTAGACCTCTTCGATAAACGATTTATAAATTTCAAAACAGCAAAAATAGATTTGAAACAAGCAAAATTGGATTACAAAAATCAAAAAGACGAAACTATTGTTTCCGTTGTGAACAACTATCTGACAATTAATCTTTTAAAAGAAAAATCACGTTATTATAAAAATCTTATCTCCGATTATCAAAAACAAAAAATTTTTATTAATGAATTAATTAAAGCCGGTGCTAAAACATTATTCGATTTATATTCAATTGAAATTGAAATAAAAAACAATGAAATAGAATTGGAAAAAACTGAAAATGAAATTGAAAAAACAATTGAACAATTAAATTTTCTAACCGGTTTATCTCTCAAAATTACAGATGATTTTGGTGATATTGACATTAATACAATCAAATTATCACAAAATAAATCTTTTGAAAAATCTTATGAAATTATATCTTCCAAATTATCTTTAATAAGAAGTAAAATAAGCAGATATGATGCTTTTACCAATCTTTTGCCAACTGTTTATTTACAAGGATCAAAATATTTTTCTAAAGAATATGACGATTATAATTGGGGAGTGGGAAATGATTTGGATAATTCTTGGCAAATATCTTTGAATTTACAATTTGATTTCGGGAATTTTTTAAGTGATTATAATAATTTTAGGATTTCAAAAATAAATTTGTCTCAACAAAAATTGAGATTGGAAAAAACAATTTCTCGTCAAAAAATAAATCTGAACTCACAAAAAAGAGCTGTGATTTTATCTCAAAAACAAATTGTTCATGATGAAGAAAAAATACATTTTGCTTCTCAAAAATTTGAATTGGCAAAAACTCAATATCAAAGCGGATTATTGGATTTCTTTAAATTAAAGGACAGTGCTAATCAATTAATCTCGGCAAAAATAACTTTAATAAATGATAAAAAAAGTTATATCTTAAATGTTATAAATTACCAAAAAACAATTGGTGAAAAAATATTAAATAAATATTAAAATAAAGGAGAAAATTATGAGAAACATAAAATTATTCTTAATGTTATTGATGATGTTTATTATCGGAACGTTGTTTTCCGAAGTAAAACAAGACGTGATAAAATCAAAAACCGATATGGAGATTTTAAAACAGGAAAAAACAATTAAGTTCGATGAAGATTCCCCGGTTGTTGGAAACTTTATTATTACCCATGACAGAATATATTTTGTTAACCCTATGGAAAAACTTTTTTATATCTGTGATTTAGATGGAAATGAAATCAAAGTAGTTGATAATAAAGGAAAAGGTCCCGGTGAATTTTCCATGCCGACAAAAATTTTTGAAGATAAAAAAAATAATTGTATCGGAATTGTTGATCAAATGAATAGAAGGACTTCTTATTTTGATTATGACGGTAATTATATTAAAGATGTAAAATTTGAATATACTAAAATTCCGCTCGCCCTCAAATATCTTGGAGATGACAAAGTTCTATTTTATATGGGTGTGGAAGTGAATAGAAAAAAGGGAACCGTTTTATCCAAACCGACAATTCAATTGATTAAGAAAGATACAACAATCACTCTTTATGCGGAATCGTTTAATCCGATGAGTATGAATATCGGAAACAGTAAAATACCTATATTTGAAGTTTCAAGAGATAGAATTTATATTTCAAAAATGAACCCTGAAAATTATGAAATTACGGTTTTTGATAAAAACGGAAACCAAGTGGAAATCATTAAGAAAAAAGTAAAAAAAGTAAAACGTCCTCAAAAAGAAATCGATGAAATAGAAGCAAGATTGGAACAAGCGAAGAAACAAGCAAAAGCTGCCGGTTCTAAAATAGAATTGAATTTTTCAGGTTATCAATATGCTTATTTTATTAATAATTTGCTTGTTGATTCAAATGAAAATTTGTGGGTATATACTCTCAATAAAGAAGGAAGTTTTTTTGATGTGATAAATAAGAGCGGAAAAGTAATAAACAAAATTAAACTTAAAAATGATAAAATGGCAACCGTTAAAATTTATAAAAATAAAATTTATGAATTTAGCGGTAATGAAGATGACGGCTATCAATTGGACATTTATAAAATTAATTAAGGAAAATGTTTTTATCTAAATTTGCAATAAATAAGCCTGTAACCACAATAATGATTTTTTTTATCATCGTTGTGGTGGGCTTTTATGCTTTAAATCATATTCCGATATCTTTATTGCCGAATATTAATTATCCGAAATTAACCGTCTCGGCAAGTTGGCAAGGAATCTCTCCGGAAGAAATAGAAGCGAAATTGACTTCCCCGATAGAATCTGTGGGAGCTACAATTAGTGGCGTTACCGATGTTTCTTCAACTTCTTATAACGGCTATTCCAGTGTCCAATTTACTTTTGATCGGAAAACCGATATCAGTTTCGCAAAATTTGAATTGAATGAAAAATTACAAATTCTCAGTAATAAATTACCCGCAAATGTCGTTCCGGTAATTAGCGAATATATGCCTCGGGAATTTCGAGATAATGATTTTCTAAGTTATGGAATATCAGGACCTTATGAATTGAAAGAACTGAAAGAATATTTGGATAAATTTTTTAAATACAAAATTTTGGCTCTTCCAGAAGTTTCCAATGTCAGTATCAACGGATATGTCGAAAAAATCTTTAAAATCAAAATTGATAAAAATAAAGCGGAACAAATTCTTCCTTATCAAATAAGACAAGCTTTAGAACAAAACGGCAAAACCGCTTCCATCACTAATTTTAAACAAAACGGTTTGAACTATATAATCCAATCGAATAATTCTTACAATAATATTGATGAGATAAAAGATCTCAAAATTCGACTTATCTCAGGAGAAATTATTCCGCTGAATCAAATAGCAACAATCAATGAAGAAAAAATAACGGCGAGAAATTATTTTCGTTACAACGGAAATCCGCAATTAATTCTTTCCATAGATAAAAAATCAACGGCAAATGCTTTGAAATTGGCAAAATCCATAAAATCCATTATTAAAGATCAATCCGGATTTCTTCCGAAAAATATCGAGATTGTCAAATTAAGCGACGAATCAAAAAAAATATCTTCGGATTTAAATGTATTATACAAACGCGGTATCATCTCATTAATTGCAATATTTGTTGTTTTATTGCTTTTTTTAAGACACGTTCAATCTACTATTCTTGTTTTAATGACAATATTTTTCTCAACTTTATTAACAATCAGTCTATTATATTTTCTAAAAATTGGTTTAAATATGCTTTCAATTGCCGGTTTGACTTTGGGATTCGGGATGATTGTTGATAATTCAATAGTTGTTTATGAAAATATTTTTCGTTTTCAAAGTAAAGGATACGATCGAAAAACCGCTTCCATAAAAGCGTCCGAAGAAGTTTCCCTTCCGATTTTCGCTTCAACTCTGACAACCGTAATTGTCTTTGCTCCATTCCTTTATATGCAAGGCGATTTGAAATTGTTTTATCTGCCTTTTGTTTATGCCACTGTAATTTCGCTTCTTGCCTCACTTTTTATTTCTTTTACTTTTATTCCTTTAATAACTTATAAATATTTGAAAATAGGTAATTCTCAAGTTCACCATAACTCAAAAGGCAAATTTTTTTATAACAAACTTATATCGTTTCTTATTCGATTCAAATGGATTTGGCTTGTTATAGTTTTGGGTTTTGTTTCCTACACAATTTGGATTTTCGCTGATAAAGTCGATAAAGGGACAACCTGGAGTTTTCCTGATGACAATTTTCTGGCCATAACTATTAGTCTTCCAGTCGGATCAAATATTGAACAAACAGATTATATCGCCAAAAATTTTGAAGAAAAGATTTTGGATTCCGGTTATAAAGTTCAAATGAAAACAAGGGTTTATTCCGAATATGCTTATATTAGAGTTGATTTTGATACTGAGACGCAAAAAACAGCCGTACCTCTTATCATCAGAGAAAAATTAAAATCTTACGCGGTAAACTTCGGAAATGCCGATATTTATGTTCAGGGTTTCGGACCTTCTTTCGGCGGTGGCGGATATTCAACGGTAAGTCATTCGTTTACGATAACCGGTTATAATTATGATAAACTAAAAACTGTTGCTGAAAATCTATCCGCTTTTATGAAAAGAGTTTCAAGGCGTGTTTCCGATATTGATGTAAATGCGTTGGATTGGTGGAAAAATGAAAAATTATATCAATATCAAATAACTTTTTTAAGAGATGAATTGTCAAAATATGATATAAATGTTTATTCGATTATGGCTGAACTTTATTCCAAAATAAATTCTTCTCAAAATAGTTTTAATCTTAAAATAAATGAAAAAGAAAAGGATTTTGTTGTTATTCAAAATACGGGCGAAAATTATTATGATATAGGTAAATTAAAAAATTTTATTGTTCAAAAAGAAAATTCCGTAAAACTTTCCGATGTGGCAAAAATAGAAAAGAAAGAAGTGCTTTCGGAAATTAGAAGAAAAAACAAACAATATACGAGAAGGATAAATTATGAATTCAGAGGAAGTTACAAGAAAAATGAAAAGTTTATGAAATCATTGAAGAAACTTTTTAAAATGCCACTCGGATTCAGATTTGCAGATGATAAAAAATTAAATTTTGAAGATGATAAAAACAATAAACAACTTCTTTATCTGATATTTTTTGCAGTCTTACTTGTCTATATGACTTTATGTGCGTTATATGAATCTTTTAAATATCCGCTGATTATTTTATTTGCTATTCCTCTTGCTTTTAGCGGTGTATCTTTGATTTTCTATTTTACGGATAACACGTTTGATTCTTACGCTAAAATAGGATTGGTGCTTTTGTCAGGGATTGTCGTAAACAATTCAATCATATTAATTGATCATATCAACAAATTGAAACAAAAATCAAACAATTTGAAAAAGGCTATTATTCAAGCGACTACAGACAGGATAAGACCGATTTTAATGACTGCTTCCACCACCATAATAGGACTTATTCCGATGTTGCTTCATTCCGATGTCTCTAAAAATGATTTCTGGAAACTGCTTTCGTTATCAACTATCGGCGGTTTAATAACTTCCACATTTTTTGTACTTACATTTATTCCGATAGTTTATTATTTGATGACAAAAAAACAAAAGGTTACGAATAACAAAGAATATAAAATTTAGTTTTACAAAGATTTTTCTATAAATTTCCGCCAACTTCCTTTAGAAAAAATGGCAGACAAGATGCTGAAATTATCAACCATCTTGTCTTTTCCATTATTTATTTTACATTTCTTATTTTAAGATAAGACATTTTTTAACACCGATATCGTGATTATTAACTTTCAATTTATAGAAATAAACACCGGATGCGACAGTTTTTTTATGGGAATTCTTTCCATTCCAAAAAATATTATGTGTTCCTGAATGTTGTTTTGAATCAACAATCTTTTGAATTAATTGCCCTTTAATGTTATAAATCGTCAAATCTACATTTCCGGATTCTTTCAAATTGTATTGAATTTTCGTTCCGCCCCCGCGGTTATTTTCTCCTGAAATAAAAGGATTCGGGAAATTGCCGATCAATTTTGTTTGATCAATACTATTAATATCATCAGAATTAGAAGTTATATAAGGCGTAATTTCATAATTTGATGGTAACGATTCGCCGGTAGGATTTTCATAACTTGCCGTAACATAATATGTAATCAAATCTAAATTCGGCATATCTTCGTCAAAGTAAGTATCTTCGGTTGTTCCTATTAATTCGTTATTTCTATAAACATTATAATGAGTAAGAGTTGCTGAAGAATTTTCCGGAGCTTCCCAATTTAGAGAAACAGCTGTTCTTGTCGGCAATCCTAAAGTGAAATTTCGGGGAGATTTAAAAGGCGTATTTTCTTTTATTGGCAAACTTAAAGCAGGAAAAACAATATTATCTAAATAGACACAATCATTTCCGGAAGAGACAGCAGCATCTTTAGAATATTCCCATTTAATATAATGCTCGCCTGTTGTTAATGGATAAGTTTCTTGTCCCCATTCAATATTTCCGCTCCAAGAATCCATAAGATTTCCATCAATATAGAATTTCAGAAAATCGTAACTTTCTTCGGATGAAACAGCTTTAAAGAAAGAAATATTACCTGCAACGACAACATCAACATCCAAACCTAAAGACAGAGATTCACCATTACCAATATCACCGGATTGGAGATTATATTCGCCTTCCAGGGAATTCTCAGGAGTAGCAAACCAATCTGCATTTCCGGAAGCAACCCAATTAAATTTAAGTAAATTTCCCGTTTCAAAATCTTCTTTTGGATATCCGATTGAGAAATACATTATTTTGTCCAAACTACAATAATCATTGGTAATGTTAATATGAATCGGAATAATATTTTGTTCAACCAGCCCAACAAAAATATTAAAATCAGCGTAAAATTCATCATCAATATTAATATTATCAAAATCAATTTCATTGGTTGCAAAAGAAATTCCTTCAACATTACAAGCCAAAGAAATACTGCCATTTTGAGATGCGTAATGTCCTGAATTTCCTAAAGAAATATGCAAAATATCGTTCTCGTTTGGGTCTAAAATATGATTATTATTTTCTTCAGAATCATCAATCAACGCTTGATTAATATTTATAACAGGGGCATTTATCGGAATTTCCAGCGTATTCGTCCAACTATAATCTCCCGAATTTGCTTCAATACTCAGATGAATCATTTCCTGATCTATTACATTTGAAGAAATATCAAACACAAAATTTCCGGGAATATCCAAATTGGTATTTGCCGAAATATTACCCTCAAAATGAATACTGTCAGAAATTGTTGAAACGTAAGAATCGTTACAATTTAGGATAAAATCAATTCCGTTAATATCCAAATCACCAATATTTTCATAATTAACACTTAATTGAATTTCATTGCCGATATTTACACTTTCGTCCGTTCCATTCCAAGTAGTATAAGAATTGAGATTTAGATAAGGTTGATTTGTGGGAATAACATTTAAATTATATTCTGTCGGTAAAACATCATATCCCCAAACGCTAAGTTTCGCTTCTCCAACTATTAAGGAATTCGATAACGCTATATTTGCCACACCGTTTTCATCAGTATAAGCTTTACCGACTATTTCATTATTTTGAATGACAGCACAGAGAATATTCGCTAAACTCCCTTCATTATTAGAAATTGTAACAATGTAATTTTCCGTATTTAAGGAAATTTGAGAATCATAATCAGCTTGTATTTGTGTTGGTAAATCAGGCCAAATATGAAGAAGCGGATCACCCAAAACGTTGCAATCATAATAAACCCATCGCAAAGCACCATCTTCCCATTGATCGGGAGCTGTAACCCAAGGAGCGGAAATTACTTTTGAACGTAAATGTGCGTAAGAAATTTCAGAACGCTTTTCTACGTAAATCGTATTTAAAAATTCCCGATTGAGATGTTCGGAAGGACCTTCCGTTTGACCTTCATTAAACCAACCATATCTGGAATTTCCCACAAATGCAGCGAGGAAATTATCGATATTGGTCATTCTTTCGGCAATACAATCGTTCGAATCAAAAGAACCGCAAATACATCCGTGAGTATAAAGAATTTCATAATTATGATCAACACCGTTAACCTGACTAAAGTTAGAATTGGTAATCGATCCGTTGGTCAGTCTCATATTATAAGTTGCATTTGAATGTCCGATATGATCAATAAAATTATGTCCGCTATTCAATTCTTCCAACAACTGATCCGGAGTCCAATTTGAAGGTAAATCTCTATCGTACAATTTTTCTGTAGGTTGTGAAACAGGAATCCCGTCGGTAGTATAACCATTATCTTCGTGATGACCGATAAATAAATCTGCACAATCTCCACCCCAAGTTTGAGGATCTTGCCATAAATCTTCCCCAACCAAAAATTGTTTATTCAAATCATTTTGAACAGGATTTGCTTGATAAGATATAGATTTGTGGATTTGATTTTGCAATTCACTCGAGTTTGAAAAAGAAATTCTGGCAACCGAAACATCCGGTAATAAATCTTCTTCGCCCGGTTCTCCCCAATGATTATCACCATCATCATTCCAATTCCCATCTAATGATGAATAGTAAATATCACCCGGAATATTGTTATCTTCAACACCGTCTCCGGAAATCACGTGACAGAAAAATCCTCTAAAAGGAATAATTTCAATATCACCTCCCAACAAAACATATTGGATATTATGATTTTGATATTCTTGAATAATATAATTTCTTATTTTTTCAGGATTATCCGCACCTTCCATTGAAGCGTAAATAGATTCAACAGAAACAATATTTGAAGCAATCCCTTTATTTTGATAGAAAGTTCGCAACGAATCAAAATTGACATCATTAACAAAATTTTCACCTGTTAAAATCAGCAATTCATAATCATCTGTTCTTGAATTTCCGGGAGCATATAAATTTAAGTCATTATTATTTTGAACAAATTCTTTAATTAATTGAAGATTATTGTTGGATAAATTTTGCAGTGATTTTTGAGCTTTTGCCGTTTTGTCTGTAGTTACAATCACTGATATTGATTTATAATAATATGCTTTTTGAAGTTTAGGATTATATTTTAACGGCGAAATTGTTGTCATAAAAATAGAATGACCATTCAAAAACTGCGTTGTTTGATTAAAATTAAAATTTTCAGGATAATCAATATTCAAATTATAAAAATCTTCATTCTTAGAAAATACAAACTCGGATTTTTTTGATAAAGGTACCGATTCTTGTTTTGGATAAAGAATAAAATTTCCGGGGATTTCAGTTTTATTTTTTGGAATAAACTTAACGGAAACAGCTTCTTCACCAGGTGGTAATAATATCGAAATTGCTTTAAATGGCAAACTTGCTTTACCGATTTCACCTTCTAAAGATGTGTTGTTAAAATTGATGGTTTGATATTCTCCGGCTCGGGAAATTGTTGGATTCTCAAAAGAATAATTCATTCTTATTGTTGAAGCAAACAATCCGGAAATACCAATCAAAACGATCGTTAAAATCATTAAAAATCTTCTCATACTTTCCTCCAAAAGTCTTTTGTCCCATAAATTTAGAATGTGATAATATGAAAAGAATTTTTTT
>JAMOQM010000121.1 GCA_027064005.1 Candidatus Cloacimonadota bacterium | reverse complement strand
ATTTTCTAATTATAGAGATATCTTTTGATTTTATTTGTGGGAGTTTTTACAAATTCTTCGGTTTGTTCAATTATCCGATTGATATTAGAATATTTAGACAAATCGTGATTAACATTAGTTTTTATTTCGTTAAGAATTAACAACACTTTTTTATGAACTTTTTCATCGTTCATTTTAGGATAAAGTTTATCGATTTCTTCATATTTAAGATGGACTCTGGCAACAATTTTACCATCTTGTTCATAAACCAAAGATTCATCAACAAGCAAACATCTATTAATTCTTGCCTCAATTTCTTCAGGATAAATATTCTCCCCACTGGGACCGATAATAACATTTTTCGAGCGTCCTTTAATAAACAAAATTTCTTTTTTATAAATACCCAAATCACCGGTATTAAACCAACCATCTACCAAAACTTCCTTCGTTTTTTCAGGTTCATTGTAATATTCTTTCATTACTGTATCACTTTTAACCCAAATTTCACCTTCCTGAGTTTTTTCATTTTTATTCTTAATCCTAATTTTTAAACCGGTTATTGCTTTTCCGGTTGAACGAAATACAGCTGTTTTAGGAGAAAATCCGGCTATCAATGGTGAAGTTTCAGTTAAACCATATCCGATTGCGTAAGGAAATTTTGCTTCAAATAGGAATTGTTCCACATCATAAGAAAGTCGAGCACCGCCAATTCCAAAGAATTTTATTTTTCCACCAAATGATTTCATAACCTTTTTTCCCGCAATTTTATGAAGAATTTTTCTCGTAAAAGGAATTTTATAAAGGGTTTTCAAAAACATATTTTTTTGGAATCCGGAGAGGATTTTATTCTTATAAATTTTTTCCATAATAAGCGGAACTGTCAAAACCAATGTCGGTCTGATTTTTTGCATTGCTCTCATAAGAATTCTTGGAGCAGGGATTTTATCCAAATAATAAATTGAGGCACCATTCATTAGAGGTAAAACACATCCAATCGTAAATTCATAAGTATGAGATAATGGCAATATGGAAAGAAGTCTATCATTAGAATCCAAATTCTGAATATTATATCCGCCGATGGCATCTTTCACAATATTTTTATGAGTTAAAACAACACCTTTGGAATGACCGGTTGTTCCGGACGTAAAGATAATGGAAGCGACATCATCTTCTCTAACTTCAGGCGGGATAAATTTGGCAATTTTCAGAGCCACATTTGCTACTTTTTGTAATTCTACCGAACCGGTTTTCAAAACTTTTTTAACCAATGAACTTTTTATATCCTCAGGAATAATACTAAAATCGTCAATCAGGATTCTTGACAATGAAAAATCCGTTTCCAATGCTTCAATTTTCCCAAATAATTTTTTTGAGACAAAAATTGCTTTCGCCTTAGTTTTCATAATAATATGTTCAACTTCATTAATGTGGAAATCCGGTAAAATCGGAACGGCAATTGCTCCCAAATTAATTATTGAAAAATAGGCAATAGCCCAATTTGGCATATTTTCACTTAGAATTACAACTCTATCCCCAAAACCAACACCTTTTTTATGCAAACAAGATGAAGTATGGAATATCTTTTTTCCCATTTCAGAATAGGTAATTGGTTCTCCGTCAACCCACGAAACAGCCGGTAAATCAGGATATTTTTCAAAGCTGTTTTCCATTATTTTTTTCAAAGTATATTTACTCATTTTTCCACCTTCAATTCAAAATAGTATTCATTATCATTGTTTATTTTAAATCCGATTTTTTTTAAGTAAGTGGCTAACATTTTATTTTTAGGATGTATTTTTATTAATTTAACATTTGTGTTCTCAAACTTAGAAATTAAAGCAGGATAGAGAAATTTCCCCAATTGGAAATCTCGATATTGAGGAATGGCATAGTCCAATTCTATAATTAATTCATCTTCAACTTCTTCAGCAATAAACAATCCGGCCGGAATGGCATCTCGCAAAACAAAAAACCCTATTTGACAATCATTAATCTTAAAAGTAAAATCAGGGAAAAATTTTTTAATATCTTTAGAATGATGCTCAAGAAAATATTTAAGATAGTCTGAATGGTAATCCAAAGTTAGTAATTGAAAATATGATTTTCTTTTATAAATTTGAACTAAAAAATAAATATCGACAATACCAATAAAAAGATTTAATAATCCAACAGGATAAGAATGTAATAAAAATCCGTAAAGAGACATTAATAATGCTCCAACCAAATTATACCAACGCAATTTTATAATCGAACTCATCATTAAAGAAAGAGCAACTAAGACCGACGAAACGTAACCAATTATTTCTAAAATACTCATTTTATCTCCTAAAAAAAACATTTACAATTTAAGTATCAATTAATATATTAGATATAATATTGTAAATAAATTAATTTACCCAAACTATTTAGGAGGAAATTATGGAAATGCTAAAAAAGGAAATTCTGGAACATTTTAAACAAACTCAAACAGTTTATTTTGCAACTTGTAATGAGAAACAACCTTATGTCCGACCGGTAACATTAATCCATATTAATAATGAATTTTTTATTGCTACCAGCTATGATGATTCAAAAGTAAATCAAATTAGGAAAAATCCCAATATCGAATTCTGTTTAATGATCCCTAAAAATGAAAATGAAACCGGATATGTCAGAGCAAAAGGTAAAGCTGATTTATCAATGAAAGTTGAATCTAAAAAAATGGTTTTTGATAATATCGAATTTATTAAACAATTTTGGAATAGTCACGAACACCCTGATTTTACACTAGTAGAAATAGAAATTTCGGAATTCGAATATATCAGGCCGGGAAAAACGACTGCTGAAAAATTGAAATTATAATCTATATAGAATAAATAAAAAGCCACAATAATGTGGCTTTTTTTATGTAAGCTTATCACCAATATTAATGATGATCGCAACTATTTCCGGTTGAAACCAAAGTTCCGTTAATATATTTTTCGGCAACTTCATCAGGAGTTAATTGTGGTATTCCGGAAAGAACTTCAACACCTTTACTATTAAGAATATTTACAGCCATCGGTCCGATTCCGCCGGTCAATAACAAATCCACTTTCAAAGAAGCTAACCAATTTGGAATAACACCTTCCGCATGAGGTGGCGGTGTAGCAAATTCTTTTGAAACTATTTTTGAATCTTCAATTGTAATAATACTGAATTTTTCGGAATGACCAAAATGTTGGCTCATTATTCCATTCACAATAGGTAATGCTATTTTCATTTACTTCTCCATTTTATTAATAATTTTTTCTACGACAACATTCATTTCTTTTGCTGCCGGTAATTTATTATAATCATAAATATATGGTCTGCCGGTATCACCTGTTTTTACAATATTCGGATCAATTGGGATAGAACCTAAAATATCAACATCAAAATCTTTGGAAGCTTTTTTAGCTCCATTTCCGGCAAATATTTCAATTTTCTCACCGCATTTTGGGCAAATTAAATAAGCCATATTTTCAACAATTCCCAAAATTGGAATATTCATTTTTTTTGAGAATTTAATTGTTTTTCTCGCATCTAAGAAAGAAATGTCTTGAGGAGTCGAAACAATTACCGAACCATTTACATTTTTTAAAATCTGAGCAACAGAAAGAATTTCATCACCTGTTCCCGGAGGACAGTCAATAATCATATAATCTAATTCCGGCCATTCAATATCTTGCATAAATTGTTTAATCGCACCATTTTTCAAAGGACCTCGCCAAATAACCGGTTCATCAACATCAGGGAGAAATGTTGCAATTGATAATGCCCATAAGTTTTCATGCACTTTGATTGGGGTAGGTCTGTCATCTGATTTTGGACCGCCAAGTTTTTTGCCTTCAATACCCAACATTTTTGCTATTGAAGGTCCGTGCATATCAACATCCATAATACCTACTTTTTTACCATTTAAAGCTAATCCGTATGCTAAATTGACAGCAACGGTACTTTTACCAACACCACCTTTCCCGCTGAAAACAACAATTTTATTTTTAATTCGATCGATATTATCTTTTAGATGAATATCTTTTTCAGTTGGTTGATTAATGCTAACTTTTTCCATAATAACCTCCGTTATTTATCATTATTATTAATAACTTTTTGTATTTATAATTACCTACCATAATAGTAGGAATTAAAAACCATTTTTAAAACTTAAACATAATGTAAAGAAAAAAATCAAAATAGAAAAATAATTCTTATCTTTATGAAAAATTCATTGACTGAAGTAAAACCAAATTTATTCTTTAAAATAAAAAAGGAATAAAAATTAATGTTAAAGGAATTTAGGTATCAGGGAATAAAATTAGATAATAAGGCATTGGTAAAAGGCTCTGTTTATAGCCATAATAAAAATGGTGCCAAAAATCAAATTCAAAGTTTATCGAAACAACATAAATTCAATATTGTAAAAATAGAACCTAAAAAAACATTTTTATACAGTGCTCTAAATTCGACAGGAAAAAAAATAAACGGTGAAATTGAATCTTTTACTAAAGAAGAAGTAATGAATGTTTTAGAAAATCTAAAATATTCAAAAATAAAAATACAACCCAAACTTTTTGATTTCCATTTCAAGCCACCTTTCCAAGAAATCGTGATGTTTATTTCAATGACTTCCGATATGTTGAAAGAAAATATGAAATATGACGACATCTTAAAAATCCTATCCAATGATATTAAAAATAAAACATTTAAAGCAACAATAAAAAATATTTCCAGAGAATTGAGACAAGGTAAAGACGGGGAATCTGTTTTCAATAAATATTCGGATGTTTTCGGAAAGTTCACTTCTTATATGTTGGGGCTGGCTTCAAAATCCGGTAATATGTCTGAAATCTACAAAAGCATCTCTCTTCATTTACAACGTCAGGCACAATTTAAAAAAGATATGAAATCAGCTATATTTATGCCAATGGTTACGGTTGGATTTATGGCTTTGGCATTTGGCTATTATTTCTTTAAACTATTTCCTCAAACAACGGTTATGTTCACCCAATTTGGAATTGATCTTCCACCATTGACAAAATTCACAATGGGTGCCGTAACTTTTATGAAACAATATTGGTATGCGTTTATCATTATAGGTATTGCTCCAATTATTTATTTTGCGGTAAAATGGTCATCGGAAAAAGGTAAAATCGCCAGAGATAAATTATTGATTAAATTACCTGTTATCGGTATTTTAATGCATAGAATGGCAATCCAAGTTTTCTTCAAAGTATTCTCAATTATCTATACAGGTTCAGGAAACAATATTGAAATTATCCAAATTGCGGCAGAAGCTTGCGGAAATAAATACATGGAAACCAGAATAAAAAATATAACCATTCCTATGATGTTAAAAAGCGGTAAGGGACTTGTTGATGCCTTAGAAGAATCTGCTGTTTTTAACGACACGGTTATTTCTCGTTTAAATGCCGGAGCTGCAAGTGGTTCAATCAAAAATGCAGCAACTCAAATCGCTAATTATTATGAAAAAGACACTGAATATCGCTTAAAATCAATTATCAATTTAATGGATTTATTGACCGCTGCTTTTATTTTCATTAGTATGATTTTTCTCATCTTAATCTCAGCTGAATCAGCAATGGTTCGCCCAAAATCCCCCGGAATGTAAAAAATGAAAGATTATCTTATTCTCGGAAAATTATTAATTTTAAAGAATGTTATAACGCCCGACATTTTAGATGCGGCAATAAAAAAAGATAAACTTGCAGATATCAAACGCCCTTTGGATCAAATTCTAATCTCAGACTTTAACGTTGATAGAGAAAAAATTTATACGGAAATTGCCAAATTATATGCAATCCAAAAAGTAGAAATAAATGCCGATCAATTATCAGATCAAGAAATTGATAACATCAAAGATTTATTGGAAAAACTTCCTAAAGATTTGTACGAAAAAGCTATTGAAAGAAAAATAATTCCCTTTAAAATTTTACCTAAACGCAACAATGCTTTAGCGGTAATTGCCTCAAATCCGCGCGATACATTGGGAAAAGAAATCGCAAATGTTCTGAATTTTAATCGATATGAAATTTTATATTGCCCGTTTTCCAACATCGAAAACTTAATCAAAAGATTAAATCAAGATGATAATGAATATCTAAAAATTCTAGAAAAAACAGATGAAATAGATATAAACGCTATTGAAGAATCCACAAAAGAAAATGAAGAAGAATTAATAGATCAAGAAATCAATAAAGGTGCCTTGGTTTACCTTTTTGAAGCAGCATTAATTGAAGGAGTAAAAAATAAAGTCAGTGATATCCATATTGTTCCTTCGAGTAATACTTCAATTGATATTAGATTTAGAACCGACGGCAAACTGCATCTTTGGAAAAAGAAAGAAAATATTAACCCGCAAGCATTTCTGGCTGTAGTAAAAGATAGATCAAAAAATGTTGATAGATTTAAAATCGATACTGCTCAAGATGGTTATATCCAACGCGATATTGACGGTAATACAATCCGATTTAGAGTCTCAATTTTACCTATTGTAGCAAAACAAAATGAAAAACATTTTGAAAGTATCGTAATTCGTATTCTTGATGATAGAAACGTGATTAAAGATTTGGTTAAATTAGGATTATTGCCACAAGCAAAAATTGATTTCGTAAATGCCATTACCAAACCGCAGGGGCTTATAATTATTACCGGTCCGACCGGAAGTGGTAAAAGTACAACTCTGCTGGCGACTCTATATAATATTATAACTCCCGAAAAGAATATTCTTACTGTTGAAGACCCGGTGGAATATGTTATCGAAGGTGCACGGCAAATTAAAATCAGTAATAATTTGAACTTTGATCAAGCGATTAGAGCAATTCTTAGACATGACCCGGATGTTGTAATGGTGGGAGAAATTAGAGATAAAGCTTCCGCTGAAATCGCAATAAAACTTGCCAATACGGGACACTTAACACTTTCAACCCTTCACACAAATGATGCACCGAGTGCTGTCGGACGTTTGTATAAAATGGGAGTAGAAACATTTCTTATTGCAAATGCCATAAATATTATTGTTGCTCAACGCCTTGTTAGAGCTTTGTGTAAAGAATGTAAAACTAAAGTAACAGAAGATGAAATTGAATATTATGAGAAATACGGTGTTCCGGGAGAATTAATAAAAGCCGGTAAAATTTATAAACCGGTAGGCTGTGAGAAATGTCGGGGAACAGGATATAAAGGACGATGCGGAATTCATGAAGCTTTATACTTTACAAAAGAACTAAGAAAGATAATACTTAACTCAAAAGATGATATTAATGAAGATGAGATTAGAGAATTGGCGATAAAGAACGGAATGTTGAGTTTAAGAGAATCCGCAATAGAATTAGTAAAACGAGGAGTAACTTCACTAGAAGAGGCAATTGCTTCTTCAACAGCTGATTAGGAGGAAGAATTATGAGTAGTTCCGAAATAATAATATTGATTCTAACCATTGTAGTATTTATGGCAACCACTGTAAATTACAACCACATAATGCTTTCAAAATCACAAAACTTATGGGCAACAATCGAAAATTCAAACGGATTGGCTTTAGGTCAATATCTTTTGGATGTTGTTTGGACAAGAGCTTACGACAAAAATACGGTTAATAGTATTCCTTCTAACATTCCGGGTGCATTTACAAAGCCTAACTCACTCGGGGCAGAAAATGGAGAGACTTTCCCCTTTAATGATATTGATGATTTTAACAATTGGAAAACAGTCTTCAGATTTGCCAACACGGACTTTAAAGTTTCGGGAAGAGTGTTTTATTCTAATCTTAATGGAGATAGTTTGTCTTCTAAATCAGAGCAAAAAATGGTTATTTTTAAGATTGAGAATCCATTGGACGGTTCTTTTATCAAAACTCAGAAATTATTTTCATTTATTTCCGGAACTAATTAGGAGATATTATGGAAACTATAATTAAAATGGTAGCTGTTGTAATCCTCTTTGCGTCCTTTTCAATAATCATAATGACGGCTCAAAGAAATTCGACAATGAATACAACCGAATCTTTAGCTTTATCAAATTATTATGAATTTATGCAAGTTGAACGTTTTGATTTGCGAACAAAATTAAACAATATCGGAAAAAACGTGTTTGATCCTGACCACTCAATTTTGAGTGCCACAGCAAATAAAATTACGTTTTTAACAGATGTAAACAATGACACAAAAGTTGATACAGTAACAATTTATTCGAAAAATTTACCTAACAATAATTATGATAATCAAAATTTAATTGAACTTTGTGAAAAAACAAACAATAGTCTTTATATTTGGCCATTTATTGGTTTTACCCAAATTTCCTTCACCTATTTTGATAAAAACCTTACACCTACACTTTCACTTAATAAAATCAAATTTGTCGGATTTACGATGGAAATTCAAAGCAAAAATAAAGTTAATAATAAATTTATCCAACTTAGTGCTGAAGAAAGACTTCAGCCTAAAAATATTTGGAAATACTAAAAGGAGTTTGTCATGGGACGTGTTTCAATGATTCTTGTAATGAGTTTTGTGATGAGTATCAGTGCTTATCTCACAACTCTGTCCAGTTCTCAAAAAACAGTTTTAACCACTTACATTCAAACGGATAATGCTATCGAAACACATAATGTCTCAAATAGTTTCGCTCACTATTGTTTAAGATATCTTGAAAAACATAATGGGTGGCGAGCAGGATTAAAAAACAAAAAATTTGAAAACAGTGATGCGATTTGCAATGTAAAAATTGATGATTATTCAACTAATTCAGATTTGCAATACGGTGAAATTCTCATAACTTCTGTCGCTGAAATAAAAAATAATATCAACAATGCTACAGTGAAATGTACTACCTACGCTATGCAAAGAGCTGTACCTTTTTCTCAATATGCACTTTTTGCCGGTCATTTCCCCAGTGGACTTTTTT
The DNA here is from genome assembly GCA_027064005.1 of Candidatus Cloacimonadota bacterium. Classification (GTDB taxonomy): domain Bacteria; phylum Cloacimonadota; class Cloacimonadia; order Cloacimonadales; family JAMOQM01; genus JAMOQM01. The sequence goes on along the minus strand of JAMOQM010000121.1, from coordinate 4,115 downwards.
TTGGTACAGGCGAAAAAGTTGATGGTCCTGTTCACGTAAACGGAGCAATGGGGGTTATGGGAATTCCCGGTCCAACTTTCACGGATAATGTCAGCAGTACCAGTGGAGTTAATTATGCAGGCGGAGCCAATCAGTCAAATTATAACGGATTTCAAGGAACAAACAACGATTTTAATCATGATCCGATTCCTCTTCCAAATAATATGGGTTTAACAAATGCTGCCCGCGGAAAAGCTTACAAAGTTCCTAACGGTTATAATTATCTAGAAATGAAAGCTAATGGAACTGTGGTACTTTCTAAAGATAGTTGGTATTCACCAAATTATGGAACTCATACAAAAACTCTCAGTGTTTTTGATATTAATGAAAATAATGGAGGAATTATTTTAACCCCCCACGATATTCATATCAAAGGAACATTAAAGGGACAATTAAGTATTGCCAGTGATCAACATATTATTGCCGACGAGAATGTAATGTATGCCAATGATCCGAGAAAAGATATTTCAAGTAAAGATATGCTAGGATTAATGAGTGCTCAAGATTTTAAAATTGGAACATCCCATTCTTCATATAATGACAGTATTATGATTATGGCAAATATTTTCACAAAAGGTTCTATTAAAATTGAAAATTATGCAGGAATCGGGCAAAGAGGACATTTTACGGTTTACGGGAGCAGAACTCAAAAAACACTTTCGGCAACTTATACAACGAGAGTTTATTATACTGCCTACCAATTTAGAACAATTTATGATTATTTTACTCATAAAAATTACAGCTATGTTTATAATAGTTGGCGTCAGCGAGCCGATGGATATGGACATTGGGAATATGATATTGAAAGAAGGAGAATTAAATATGCTTCTTATTGGGGATATCATACAAATTATTTTGATGTTATAACAGGGAGGCATTGGGTCGGGGATGCCTGGAGCGGTTATAAAGAACAAATTGTTTACGACAATAGATTTAGGAAATGGGCTCCTCCGGGGACTCCATATACAAATAATGAAAAAAGATTAGCAATGTGGAATGAGACATTTTAGTAGGAGAAAAAATGAACAGTGAAAATCCAAAAATACTAATAATTGATGATGAACCGGATATTCGTGACTTATATAAAAGTTATATTGAAGATCTGAATTATGAAGTAGATGAAGCTCAAAATGGACAAGAAGCTTTTGAGTTATCTTCCAAGACAACTTACGATATTTATGTAACTGATATTTTGATGCCGGAGATGAATGGTGTTGAATTTATGAAAGTTCTAAAAATGATTGATCCCGAAGCAATCGTTATAATGATTACCGGTTTCGACGATATGCATTATACAAAAGAAGCTCTGGAATATGGAGCTTTTAGATATTTAACTAAACCGGTGAATATGAAAGAATTCAGATCGGTAATTGAATTAGGATTGATTGAAAGAAAACGACTTTCACAAACATCATCTGTAGATAAATTGCTTAGATTGAAAGAAAAATTAAATACCAATCCGGAACTTCATGAACGAGTTTATACCAAATTACGAGAGTTCTTAATTAAAATGGAAGGAGTAGGAAGCTCTTATATTGAATTTGGCGGTCCCGGGACAAAATCGACTGTCTGGGCTAGAATTAGAAACAAATTCGGTCCAATCTCGTCTCAAAGAGTATTTTCTCAAGATGAGATTAACATTATGATTCTCAGCACTTTAACAAATACAGAATTGGATGAACTGATTGCAAAAAAATATATGCAATTTAACTTTGAATTTTTGTACGGTGGAATTCTATATCGATATCTTTTCTTAACTTATTTTGAAAGAGGAGAACTTGTCATTGGAATCAAACCAACGAGACGCTCGGTTTTGCCATTTGAAAGTTTAGGTCTAAATCCAAAAATTATGCCAACAATTACTTTCGACAAAGAAAATTCAGGTTTAGTTCTTATTACAGGACCAGTTGGTAGTGGTAAAAGTTCTTTTATTGATTCTTTAGTTGATTTTGATAATAGATTTATCACAGGTTCCATTTATATTATTCAAGACACAATTGAATATTATCATGAATCAAAGCATTCAATAGTTCGTCATATCCAAATAAATTATGACACAAATTCAATTGAAGATGCCTTAAATAATTGTTTGGTTTTAAATCCTAATTTGGTTGTTATTGACGATATTAATTCTCCAAAAGTATTGGATATGATTTTCCAATTAATTGATTCCGGAGTTTTGGTTTATGCAACAATGAAGACGCGTTCCGTATATGAAACTTTGGCAAAGCTAATAACTTATAATGCTGACACAAATATCGATATTTTCAGGAAAAGATTATCTTATGCCTTAAAAGCCATTATTTCCTTACAATTAATTCCTGATAAAAATAATAAATTGATTCTTTTTAAAGAAATTATGCTCTCAAACAGCGTCATTCAGAATTTAATTATCAACAATAATATTGATGAAATTTATAGTATGATGCTTCAAAGTAATAAACATGGAATGATTACTTTAGAACAAGCATTAATTCAAAAAATAAAAGAAGGAAAAATAACAAAAGAACAAGCTCTTGAAAGAGCAAATAATATCTCACAATTAAAGTCATTTATAAAATATAAAGGATAAAATATGAAAGCAATAATTTTAGCAGCAGGTATGGGGAAACGACTTCAAGCAATGTCCGGAGGTCTTCCCAAAAGTATGATTAAATTAGGGGAAAACAGCATTTTACATAATCAAATTAATGCTTGTTTAGATTACGGAATTGAAAAATTCGTCTTTGTCGTAGGATTCAAAAAAGATGTTTTAAAAGAACACATTTTACAAAAATTGGATAAGAAAAATGTTACTTTTGTTGAAAACGATATTTATGATAAAACCAACACTCTTTACTCTCTTTGGTTAACGAGAGATTTATTTGATGATGATTTTATTTATTTTAATGCTGATGTATTTTTTGATCCTAAAATTCTGAATCATTTTTCTAAAACAAAAGATAATACGCAATTGTTAATTGAAGAAAAACTTTGCCGCGAAGAAGAAGTTAAGGTTATTGTTGATTCAAATAGAAGAATTCTTGAAATTGGAAAATTGTTAGATCCAAAAGATTGTTCGGGAGAGTTTGTAGGAATTGGAAAATTTGCTAAAAAAGATTTGACTCTCTTCAAAGAATCTTTAGAAAAAGGAATTCTCGAAAAACAAGAAAATAACTATTTTGAATATGCCGTTAATGAAATGGCAACCAAAACTTTTTTGGAAAGCGTTTCTATCGAAAATTCTCCTTGTATTGAAATAGATTTTCCTGAAGATTTGGAAAACGCTCGCCGAGTAATCCTTCCGAAAATAAAGTTTTAATGTCTAAAATTGTCTTCGTTTCTTTAAATGCAAGATATACGCATTCAACTCCGGCTGTTTATTATTTGAGAGAATCAATTAAAGAAACAGCCTTTTCTTCTCAAATATTATCGCTCACAATTAATCAAAATATCTTTGAAATATTAGAAATTATTTCTGAGACCAAACCGGATATTATTGCGATCTCAGTTTATATTTGGAATTCGGAAGTTGTTCAAAAGATTTTGCCGGAATTAAAAAAAATTTTACCAAAATCACAAATAATTTTGGGCGGTCCGGAAGTTAGTTATAATTCTCAAACTTGGATTTCAAAATTCCCTTCTGTTGATTTAATTATCTCAGGAAATGGAGAAATTCCTTTGAAAATTTTTTTATTAGGAAAACTAAAACCGCTTCATAAAATTATTAAATCTACCGAAAATAATTTCAATAATACGCCTTTTCCTTACATCAAGGAAGATAGAAAAGTTTTGAAAAACAAATATCTTTATTATGAAGCCAGTCGCGGTTGCCCATTCAAATGCTCATATTGCCTCTCCTCTCGTACTGACCAGAAATTGCAACACAAAATTTTCCAAACAATAAAAAAAGAATTGGACTTCCTCTTGTCATTCCAACCTTTGATAATAAAATTTATTGATAGAACTTTTAATGCCGACCGAGTTTTAGCAAAGAAAATTTGGGAATATTTGAAAGATAAAAACGCTAAATTTCATTTTGAAATTCATCCCGGATTATTGAATGAAGCTGATTTTGAACTTTTAGAAACGGTTCC
>JAMOQM010000120.1 GCA_027064005.1 Candidatus Cloacimonadota bacterium | reverse complement strand
AGAATATTTATGGCTGAAAAAATGACTTTGTTAACACCTTTAAGATCTTTATTATTATCAATATTTTGGTCAAATTTCGAGCAAAAAAACAGATTTTTTTCAGCACGCGTTATTGCAACGTAAAATAAATTCAATTTTTCTAGTGCTTCTTTTTCGGAGATTTCTTCATAGAGGGGTAATTTTTTGGCTATTGAATTATTGGAATAGGTCAAAATAGCATCCTCAATTTCGGAATAATTTTCGTTAAATCTAAGATATTTTTTTAGAGATTGGCTATTATTCGCTCCTTCTGAAAAATCCCAGAAAACAAAAACCGTTTCAAATTGCAAGCCTTTCGATCTATGAATTGAAAGCAATTGGATTGAATTTGTCGTTTCCAGCCCTTTTTCTTTATAATTATCATTAGCAATATTTTCTTCAATAAAATTAACGAAACCGGCAACGGTATTATTTTCGGATTTAGCTGTATTGGTGAAAGTTGCGGCTATTTCCAAAAAGTAAAAGAGATTTTTTGCTGAAGATTCATCCTGATAAAGATTTTTCCAATTAAAGATTTCACAGATATTTGTAATTGTCTTAACCAAAGAAAGTCCCGGATTGGAAATATTTTCAATCGATTGTTTTACTTCCGGTTTTAATTCTGAGATGAAATCGCTAAGTTTAATTTCTCCTTTATTTTGTTCGGGAAATTTGTCAAAAATTTCTGCTATTTCATCGGGATAAGTTGCGATAAAATCGGATCTTAATAATTTAAGCAGATTTACCATATTCGGTTCAATTAGATATTTCAAAGCAATAATTATTGGATTAATCGCCTCATTTTGGAAAACCGTGTGCGGTGATTGTAAATAATATTTAATGCCATTTTCTTCAAGAATAGAACCGATAGTAAGTAATGTTGAATTTTTACGAGCAAGAATTGCTGTTTTGGCAGGGTTTATTTTTTTATTTTTTATATTTTCTACTAATTTCTCTTCGATCTCATTTTTGAAGAAAAGATATTTTTTATCATTTCGTTTTTCACCTTTAAAATCTTTTATGGAAATGATTTCGGCATTAACAAACCCGACACCTTTTTTATGACATTCTACGTTTTCATAATTCCATTTATTTTTGAAATCAATATTTCTCGAAATATTAGTAAATATCTTGTTCACAAAATCAATTACGTTGGTTTCACTTCTGAAAGAAGTTCCAAGTGTATCAACAATGACATCTCCTGTCGATTTGAGGATATTTTCCAAACCGGTTATCAAATCACTTTCGCCACCTCTCCATCTGTAAATAGATTGCTTTTCGTCACCGACAATGACGCATTTCCCGTAATTTTTAACACCATCTCCACTTCTGATTTCATTAATTATGGGACGGAATATTTTCCATTGGATAATGCTTGTATCTTGAAATTCATCAAAAAGTAAATAGCGTATTTTAGTGCTTAATCTTAAATAGAATTCGTTTGTAACGTTGTCATCTTCTATTAATGAACAACTTTCGTCATATAAATATCGATAGGTGTAAAGTTGCAAATCATTGTAAGTAAAGATCTTATCTCTGAATTTAATTTCATCATATTTTTTACTAACGATTTTGGAAAGTCGATGAATGTTTTTCATTTCGGGAAATAGTACTCTTAATTTTAGAAATAATGCTAAATGTTCTATTAAATCTGTTTGTAATTCAGAAAGTTTATCTTTAAAATGGGCATAGGATTTTGCTCTGAACTTATTTCCATTCCAAATCCAATTTTCTAAAAATAATTTATAATTTTTAGTAACAAATTCTTCGTTAAAACAAGATTGAATTTGCTCAAAATATTCATCGGAAGAAAGAGTATCTTTGAATTCAAAAATTTTATTAAAATCTGTTTTTATCCATTTGCTGAAGTCTGTATCTTTTTTCCCCGTATATGCTTGATAAACTAATTCCATAATTTTAGAAAAAATTTCTTTGAGCTTTTGAAAAAGATTATCTAATATTTCCCGATTAGTTTCTAAAGAGAGATTTTTAAAATACTCTAACTCGAAAATCCATTGATTATCAATTATCGATTTTAAAAAATTGTTATAATCTTCAATATTGCGACTAATTTTATCGGGGAAAAGTTGTTTAAGAATTTCCGAACCTTGAGAGTTAAGAACAAAATCCCAAATTTCTTGGAAGTAATTTTCGTTGATATTATTATCTATTGTAAAATCATCTATTTGCAAATACGGGGCAATTATTTGAGAAAAAATCGAGTGAATAAAGGAATCGTTTGTTTTGATATTCAAATTTGATTTATTTTTTAAAATTTTGTGATAAATCTTTTCCAATTCTTTTAATTTTCCGTCCGTGATTTTAATGTTTGAAATATTTTCTAAATTTTGAATCAAGATTTCTTTTTCTTTGGAATCTCCATTTAATAGAATGTTAAAATGTTCGAAAACTTTTTCTCTGATTTCATAAGTAGCTTTTTTAGTAAAAGTTATAACTACTATTTCGCTAAAATGTACTTCAGGATTGTTCAATAATATTGAAATATATTCCAAAGATAATCTATATGTTTTTCCTGTTCCGGCACTTGCAGTTATTATTTTTGTAGATTCAACCATGATTGTCTCCCGTATTTAATGTATAAATCTGTTCTTGATAAGTCTTTATTATCAAAAGAATCGTATTTTTTATTAGGAATTGCAAATCCCTCACTTTGAATTTTAGAAATAACTTCTTCTACTTTTGTTTTTAGTTTTTCAAATTTTTTCTCTCTGTTTTCTTCACTGATTTTATTATCAAATTTTTTTTTGAAAAAAGAAAAGATTGCTGATTTTAAATTTTCTAAGTTATCATAATAATATCGTTCATAAATAAGTAATTGTTCTTCCGAGCCGGAACCGGTTTTATAATCAATAATAACTTTTGAATTTTGGGATTCCACTTGTAAATCGGCACGAACTTTTACTTTGATGTCTGTTACCAATTTTTCATTTTTAGGAAAAATAATTTTTTCTGATGAATTCCCGCGAGTTTCATTTTTCTCTGCAAAAACGGTTATTTTTTTATTATTAAAATCATATACTTCCGCAAATTTTTTAAAAAAATAAGTTGAGTTTTCAATAATTAAAGGCTTAATTATCAAATCAAAATACTTTGAAGAAAAATTATGTGGCGTTTGAAAATAATAGAGCTGATCATTATTAATGTATGATTTTAAAGATTTTACAATATTATCTTTATTTTCAAATTCGATGAAATTATGACTAAATTGTGTGGATTTATGAACTTCGATAATTCGTTGCCAATTGTTATTTAAGACGGAATGAATCAAGATTCCCAAAAATTTATTGGAAAAATAAAGCTCATCCGAAACTTGAATATCCTTAATTTTGAGGTTATCGAGAAAAAACATAAAAGGATTTTTCAATAACATACTTAATGAATAATAAGAGAAAGGTTGCTCAATATATTTTTTGTCAAATCCGAAAGCATAAAATTTCTTATCTTTTTTATAATCCGAATTAATCTTTATTTTCCCCTTTGATTTCAAATTAGTTTGTATCAAGTTTTTATAAGAATAATTTTTTTCGCTTTTAATAATTTTGATATTTTTAACATCAAGCATTAATTCTTCAACAAAAGAACTGATTTCGATATTTTCTTCAGCATCATTATAAGTGTATAAATCAGTCGTTTTTGCCAAACTTATCAACCGATATAATTTATATTTATCATCCAAAGAAATATCGTCTTTAGTTCTCAATTCTAAAAAATTCCGCTGGGATTCCGTCCAGAAAAAGCGATTTTGTTTTTTGGAGGGAATTTTGCTTTCGATAAGATTTAAGATAGCGATTCTTTTATTTATCGTAAAATCTGTTTTATCAAATTCAGTAAGTTTTATTTTCTTATCTTGTTTTTCATATTCAATTTGGCTCTTTTTTGGTTTCATATATTCTAAAAACAACCGAATGATTCCTTGAGAAATTGCAATATTTTTATTCTTAAACTTGGTTGAGAAAAACATTTTATTCCAATCTCTAATTTGCAGAATTTCTTCAATTACGGAAAAATCTTCTAATATCCGATAAAATAATTCCAAATAATTATATTGTTTAATTTCTTCTTCCGTTACGATTTTAGAGATTTCAATCGGCTCGTTTTTTCCGATAAAATTACAAAGATCTTTAATATTTTTTATTGATAGAATTGCGTATATGAATCCGGTTATTTTTTTTATATAATCACAAATAGCAGATTTTTTTTTGTAATGTTTCAAAACGGTATTTTGTAAATCCAGATAGCGTAAACTGTCATTATCCCACAAGTTGCTGAGAAAAGAAATAGTTTGAGAAATCAAAATTTCATCGGAATCTTCTTCAAGAAAATATTTTGCAAAACGTTTTTCTTTGATGGCATTAATCAGCGAATATATCGGGATTAAGTACATCTTTTCATCTTCTTCATAAATAAGATTGTGAAGAAGAGAATTTAATGTTGAAAAGAAAAGAAAAATCGGACTTGTTCGAAATGATATGGAGTTTCCCAAATCAAAATACTCGGTATTTAAAAGATGATAATACGAGCTTTGTTCAAAATTAAAATCAATGAGTTGTTCAGTTTGAGTTTCCTCCTGATTCTCTAAAAAATTGTTAAAAGAATTGTTTTCGTTATCCCCAATATGAATAGCAATTGCTTTTTGGGAAAAGTCTTCTAAATCCTTATATTGAAAAGATTTAATCTTCAGATTTTCTTTATCGAAAATTCTTTCGTTTCCCCAAAAATAAATTGAAACAGAAAATTTTTTTGCCGTATATTTTTCTATCAAGTGCTTTTGTAATTTGGTAAAATTGTTCACATCTATAAAAATTAAGTTAGAATTTATTTTCTTAATATTTACATCTTCCAATTGGAAAATCTTGTCGCTAAATTCCATTTTATTGATATATAATTTATAGTCATTTTTTATCTTCTTTAAGAATTGATAAGTTTGTAGTTGATTCTCTTGATCGAAAATATTTTCGTTCTCAAATTTTTTTCTCAAAATAGAGTCATTCAGCATATTTCCGGTATATTCTTCCCAAAAATTAAAGAATTTATACGCAAATTTTATCGATTGAAAATAATCGGAAATTTTAAAATAACGCTTGCTTTCCTCTGATAAAGAATTATAGAACGAAATAACTCTTCTCTCTTCTTTCAAAATAGGATATTCGGATTCCAAAATAGAATCTTCCCATTCTGAGATTAATTGCAGTTTGTTTTCAACAAATCCATATTTATTTTGAATGAAAAAATATGCCCGAGATATTTCGCTGTGTGAGTTAAATATCAGAGTAGTGTTTTCCAATACTTCATTTTTTAATGCTGCTTCAATAATGTCATTATTAAAATCAACAGGTATTATTTTTGGCATTAATCCTCCTTGAAATTGCGGATATTTATCATATTTGGTAAATTTTATGTAGAAATATTCTTATTATCTAAAAACGCTTTGAGCTTTTGATATATAAAATAATTTTAAGATTAAGATATTTTTTACTTTAGAATCGTTCATAATCAGCTCCTCATATTTTATTATACACATTTAAAAAAGTTGTTTTGTTAAGGTCAAGATGTTTTATATATTTCTTTTAAACAAATCTGCTTTTACATTCTTTCCCATAAATAAAATTCATATGTTTTTTTTCAAACAAATGATTTTTTGATGATTAATCAATTTCCGGTAATTTAAGATCCAATTTTTCGCGTAAAGTCATTCCTAAATGAGTTCCCGGCTCTCCATTATCGGCAAAATAACCGTTTTTTGTTAGCCGATACTTACTTCTGCATCCGTAGTTATTCCATCCGCCGGTAAGAATAACAACCATATCACTAGCTTTACGACAAACATAAACAATACTACCGTTGAGTGTTGAATAAAAACATCCCTCTTCAGGAACAGGCGGTGCCTGATTTTCGTACTTTTCCAAAATTTCCAATGTTTTTTTCAATTCGTTAATTGCTTTTTTCATTTTTTTCTCCCTTAAATTTAATATGTTTGGATTCCAAGATAGAATATTCCCATTCTGACATTAATCCTTCTTTAAATTGCGAAGATTATCATTTTTAGTAAATTTCATGTAAAAATTTCTTATTATCTAAAAACGGCTTAAGCTTTTGAAATTTTAATATATTAAGATATTTTTTAATTTAGAATCGCTCATAATTTGCTCCCCATATTTTATTACACACATTAAAAAAATTATTTTGTTAAGGTTAAGAGTTTTTATATATTTCTTTTAAACAAATTTTCTTTTAAATTCTTTTCAATAAATAAAAATCATCTGTTTTTTCAAACAGATGATTTTGTGATGATTAATCAATTTCCGGTAATTTAAGATCCAATTTTTCGCGTAAAGCCATTGTTAAATGAGCTCCCGGCTCTTCATTATTGTGATAACCGTTTTTTGTTATCCAATAACTATCTCCGCACTCGTAGTTATTCCATCCGCCGGTAAGAATAATAACATTCATCTCATCATTAACTTCACCACAAACATAAACAATACTACCGTTAAGTGTTGAATAAAAACATCCCTCTTCAGGAACAGGCGGTGCTTGATTTTCGTACTTTTCCAAAATTTTCAGTGTCTCTTTCAAATCATTAACTGCTTTTTTCATTTTTTCTACTCCTTTAAATTTAATTCAAAGTATTATAATTCGAAAAGTACTTTTTTAAATTTTATCTCCTTAACCCTATTATTTTAGTCATTATCTTCATCAATAAATATGATATAAATAATACCTATAATAATAGACACCGCTATGTCTATTAGCGTATATTTTATAAAAATTTTGAAAAAATCTTTAATAGTATAATTTTCTTTTTCTTTCATTTCTTTTTGTTTTTCCATTTCCATATCTCCTTTAATCTTATTTAATTTCATTCTTAATTTTATCATTTCCGCCCGCATTGTGTATATGCTGTGTTGTGCAAAATATTTAACAAATCCTTTAATGTCTTTTCTCTTATTCTTTTATTCTTTAACTCACATTGCCAAATTGTAATTACTTTCCAGCCTTGTTTTTCCATCTCGATTTTATTTTTTTTATCTCTTTTAATGTTTCCCTTTATTTTATTTTCCCAAAATTCTTTTCTTGTTTCCGGTAATTTACCGGCGGGACAATCATGTCCGTGCCAAAAGCAACCGTGAATAAAAATAGCGGTTTTATATTTAGGTAAAACAATATCCGGTTTCCCCGGATATCGTTTATCGTTTTTCCTATATCTGAAACCGTTTGCAAACAAAAACTTTCTGACCTGTATTTCAGGTTTAGTCTCTTTTCCTGAAATTTTTGACATTATTTCGGAACGCTTTTGTTTTGTGAAAATGTCAGACAT
>JAMOQM010000119.1 GCA_027064005.1 Candidatus Cloacimonadota bacterium | reverse complement strand
TCGCGATATTTATTATCAGGCACTATTCTCTTATTAATTTTTAACCATTTAGCGAGAAAGACGGAATTCTCTCCTTGAACAGGCTTGGTATATTTACCAACTTGAATATCCCTAAATAAGGATTTTTTAAGTATTTCAAAGCCGACGCAAGTTTTTTCAAAATCATTATAATTCACATTAACGAATTTATTGATTTTAGATTTTCCTGATTTAATTAAAGCATTAATAACCTTATTTTTAGAATTTGCGAGCTTTCGTTTCATTTTTTGAAGCACTATTTTTTTACTTATTTCTTTTTTGCAGTCGGAAATTCTTTTCACGCCGTTTAGTTGTTTATTTTTCACATAAAACAGAATATATTCATTAAGGTACGGATGAAATTCCGGAATATATTTATTCTTATTTTTTAGAGCTTTTAGCAATATTGTATCGCTTCTTCCAAGCCCGGCAATAACGGGATTTCGCAAAAATATCTTTCCTGTATTTATCAGAACGTGATTAGTTTCGATAGCAGCTTTATCAAAACCAATTTCATCAGATAATTCCTTAAAATCAATCACCTTATTTTTCACAGCATTCAAGGTGGAATCAGTTGGTTTTACAGGGATTTCCAAAACCATATATTTCACCATATTTTTTGTACGGCGCTGTAAATTCAAAATATAATAGGAGTTTTTGTATAAAAAAGGTTTGCCAAAATGGTTTTCAGAAAGTTTAGAAAGTTGTTTTTTCACCGTAGAATTTAAAGAATCGACGTAAGTAAAAGGTTTTTCTTCTCCAAAATATAGTTTTGATGGCTGGTTCACCACAAGTGCGAAAGAAACACCTTTTTTAAATTCGGTAAATAATGAATCCGCAATATGCTTTGTGTATTCAAAATCAATTTTCCCAAGTTTAATCGGAAATTTCACATATTGCAAATCCACAAATGCTTCGGTCCTGAAATCATTAATATTATCTGTATAGTATTTTCGAATCTCGGTTTCCGTAACCTCAAAATTGAAGTTGTCCGGATAAAATTGATAAATCTCCACATCTCCGCTAACCGAGTATTTCTCTAATTTTCGTTTAATTTCCGCTTCTGTCGGAGTATAATTTCGCAAAACTTTTTCTCGCAATTTTTTATTAAGAATCACATAATAGACTTCTTTTCTCAACTTTTCCAAATTTAAAGGTATGTCGGTTTTTACAGATGAAAGATAGAGAGATTCAGAAAATTTATGATGGCTCATCAGTTTGGGATTATTTTTCAAAAATCCGGGAATATTATTTATCAAATAGTTTTCAATTTCCTCATTTGAGACAGAAAGCCGGTTTTCCGAGTACAGTTTTTCATAAACAATTTTTTCCACAATCTGTTTCCACGTTTTATCTTCAATTTTTTTTCGCTCTTTTTGATTAGGATTTCTACCTTTATTGATTGAGAATGTTGCTGTTTTTTCTCTCAAAGAATTAAAATAATACTTTGAAGGAATTTGGCGACCATCGACAGATCCAACAACATTTTTAGGATGAATTGAGCACGAAATTAAGATTAGCGAAACCAGCAATAAGACTATATTTTTTTTCATTAAAACCTCTATTTAAATAATTTCAACATTATATCATCCGATTCAACAAAATCAGTACAACTTCCGGAAAAATATATTTTTTTATTATAAACCATTATAATATCGTCAGCCAAGATTGAAACACAATCGCGGTCATGAGTTACAATAATCGAAGTAATATTCATTTCATTATGAATATTTTTTATCAATTTAATAATATTAGCAGCAGTAATCGGGTCAAGTCCGGTTGTTGGTTCATCATAAAAAAGATATTCCGGTTTATGAACAATTGAACGAGCCAATGCCACTCTTTTTTTCATTCCGCCGGACAATTCGCTCGGCATTTTTTCCAAAACATTTTCCAGATCTACCATTTTAAGAGCTTCAACAACTTTTTGATGAATAGTTTCTTCCGAAAATTTGAAATGCTCAACGAGCGGAAAAGCCACATTCTGAAAAACATTCATCGAATCAAATAACGCTCCACCTTGAAAAAGGATTCCCGTTTTTTTCCTAAACTCAATCAAATCTCTCAGATTCAAATCAAAAAGATTAGTGCCGTTATATTCAATTGAACCTTCTTCCGCGACAATTAATTTATTTAGCAACTTTAGCAAAATACTTTTCCCCACCCCACTTTTCCCAATAATAACCGTAATTTTTTTATCTTTGATATTTAGATTAATATTATCGAGAATAGTTTGACCGTTAAAAGATTTTGAGACTCCGTTTATTTTTATCATAATTCCGATAGAATTCCATCTTTAAATTTTTTCTTAGGATATAATTTCACAAAGTTTCTCTTTTGATTTTCCTCGCTTTTAAAATAAACTCTCACAAAATGATCGCTTAAAAAAGTCCAATATCCATCTATTTTTTCTTCAACAATTCCTTTTAAAATTTGATTACTTTGAATAATTTTCGAGATAAAGATGTTTTTTTTCTTTTCTGACAAATCCAACAAACGTTTTGTTCTTTCTTTTTTTAGAGAATTTTTTATTTGATTTTTCAGTGATGCAGCGGGAGTTCCAATTTTTGGTGAATATGTGAAAACGTGCAAATGAGTAAAATCCAAATTTTCGAGAAAGGAAAAAGTTTCTTCAAACAATTCATTTGTTTCGCCGGGAAAACCGGTTATAACATCAATTCCAAAAGCAGCATCAGGATAGATATTTTTTATTTTTTCTATTTGAGAATGGAATTCCGCCGTTGAATAATGTCTTTTCATCGCCTTCAAAATCGTATCACTTCCTGATTGCAATGGAATATGAAAATGATGACAAAGTTTTTTTGAGATTTTGAAAAAATCCAACAATTCATCGGTAAAAAGTTGCGGTTCAACTGAGCTGAGTCTAATCAATTCCAGTCCGGCAATTTTTTCCATTTGTTGCAATAATTTAGCAAGATTAATATCTTCAGCCAAATCATTTCCGTACAAGCCGAGATTTATTCCGCTCAAAACAATTTCTTTGTAGCCGTTTTGCATTAATTCTAAAATCTGAGAAATTATCTTGTCCGGTTTTCTGCTTCTTGAATGTCCTCTTGCATAAGGAATGGCACAATAAGTACAATAAAAATCGCATCCGTCTTGAATTTTGAGAAAAGCCCGCGAATGTTCTTCCATAACTTCCGTTGAGAATTCATCGAAGTTTTTGGCATTTAAAACATCATCAAAGTGATATTCAGCATCATTCATTATATCAAATATTTTACTTTTACTATTGTTATCAACGATAAAATCAATTCCGCCCATCTTTCTCAATTCTTTTTCGGCTCTTTGAGCGTAACATCCTGTAACAATTAATTTTACATCAGGATTTTCTTCTTTTATTTTGAGAATTTTTCGGATTGCATTTCTGCCTTTAAAATCAGTTCTATTGGTTACCGTGCAAGTATTTATAATATAAACATCCGCATTTTCGGTAAAATTTACTTTCTCGAACCCGTTTTCTTTAAACTCATTAATTATACACGAAGATTCATATTGATTGATTTTACATCCAAAAGTTTGGATTGCTACTTTCTTTGAAAATTTAATTTAATTTCTCCATTACAAATTTTTTCGATAGTTTCGGGATATATTTGATGTTCAAGTTCCAAAACCCGTTTCCCGATTTCTTCAGGATTAGAACAATCGGAAATATTTATTTTTTGTTGATTAAGAATTTTGCCGGAGTCATAGTTATCATTTACCAAATGAACCGTAACTCCGGATTCTTTTTCTTTTGCGTTAAAAACTGCTTTATGAACAGCTGAACCGAACATATTTTTCCCACCGAATTTTGGTAATAAAGCGGGATGAATATTAATAATCGGAACTGAATTTTTGATAAAGTTTTCGCTTAATTTCCTCATAAAACCGGCGAGGACAATCAAAGTAATTTTTTCTTTTTTGATTTTCTTGAGCAAATTTTCTTCAAACAATTCATAATTTTTTGTTGAGATAAAGAAATGAGGAATTCCGAATTTTTCACATCTTTGAATAATCGGAGCCTTTTTTCTCGTTATCAAAACAAACGAGATATTTACATCATCTCTATCTTTAAAAAAATTTGCTATCGATTCAAAATTAGAGCCTCGACTCAGTCCGGAAGTTAAAATCGCGATATTATTCATCTTTATTATTTATATTTACCAATTCTTCAACATTTACAATGATTAAAAGTTTATCGTCCAATTCGACAATTCCTTCCACAAATTCATTTGATACTTCTCCAATATTTGCAGGAGCCGGTTTAATATCTTCTTCTTCGACTTCGACAACATCGCCGATTTTATCAACTAAAAAGCCAACGGCATCGTTTCCGATTCTGGATGTTACCAAACCTTCTCTTCTTAATTCTTCGGTTTGATTATCTGTTTTTAGAATAAGATTTCGCGTTTTGGCATCTTCGTTTATACCTTCTCGCCCAAGTCGTTTAGACATATCAAAAACGGTAATTATTTGCCCGCGAAGATTTAACAAACCGCGGATATATTCAGAGCTGTCGGGAACCGGAGTAAAATTTGTTTGACTGTTAATTTCCTGAACTTGGAGAATATTGATTCCAAAATAGGTATCTCCAATAAAAAATGTTGTAAACTGTTTCATAAAACCTCCTGAAATTATTTATTAAATTTATAAACTTTAAAAGATTCGACATCGTCAAGATAATAAATTTGATTTTCATCTTTAGGCAAAGAAATTATAATTCTGCCGTATTTGACATTTCGATCAAAAAAACCACTTGAAACATCGTATTGTTTCCAATCTTGAGAAATATTATATTTTTCTCGATAACGGTCTTTACGTTTGCCATTTCCATCAAAAGCAAAGAAAAACACCGTAATTTTTTTATCACATTTATTTAACGATTTTAAATGACAATAGGAATAATAGCCACCGTTATGATCAATCTCAAAGGCATCTGAAATAATCAAAACATCTTGGGAGGGATTTTTTATTTCGAGAGCATTTTTCCCGCTAAAAGATTCTTTATTTGTCAAAACGACAAATTTTTTCGCAGTATCATTCATAATAGTCCAATTCTTTAGAACATTTGTTGAATCGTTCGGAATTTCAAAATCAGAATTTTGGACAAGATTAGGAAAATCTTTCACATCTTTTTTTGAGAAAGACAAGCCGGATGAGGCAATACAAGCCGACAGCAAAAATCCCGCGATAATAATAAAAAGTAAATTTTTTTTCATTTTCTCTCCATAAAATTAATTTTCACCAACAATAAATTTTTCAATCAAGGCAATACTTAAGACGTTTATAATTAAATTAGATCCTCCGTAAGAAATAAAAGGAAGAGCCATTCCGGTTGTTGGGATTGTTCCCAAATTCATTCCCACATTAACGAGAATCTGAAAAGTTAAAATCGAAATAAATCCAATAGACGCAATTTTTCTTTCCGGAACAATCATCTCGGAAGCACGTTTAGCAATTATAATTAATAAAAGCATAAACAAAAATAAAAGCAAAAATGTTCCGACAAATCCCATTTCCTCACCAATAACGGAAAAGAT
This sequence comes from Candidatus Cloacimonadota bacterium, assembly GCA_027064005.1. Taxonomy (GTDB): domain Bacteria; phylum Cloacimonadota; class Cloacimonadia; order Cloacimonadales; family JAMOQM01; genus JAMOQM01. The sequence continues at coordinate 1,812 of JAMOQM010000119.1, read as the reverse complement.
GAAATCCGTGTGATGCTCGGGAATAAAATTAAGATTTTTTTGAGTTCCAAGCAAAAAGCCTTTTCCCCAAACTCCACCTGACCCAACCGCAATTTTGGACTGAATAATCTGATAGCCCGCTCCAAGCGGATCGTGCATCGGATCAATAAAAGTTAAAATTCTATCTTGTTGATAAGAATGTAATGTATTCCACATTATCGGAGTAAATATTGCAATAAAGAGATTTAAAACCGCCATTAAACCGATAAATGCAGAAGATAATTTATTCTTAAATAAATAAAATGATAGAATTATCAAATATATTCCTAATATGTACCTGTTAAATGAACAGACCAAACTTAATATCGGTGCTAAAAATAATACAGTTATAAAATTTGGCAAGTCCGAAGCTAAAAACATTACAAATAACATCATTATAAAAATTAAGGAAGTACCTAAATCAGGCTCTAAAAGCACTAAAACTAAAGGTAAAAAAACAATTAAAGCACCTCTAAAAAATATTTTCCAATTATCAAGGTTAGGTTCGGAAATAGATTTTGCCAAAAATAAAACAGTCGCAACTTTCGCAAATTCAGATGGTTGGAATCGTAAAGGTCCAAACATCAGCCAGCGTCGAGAACCGTTTATTTCCGGCATAAAAAAAACAACGACCAACAAAAGTAATGAAAAGACATACATCGGCACAATCAATGATTCTATAAAATATAACGGCAATTTAATTATGATAAAAAAGATTATGAAGGCAATAAAAGACCAAAAAATCTGCTTCAAATAAAAATTATTCAGAGTTACAACATTTCCTACTTTATGGTAAGAAGCCGAATAAATGAAAACAATTCCAATTCCGATTAACAAAAATAAAAGGAATAAAATCGGTTTATCAATTTTCTTTAAGTCTTTAAACATTCTTTCTTATCCCCTAAACCTTGCACCATAAACCTTCTTATCTTTATCATTTTCATCCTATTTTTTCTCTCTATCGGCGATTATCTTTTTTTTATAAAATTCTAAAACATCTTTAGCAATAGGCACGCAAGTACTTCCACCATGACCGCCATTTTCGACAAAAACAGTAAAGGCAATTTTTTTACCATTCTCAAATTTGGCATATCCGCCTAACCAAGCATGAGTTATTTCCCCCCGATTTTCAGCGGAACCTGTTTTAGCATAAATATCAACATCTTTCAAGCGAATTCTTTTTGCCGTACCGTATTTTCCATAAACAACTTTATGCAAGCCCGCTTGGATTATTTTAATATTTTTTTGGGAAGCCGGTAATTTCTTTGTCTCAACAACATATTCTTTTTCAAAATTATCTCCAATTATTTTTTGAAGAAGATGAGGACGCTTCCAAATTCCATCATTACCGAGAGCTGCATAAAAAGCACAAAGCGAAAGCGGGGTTACTAAAACTTCACCTTGCCCAATTACAAGATTTACTTTTTGACCTAAAATCGAGGTATATTTTCCATAATGATCTTTATACCATTTCGTGTTAGGGATAAATCCTTTCACTTCTTTTGGCAAATCAATACCGGTTTTATCAATTAAATAGCAACTTTTTGTAAATTGAGAAATGTCATCCAAAGCAATCTTTAAAGACAAATCATAAAAGAAAACATCACAGGATACGGAAAGTGCATCAATAATATTCAATCTTCCATGTCCGCCGGAAAACCAGCATTTAAAAAATCGATTACCTACTTGCAATCCGCCGGTACATTCGGCTAATTTTGTGTTTCTTTCTATAATTCCATTTTCAAGTCCATATAATCCAACGAGTGATTTAAATGTCGAGGCGGGAGGGAATCT
>JAMOQM010000118.1 GCA_027064005.1 Candidatus Cloacimonadota bacterium | reverse complement strand
ATCTTTTAAAATTAATCTATTTTTAGGAAGTTCGATAATTCCTCCTCCTGAAGACAAAATAAAATTGTCTTTTAGAGATAATTCTATCAAAGATTCATTTTCTTTTTTTCGGAAATAACTTTCCCCAAAATTTAAAAAGATATCATTTATGGAAAGCTTGCATTTTTTTGAGATATAATAGTCTAAGTCGATAAAGGGTAAATTAGAAGATATAGATAATTTGTTTCCAATGTAGGTTTTGCCGGAACCCATAAAACCAATAAGTGTAATTATCATAAAAAAAAACGGTCCGAAGACCGTTTATTTATTTGTATATTATTCAGTTGTTTCTGTTGTTTCTGCGATATCTTCTGTAGTTTCAGTTACTTTTTCTTCAGCAACAGTTTCTTCTACAGTCTCTTCTACAGTTTCAGGTGCTTCTTCTGTTTTAGCTTCGGCAATTTCAACTTTTTCAGTTGGGTTTGTTTCTTCAGCTTCTGCAGGCTTTTCTTCAACCTTTTCTTCTACGACAACTTCTTCTTCCTCTTTTTCTTGTGCTTCTTGAGATGCTTTCAAATGTTCAAGGATACGTTCTTTGTACGTTTGTAATTGTTCTTTGTCTTTGCCAAAGAAATATGCTCTAACACTAAGAATTAATCTTCTATTTTCCATATCAAGTTCAATAACTTTTAATGGTAATTGGTCACCATCAACGAACACATCTTTTGTTCTTTGAATGTGAGGTAAGGCAAGATGTGATAATGGAACAAAACCTTCAATATTAGTTTCATCATCAACATGAATATCTACCAAAAGACCTTTAGGAATTAATTTGCAAACAGTACCAATAACTTCTGTGTTTATTGGTAATTTTTGATCAAGATTTTCCCAAGGATCAGGATGAAGTTGTTTTACGCCAAGAGCGATTCTGTGGAGTGGTTTGTCTATCAAAATTACTTTGCATTGAATTTCTTGACCTTTTTTAAACACTTCTTTTGGATGATAAATACGTTTTGTCCATGATATATCGGAAATATGGATAAGACCGTCAATATCGTCTTCTATTTCAACAAAAGCTCCAAATGGAGTAAGACTTTTAATTTTTCTGGTAATTATAGTACCTTCAGGATATCGTTCATTAATTGTTAACCATGGGTCCGGAACCATTTGTTTGATTCCTAAAGAGATTCTTTTTTCTTCGTGGGAAACTGCAAGAACGATAGCTTTAATTGTTGATCCTAATTTTAAAATTTGTTTAGGATGTGAGATTCTTTTTGTCCAAGACATTTCTGATACATGAACTAAACCTTCTACACCGGGTTCAAGTTCAACGAAAGCACCATAATTAGTTAGGTTTACAACTTTACCTGAAACAATAGATCCTTCCGCATATTTTTTTTCAATATTAGTCCAAGGTTCCGGAACGAGTTGTTTTAATCCTAATGATACTCTTTTATTTTCTTCATCAAAACCAATAATTTTAACTTTTAATCTGTCGCCAATATTCAACATTTCTGATGGGTGATTAATTCTTCCCCAGGACATATCGGTTATATGAAGTAAACCATCGATACCGCCTAAATCAATAAATGCACCATAGTCAGTTATGTTTTTAACTTCTCCTTCAAGTTCTGAACCGATTTGGATTTTTTTTTCTAAATCGATTTTCTTTTGTTCAAGTTCAGCTTCAAGAACTTTTCTTCTAGAAACAATAATATTACGACGTTCTTCGTCTAATTTTATAATTTTGAAAGATTGTTCTTTACCTATAAATTGGTCGAGATTCGGGATAGGTTTCATGGAAATCTGAGATCCGGGAAGAAATGCTTCCAAATCCATTATTTCAACAATCATACCACCTTTAACTCTACGACGTAAAATACCTTTGATTGTTTCACCTTTTTCAAAAATCTCTTTCAATTTTTTTAAGTTACGATAGAAATCAGCTCTTTGTTTAGAAAGCTTAACTTTGCCTTCACCGTCTTCTACAGCAATAACATAAACAGAAATCTTTGAAAATTTTTCTGGTGTGTTTGAATTTGAAAATTCACTGATTGGGATGGCTCCTTCTGATTTGGAACCAACATCTACTAAAACTTCACGATCGGTTACACGCACGATAGTTCCTTCAACAATTTCACCTTTTTTTAAATTGTTTAAAGTTGCTTCGTACATTTTCATCATATCGTCTTTGTCTTCGTGAGATTTTTCGACTACATTTTCCTTTGATGTTTCTTCCACAGGTTGTGTTTCGCTTTGAATTACATTTTCTTCATTGAATACCATTTGCATTCCTCCTTAATATCCGGGAATATCCTCGACATTGTTTACAGTACCACTTGGGAATCCCAGTAAATTTATTATTTTATTATATACGTTAGTAATAATCCAATCGGGTGTTGAGGCACCGGCTGTTAAACCGATATTTTCAACATTTTTGAACCATTTTTCTTTTATTTCATTTTCAGTTTCGATATGATAAGTTGGGATAAACTCTTTACTAATTACAGCGAGCATTTTTGTATTAGAACTATTTTTCCCACCGATTACAATCATAATATCGCAATCTTGCGCTAATTTTCTGGTAGATTCTTGTCTCAAAGTTGTTGCAGTACAAATAGTGTTGATAATTCTAATTTCTTTACTTTGATGAATTAGTTTTTGCACAATTGCTTCTAATTTAGAAAATTGTTGGGTTGTTTGACATACGACACCAATTTTTGAAAAGTTTTTTTTAGGAATTTCTTCCGGTGTTTTAACGATATAGCTTTCACCATCTATATAAGATGAAATTGCTTTAACTTCGGGATGATTAGCTGAGCCGACAATAAAAACAGTGTAACCTTCTTTAGAAAGTTTAGCTCCACTTTCTTGAGCATTTTTAACATAAGGACAGGTTGCGTCGATAATCTCCACATTCATTTTATGAAGTTGATTATAGGTCGATGATGTAATTCCATGCGACCGAATAATTATTGGCTCTCCCGAAGATTCTTCTAAAGATTCTATAGATTTGACACCTTGATTTTCGAGTTTTGAAACCATTTGAGGATTATGTATAATTGGTCCTAAAGTGGATAATTTATTGTATTTTTCAGATTTATCCATTGCCATCTTAATTGCTCTTTTTACACCAAAACAGAATCCGGAATTTTTAGCAATTCTAATTTTCATCTTTTAATCCGTTTATAATATTCAAAGTATCAGAAGCAATTTTTCTAAAATTGTCTTTAGAATCTCCATTTTCAAGATATTGATCAATGGAGATAATATTTCCAACATATAACCGCATTTTCTTTTTTCCCAATATACATTGAATAGGATGATCAGAATTTTCTATATAAATCGGTAAAATATTTTTCTTTGTTTCATACGCCATTTTCCCAATACCGGGTCGTGCTGTAAAATTATGGCGACTGCCTTCCGGGAAAATCATTACCGAAATATTGTTTTTAAGATTCTCCTCTGCAATTTTAATTGCTTTTCGATCGATAGTTCCTCTTCGCAAAGGAATTGCGTTTAGCTTTCTTAAATAAAATCCAAAAAAAGCATTTTTGAATAATTCAGCTTTTGCTAAAACAGAAATTTCTTGAGGAATCAAAGAACCTACCAAAGGTGGGTCAAGCCAAGAAATATGATTAACAGCTATTAAACAGCTTCCGATATTTTCAAATCTTTCTCTGTGGATTATTTCTCCATGAAAAATCTTATAATATATAAAACGGACAAAACGTGTTGTTGCAGTATAAATAGAAATAAGGCTACCTCTCTTTATTAATTATTTTTAAAATCATTTCTACTTGTTCATTGATAGACAGGTTAGTGGTATCAATCTCATAAGCATCTTTAGCTTTAACTAATGGAGAACAAGTTCGTTCCGAATCATTTTTATCTCGCCATTTTAATTCTTCTTCTATTTTTTTTAGATCAGAATTTATGCCTTTATTTTGAAGTTCTTGCCAGCGTCTTTTTGCTCTAACCGAATAACTTGCTACTATGAAAAATTTAAAATCTGCATTTGGGAAAACAACGGTTCCAATATCTCTTCCGTCCATAACCACTGCACCGTTTGCACCCATTTTTTGTTGCAAAGCTACCATCTTTTTTCTTACTTCCGGAATTGAGGCAATTTTTGATGATAAAAGTGAAATGTTTTCTTCACGAATTTTTTCTGAAACATCTTCGCCATCTAAGAAAATTTTATTTCCTTGATTTGTTTGTTTTATCAAAATATCAATTTCATTTAACATTTTATTTAGCAGGTTTAGGTTATCCAAACTTATTTGCTTGTTTAAAGAACTTAAGGCACAAGCTCTGTACATAGCACCTGTGTCAATATAGATATAACCTAGCTTTTTGGCTAATAATTTTGCAGTAGTGCTTTTACCTGAAGCAGCTGGTCCATCTAATGCAATGATGAAATTATTTTTCATATTCCCCACTGTCTATATGATTTACAAAAAACATTGTTTTTATGAAAAGAGTCAATATCTTTTTTCTTTTTTTGATAAAAAATAAATTTCATGATAATTTTCCTAAAAATGATAAGACAATTCTATACGATCTGCTTTGAATCTGAGGTTTAATTCATGATTTTTATTCTTGAAATTCAAGAGGTGAGTTTCTACATAGGAATCAAGAGCAGACATCAGAATAGTTGAACCAATCCACCAATAATCGGATTGAGTTTTATTGTAATAATCATTGTATTTTGAGATGTTATCATTATAATTACCGGTGTTATCGGAAACTCTATCATAGTAATAATTCATTCGATTGTTATGATAAATTAACATGCCAATAAAGCCTAACTCAACTCCGCCAAAAACTATCATTTTTTTATATGTTGAATTATAATATTGCCCGCCTCCGGGAATAACGAGCGAGAGTAGTGCGGCTTTTGTCGGGCTTTTATGTAATTCGACAGCATTAATACCACTGCAAGTTAAAACAAGTAAAGTAAGTAAAAATATTTTTTTCATAAAACCTATTATATTAATTTTTTACTACAAAAAATATGAGTTAGATAAAGGCAAGTATTTTATTTTTATTTTTCAAAAAAATTATAATTTGATTGTTAATTGTGTGAACAATTATTTGAAAATAATCTTATTAAAAAAGAAATTTGGATCAACTTTTTTTAGTAAAATTAGGTTTTTGGGGTCAAAAGATTGGTTGTCTTTGTCGCGTAATTCCATATGAAGATGAGATGGTTTTCCGCTAAATCTTATATTTCCCGTATATCCGCTTAATCCGATTTTAGTGTTTTGATTTACAATATCTCCGGTTTTAACGTAAATTTTATTTAAATGTGCATATATGGATGAGAATCCTTCAGGGTAAGCAATTTTAACAATCTTTCCATAGGAAACTTGAATTGTTACGGGATTTCCTGATTTATCAATAGCTCTAACATCCATTAAAAAATTAGCATTATCTTCAACTTCGGTTACAATTCCAAAATTACTTAAAGGGTAAAGGGGTGTATTTTCAGGTACAAAAAAATCAATTCCTTCATGGATTCGTTTGTATTCTCCGGTGCTTCGCGGAGCTCCATATAAATCTTGATGTTTGGAATGAATATATTTTTTTAACAATTCTTTAAAAGATAAGGAATCATTAAAAGGAGAATGAAGTTGAAAAGTCTTTGCTATGAAATCATTTGATAGTAATATTTTCGGGATATTTTTATTCTCAATTAAATTTGATATTTTGATAGAATCAGCTGTTGCTGTAAAAATATGAATTTTAGATAATTTATTACTGGTTTTGTTAATTTTAATTTGTTGATAAAAAATTATAGATAAAAGTAAAATGTAAAAAAATATTCTAAGTACTAACGATAAATGTCTTTTTCTGTGCATATTCTCTTCTTTAAAATGTATTGATTCTTGGCTGGGATGGGAGGATTTGAACCCCCACATACGGAACCAGAATCCGCTGTCCTACCATTAGACGACACCCCAATAAAAATGGCTGGGCAGAGAGGATTTGAACCCCCGGATGCATGGACCAAAACCATGTGCCTTACCGCTTGGCGACTGCCCATTATTACTGGCGGAGAAGGAGGGATTCGAACCCTCGGTGAAGTGTTAAGCCCCACATACGCTTAGCAGGCGCACGCCTTAAGCCAACTCGGCCACCTCTCCGTTGTTAATGGCGGAGGATGAGGGACTCGAACCCCCAAGGGCGAAGCCCGGCGGTTTTCAAGACCGCTGCCTTACCAATTAGGACTAATCCTCCGAACACTTAATAACTTATATTAAACACGAGTGATAATTTGAATTTACCGGTAATTTTGTCAATAAAATATTTTAACGTTCTGAAGATTTTCCAAAAAAAATATTCAAGAGATGGAAAGTTTAGAATGTTAAAGGTGCTTGGAAAAATAGTGAAATAGCGATATTTCTGTCCAACAAAACATAACCAATTTTCTATATAATTTTTTTTGGTATTTTCTATGAATCGCTAAATCAACAAATATTCAATCAAGTACAAACTAAAAAAAACAACTCATTTCTTGACGGAAAATAGCTGATTCAAAAAATAAATGAAAAATAAATAAAGGAAATTTTATGAATTATCAAGAGCATTATAAAATTGATGCAGAGTTATTTGATTATTTTGCAAACGACCAATTAGGAATAAATGAGGAACGACGGAATCAAACAATTTTGGCTTTATGTGATTCAAAAAGAAATGATGATATTTTAGAAATAGGATCCGGTCGAGGTTGGTTTTCTCTAAAAATTGCTGATAAAAAGGTCAACGTTACTTCTCTTGATTTATCACAAAAGAATTTGGAAAAAATAAAATCGTTAAATCCCAGAATAAAAACTATTTTAGGCGATGCAAATCATTTACCTTTTAATGAAGAAAAATTCGATTGGATTGTTGCCAATGAGGTTTTGGAACATTTGGAAAATCCTGAATCCGCTCTTAATGAATGGAAGAAATTTCTGAAACCAAATGGGAAAATTTTATTATCTGTTCCTTTTAGAGAGAAAATCCGTTATTCACTTTGTATTTATTGTAACAAAAAAACGCCTTTAAATGCACATCTTCATTCTTTTGATGAGATTAAATTAGCCGAAATATTTAAGAATTGTGGGCTGAAAATCGTTAAAACAGAATATTATATGAATAAATTTTTGACTCTTTTTCGTCTAAATAAATATCTTAAATTTCTCAAGTTCAAACATTGGAAATTAATTGATGATATCCTTAATAAATTGAATTTAAAACCTGCCTTAATAAGTTTCGTATTAGAAAGAAAATGATAAAATATACTGCTTTGACTCATATCGGGAATTACAAAACTAATAATGAAGATTATTTTTATTGTGCGAAGAGTAATGATGAAAATCTATTGTATATAGTTTGTGATGGAGTTGGTGGATATCCGGGCGGAGAAATTGCAAGTAAATTTGTCGTGGAGTATATTCTTAAGAATTTTGACAAAGTAAAATATGCCATAAAAGATCCGCTTGAATGTTTGAAGGAAATTACGATTAGAGCGAATCAGGCTTTAATTTTAGAACAACAACATCAGATTAGCTTTAATAAGATGGGAACTACTATTGCCATGGCTTTAATAATTTCCAAAAAAATGTATTTTGTTTCTGTGGGTGATAGTAGAATTTATCAAGTGAGAACCGAGCTCAAACAACTTACGGCTGATCATAATCTTTTATGGGATAAATATCTCAAAGGTCTATTAACTAAAGAAGAAATGCGGGTTCATCCCGAAAATAATATTATAACTTCGATGCTTGGTAGAAGTAAGATTAAAATTGATTCGGGGAAAACCGATTTGAAAGATAAAGATAAAATTTTGCTTTGTTCTGACGGTTTGACTGATATGATTCCTGAATCTGAGATTAAAAAAATTTTTGATAATGCAAAGGATGTTGAAAAATTAGGACTGAAATTATTGGATACAGCTCTGGAAAATGGTGGTAAGGATAATATAACCATGGTAATTTTATCTTATGAAATATCAAAATAAATTAGCTCAAAAAAATTTAGATAACTTGAAGAACGGTCAAACTGTAGAAATGATTGTACGACTTTATCTTAAGGTAATAAAGTCGATGCAGAACGATCAATATGATGAAATCAATATTCTTTATTCATTATTAGAAAATCTTTTTACCGACCAAGAAATATCTTGGGAAAATTATATCAGAGAGATTTACAAAAAAGATATTCCATTTGAAAAAATAGTTGAATCGTTAAATATCAATCTCATCACTTTAGACAAAATACGGATATTATTGAGTCTCATTATTTTGGCAAATTCTGATAATGAATTGGAAACTAAAGAAGTAACCTTATTGTTGGATTTGGCAATCGCTTTTCATATTGATCCTCACGATTTATCTGAGATTTTTAATTTTATTGAAAACGATTCGAAGGAAACAGCTTCTATCAGTGGATTTAAGTATTTTAGCCATTTTTCTCGTTCTATTTTCAAAGATTATATTGTTGCCGGAAATGATAAAAAATGCGAAATATTATTCCGGGGAGAAAAGTATCTTAATTTTGAATTTCTTCTTTTTGTGATAAATAAATATATTTTTATTGGTACAAATTCTAAAGTTAATTGTATTCTGAATGGTAATGCTTTGATGCCAAACAGATTATATGCTATTCCGGAAGATTCTATTTTGCAAATTGGGAAAACTAAATTAACTAACGAATTGTTATATAAAATTAATGCCAATAAACAAATTTATGATGTTATAGATTTTAAAAAAGACGATTATGAGTTTAAGATTATTAATAATAGAAATCGTTTTTCATTGGTTGTTGCCAAAGGTAAGATTTATTTAAATGGTACACTCCAACCATATTATAAGGAAGTTTCTCTCTATTTTGATGATTTGATTCAAATTGAGAATTACGAGCAATTTACGTTACTGGATGTTATTAGTCAGAGAGATAATATTGGAACAGCAGATTTAAGTTTTGATGATTTATTTATTAATTTTGAAAAAGACTATTTTATTTCTAAAAATGAATCTTCAAAAACGATAATTCATATTGAAAATGAGAATCACAAATATCTGATTAATCCGCCAACTAAAAGAGGTTGGAATTTATATCTAAATAATGTCAAAGTGGTGGAGAGGCAAGAATTCTTACTCAATAGAGATACTATTACAATTAACCGTAAAAATTTCAAGATAAACTCTTTTTTTGAATTAATCGAGATTCCTTTCGAGATTGATAAGATTTCTTTTATCGATTTAAAACATACTTATAGTGATGGACAAATTGCCCTAAATTCAATTTCATTTAATGCGAAAAATGGAGAATTTGTTGCAATTATGGGTAAAAGTGGATGCGGGAAATCTTCATTGTTGAAGGCAATTTCAGCTGAATTTATTCCTGATAAAGGAAATATTATTGTTGATGGGAAAAATTTGTTTGATAATTACGGATTTTATTCGCAATATATTGGTTATGTTCCACAAGATGATTTGTTGTTTTCAAATCTGACAGTTTATGAAAATCTTCTTTTTAGAGCTAAACTTAGAATAAAAATAGCCTCTTTAGAAGTTATTGAAAACAAAATTAATAACCTTCTCATTAAACTTAATCTTAGTCATAAACGAGATACTCGGGTTGGATATGAAGGGGATAAATTGTTGAGTGGAGGTGAAAGAAAACGTCTAAATATGGCTTTGGAAATCCTTTTTGACCCAACGTTATTAATCTGTGATGAACCTACTTCCGGACTTTCTTCAAATGATTCTGAACAAATTATGGATATTTTAGAAGAAATATCATCTCAAGGTAAAATAGTTATCGTTTCAATTCATCAACCTAATCAGTTTATTTTTGATAAATTTGATAAAGTGCTTTTATTAGATAAAAATGGTACGCAAGTTTTTTTTGGTGATAAAGAAGAGGCTTTTGACTATTTTAATATTGAATTATCTAAGATTACAAAACGTAAAGAATTTATTGAAAAGAAGAAAGAGAACAAAATTCCGGACTATTTTTTTGATATTATTGAATATCCCGTTTATAATAAAAATGATGAATTAACCTTTGAACTCATTAATAATAATTTGACGATTAAACGCCTTTTTCCTGATCATTATTGGAAAAATAAATTCAAAAAGAAAGTTTTGTTTGATTTGGTTTATTCCGGTAAAAAGGATGAAGAAGAAGGGAATTCAGGTAAAATAAAACGACCCAAAAGAAAATATAATTTAAAAACAAATATTGAAGAATTAAGAACATTCTTTTTGAGAAATTTTTATATTAAGTTTAGGAATAGGTCAAATACGATTATAACTTTTATTGAAGCACCAATTTTGGCAGTTATCATTGCCTGGATTTTGCGATTAGCACCTTTGCAAGATAAATATAGTTATTACGGAAATGTCAACGGCGGTATTTATCTTTTTATATCCATTATTCTCTTTATTTTTTTGGGATTATCTAATAGTGTTGAGGATATTTTTCAGGAAAAGAAAATATTTATTAGAGAACGAAAATTAAATATCCACACCGGTTATTATTTAATCTCTAAATTTATTACTTTGAGTGTTTTTGTCGGCATCCAATCATTATTATACTATTTTTTAAGTTCAATGATTTTGGATATTCGAGGTGTATTTTGGCCAAACGTTACTTATCTTTTATTATCCGGTATGATCGGTTCGTCTATTGGACTTTTGATGTCTTCAGTGTTAAATAATTCTAAAGCAATAGTTAATCTTTTACCTTTGATTGTGATTCCCCAAATAATTTTCGGTGGAGCTATAATTCAATTTGATAAAATGAATCGTGATCTTAAAGTGTTTAAAAAAAGCGCCGTTCCGGAAGTTGTCCAATTTATTCCTTCAAGATGGTTATTTGAAGGTATGTTTACTGCTCAAGCTCGATTTAATACTTATGACCGGAATATTGAAAAACTTGAGAGAAAAAGATTGACATTACTTGATAATTTTAAAAAAGGTATGGTATCGTCAACGGATTATCAGGAAGAAATGAATAAAATCTATGATGAGAAAGGTGTTATCGCAAAAAAATATCCTTATAAAAAATATCAAAATGAAGGAATTGAATTTGTGGTAAATATGATGGAAGGAAAATCGTTGAATACCCATAAAAAGTTGTTCCTTGCCGGAGATTCCTATTTTATGGGAATGAAAATAAAAACTTTTTATTTTGATTTAATGATTGTTTTGATGTATATTTTTATGTTTAATTTATTAACATATATAAAACTAAAATTCTTTTACAAAGAATAAGGGGGAAAAATGAAGAGAATAATACCAATTCTTGTTTTGTCATCTTTAGTATTTTTTGGATGTACTAAAAAAGAAACAAAAAAGATTAAACCAAAAAAAGCTAATGTAAAAGTTTCGGTAATTAATCATCCGTTACCTGCATTTGGAAAATTATTTGCTTCTTTAGATTTTTTAAATTTATCAGATTATGATAAGGTTTTACCAAAGAAATTTGATTCAAATCAAACGGATATTGGGCGAGCAGCAATCCAACTTGGTAAATTAACTGCTGACGGAATCATTGCGACTCAAGCTCATAATAAGACTGCTTTGTTACAAATTGCTCAGAAGATGGTTGACCTTTCCAAATTTTTAGGAATTAAAGACGATATTTTACAATTAGCAGACAAACTTGAAACTCTTATCAAAAATGATAAATGGGAAGAGTTAAAAACAGCTTTGGATAATTATAAAAGTCAAGTTGAGATTTCTTTGTATGAGACAAGACAATATGATTTATTTACTCTTTTACAATTAGGTGGTTGGGTTGAAGGACTTAATAAAGTAAGCGAATTACTTAACAATAATTACTCAAAAGATAAAACTTCAATTATTAATCAAAAAGGAATATTAAATTCTTTAATCGATAATTTGAAAAATATTCAGAATAAAACTATGAAAAATTCTGCTTACGTAACGAAATCAATTACATCGTTGGAAGATGTTAAAAAGATTATTGATAGCAAAAAGGATTCATATTCAAAAGAAGAAATTATGAAAGTTTATACAATTACTAAAGATTTGAATGCTAATTTTTAAGATCAATATTTAGGAATTAAAAAACCCCACTGAAAAGCGGGGTTTATTTTTTGTCTAAATTTATTTAGGCGCTTTGATCTATATTTCTTTTTTCATCGAAAACAAAAATAGGATCTTCACCATTAACAATAACGTCTTTTGAAATTAAGCATGATTTAGCGTTTTCCAATTCCGGCAAATCATACATAACATTAACTATAACTTTTTCAATGATTGAACGTAAACCACGTGCCCCTGTATTTTGTTTAATAGCAATATGGGCTATTTCTTTTAACGCATCTTTTGAAAATTCTAATTTAACATCTTCCATTTCAAATAATTTTTGATATTGTTTACAAATAGAATTTTTTGGTTTTGTTAAAATGGTAATTAGTGCTTCTTCCGTTAATTTATGGAGTGAACACATTACCGGTATTCTACCAACTAATTCAGGGATTAAACCGTATTTCATTAAATCTTCAGGAATTACTTTTGAGAAAATAGATTCCATATCTTCATTTTGACTAACAATATTGGAATTAAATCCAACTGTTTTTTCATTCAATCTCTTCTGAACAATTTTCTCTAATCCGTTAAAAGCTCCACCGACAATAAACAAAATTTTGCCTGTGTCAATTTCTATAAAATCTTGATGAGGATGTTTTCTTCCGCCTTTTGGTGGAATATTAACTTTGGCACCTTCTAAGATTTTTAATAAAGCTTGTTGAACTCCTTCTCCTGAAACATCTCTTGTAATGGAAGGAGTTTCGGATTTGCGAGAAATTTTGTCAATTTCATCAATATAGATGATACCTTTTTCGGTTTGTTCCACATCATAATTAGCGTTTTGAAGTAGTCTAACGAGAATATTTTCTACATCTTCTCCAACATAACCGGCTTCAGTCAAGGTAGTTGCATCAGCGATTGCGAAAGGTACTTTTAGAATGCGAGCTAAAGTTCTGGCAATCAAAGTCTTTCCTGAACCTGTAGGTCCAATCATCAAAATATTGCTTTTTTCAATTTCAACATCGTCATTTATATCTTGTTTGAATATTCTTTTATAATGATTGTAAACCGCAACTGCTAAATATTTTTTAGGCAACTCTTGTCCTATTACGTATTGATCAAGAAATTCTTTTATTTCTCTCGGTGTTGGCAACGTGAAGTCTTCAATGACTTTTTCTTCAACATCTTTTTCAATAATCGAATAGCACATTTTTACACATTCATCGCAGATATTACCTGCTACGCCTTTAATCATATGATTAACTTCATTTTTTGGTCGTCCGCAAAATGAACAATGTAGAACTTCGTATTTTTTTTTAGCCATTCGTACTCCCGGTAAATTAAACTCTTTTTTCTATTACTTCGTCAATTAAGCCATATTCTTGAGCACTAATTGCATCCATAAAAAAGTTTCTGTCTGTGTCTTTTTCAAGTTGTTCTATTTCTTTATTTGTATGTTTTTTAAGGATATGATTAATTTTGTTTTTAAGATAAAGTATTTCCTTTGCTTGAATTTCTATATCGGAAGCTTGACCTTGAGCTCCACCTAAAGGTTGATGGATCATTATTCGGCTATTTGGTAAAGCATAGCGTTTATTTTTTTCTCCGGCAGCAAGAAGGATTGCACCCATACTGGCAGCTTGACCGATGCAAATAGTGCTTACATCCGGTTTGATAAATTGCATTGTATCATAAATAGCAAGACCGGCAGTTATAGAACCACCGGGACTGTTAATGTATAAAAATATATCTTTATCCGGATTTTCACCTTCTAAGTGAAGTAATTGGGCAACAATAATATTGGCAACATTGTCATCAATTGCAGAACCAAGAAAAATAATTCTATCTTTTAATAATCTAGAGTAAATATCATAAGCCCTTTCAGATCTTCCACTTTGTTCAACTACAATTGGTACAAAAGCCATAAATTACTCCTCGGTATTTTCTTCTTCTATTTTTTCTTCAACTTTTGGTTCAACAAATTTTGAAGATTTTTCAATTAAATATAACACAATTTGAGACTTTAATGAATAGAGGAAGTCTTCGGATTTTAAATATTTCTCATTCTTTTCTATAAATTCTTCCGGAGTTAAATTAGATTCTTCAGCAAAAGATTTAATTAAATTATCTTTAACTTCCGGATATTCTTCAACTTTGATATTCATTTTTTCGGTTAAATCATTTAAGATATAGATTCTTTTGATTTGAGTTTCAGCCATTTGGTAATAAGAAGGAGCTATTTTACTAACTTCCAATTTGTAAGCTTCTGCAAGTGGTTTTGCCATTTCATTAGCTCGGTTAACAACGATTGATTGTGGAACTTCGAAAGGATTTGCTTTAATAACCGCT
This sequence comes from Candidatus Cloacimonadota bacterium, assembly GCA_027064005.1. Taxonomy (GTDB): domain Bacteria; phylum Cloacimonadota; class Cloacimonadia; order Cloacimonadales; family JAMOQM01; genus JAMOQM01. The sequence continues at coordinate 18,656 of JAMOQM010000118.1, read as the reverse complement.
TTGATTATTGCGTCGTCTTTTGCGTATCTATAATTTCTTTTTGCAGAAACTTCAACTTCTTTTCTGATTTTTTCTTTCATATCTTCAAGATTTTCATAGTTGGCAGATTTAGCAAATTCATCATTTAATTCCGGAGTTACTTTTTTCCAAACATTTTCAACTGTTAGTTCGCATTCAACAATTTCTTCATCAATTTTAATTTCAGCTGTGAATTTATCACCTTTAACTTTACCAAGAATGTTTTTATTAAGTGATTCAGTATTATCGTCAGAACCAACAAGGCAATTTATTTTACCTTCTTTCCCATTATGGGAATATGACAATTCAACCATATTTTCATTTGCAATCGGATTTGTTTCAATTTCGACTTTAGCCATTTGAGATTGAATTTTAGTTAATTCTTCATCAACTGCGGAATCGATATCCAATACATCATTAAATTCAATTTCTAAATCCGAATATTTTTGAATATCTACTTTTGGCGAAATTTCATATTGGTAAACAGCAACAAAATCTTTGCCTTTTTCCCAATCAACAGATTTGGGAATAACTTCAGAAACAGGTTTTTCTTCAACATCTTTAATAGCTTCTTTGAAATATTTTTCTAAAGAATCCGTTTTGAAATCTTCAATAATTTTATCACCGTATATTGTTTCGATCATTGAGATGGGGGCTTTACCTTTTCTAAATCCCGGGACAACAACCATTTTATTAATTTGAGATAAATTTTTTCTATAATCTTTGATAATTTCATCAGCGTTAACATTAACTGTTAATTCTATGTTGCATTGAGAAATTTTTTTAATATCTGTATTCACGATATCTCCTTTATTGATATATTTTGTTTATAAAAAAAATGGTACGAAAGAGGGGACTTGAACCCCTACAGGCTTGGCCTACTGGATCCTAAATCCAGCGCGTCTACCAATTCCGCCACTCTCGCACGCATTACAAAATTTATTTTTGTTAGAATATTGTCAAGCCAAGACAGACTTAACTAAATAACTTAATTCATTTTTTTAAGTATTTTGCTGTATTTTTTAGCTATTTTGTACATTTTTCCCATATTGGCATTTGCTACAATCATTTGAACTGCAACAGTATCGCTTGGATCAACTTGATGCCAAATAATACCTGTTTCAACAGCTTTTTTGTAATTTTTATTTTTAGCATAACTAAATGTTAATATTCTTAAAGCATCAGCATCGTTATTTTCTATTTCACAATATTTTGTTAAATTTGTTATTGCTTTGTCATAGTTCTTAGCAGTGAAATATTGATAGCCTAAATAATTAAGGGCATCGGTATTTTTAGGATCGATTTTGATGATATCTTCATAAGTAGAAATAACTTTATCACTTTTTTTCATTTTTCTATAAGTTATAGCTAAATTGAAATAAGCATCAACATCTTTAGGGTCAATTTGGATAACTTTTTGATAATATTCCGCAGCTTTATCGAAATTGTCCTTTTTGAAATACATTGCAGCTAATTGATTAGCGATAGCTTTGTTTTTATTATTTAGACTGAAAGTTTTTTGAAGATAAGTTATTGCTTTGTCATCTTTTTTTTGTTTAAGATAGATTATTGATTCCAATTGATAAACTTTATCTAATTTTTGACCAAAATTTTCTAATGGTTTAATTGTTTCTAAAGCAACATCAAAATTATTGTTTTTAAAAGCTGTGGTCGCTTTTTTATAAATTCTAACCCAACTTGCTTCTTTGAATTTTTTTGTTTCATCTAGAATTTTTTTGTCTTTAAAATTTGTTTTCTTAGCAGTATCTAAAACTTTTACATACATATTATATGATTGAAGATATTCTTCATTGTTGAAATGAATATCTGCGATGTTTTTAATTGCTTGAATGTTGTTAGGATTTGTTTTTAATTCCATTTGAAATTCATGTAAAGCTTTTGTCGGTTGTTTATGCTGAAGGTAGATTTTACCTGATCGCATATATTGACTTTGACATCCTGTTAACGCAATGATTGAGATTACAATTATTGCAAAAGTACTTTTCTTAAAATTCATATTTTCCTCCGGATTTTTCTAATTTAAATCGAAAACAAAAATATGCTTGTTTCAAGTCAAGTTTTTTGTATATATATGATCGGAATAGCCAAATTTTTTTAAAAGCACCATTGTTTATTTCCACTCTGAATCTTTTTAATCGACAATGAAAATTGTTGCATTCAAATCCATTTCTCAAATTGTGAATTTTATCAAAATTTTAGCTCCGAAAAAACATAAGGTTTAGGTTATCAAACAAGAATTTGTAAGTTGCCGTAATGTTTCAAGCTAAGTGGAGAATATTTCAATAATTTAATTTTTAGAAGGAATTAAGCGGATTTTTATTTTTTGGGAAATCAATTTTTTAGAATAAAAAAAGGCTCACAAATGTAAGCCTTTTAATTAGCAAAGATTCTATCTTTTTGATAACAATTCTATTGCATCAGGGAAATCAATATTTAAAGATTTCAGTTTTTCAATTGTTGGTACACCATCGTTGTCCCAGCCTCGACGTTTGTATGTTGCTGTACATAAATCATCATAATCTTTAAGACGTTTTTCGCGATGGATTTTTACTTTTTCTTCAGTTGTCATTTTTTTAACATCTTCAGCTGAGAATCCGTATTTATCAACTAATTGATTATCATATCTTTCTTGTCGTGATAAATATTCTTCATTTGTAACAGGACCGGCTGATCTATAAGGAATTTTATCGCCTTCGCGAGTTCCGCCTCCCATTCTGAAATTAAACAAGCGCTGGAAATTGTAAACTCTTTCCGAACGTAACATCATCGATTCATTGGTTTCATTCAATCCTGTGATTGCGTTGAAAATATCAGTATAATTTTGAGCATGTTCTGGAACTTTTGCCGGTTCATCAGTTTCACCGTTATCTGCAGGTTCAAGATCATTCCAAGGTAATTTACATAGTCCGAGAAGTCCGAACAATGTTCTGAAAATCGGGAAATACCAAAGAGCTTCCGCTTTGTCATCAAATGTAGGAATTTGATTATTGACCATATCCATGAAAATTAACCAAGCTTCATCGTGTTGAGCACCTTTGTTTGCTAAACCGTATCCACCTTGCATTGCCAAAGATTCTTTTGTGATATATTCGGAATATTCCATACCTTTACATTCCATTCCGATACTGTTCACAAATTCTGCGTCGGCACCGTAATTTTCAATAAAGTGTTTCTTCATTCTACGAATTCCGAGACCGTAAATTTTAGGGAAACCTTCTTCACCTCTTGCCATTCTATGAAGTAACTCCAAAGCTGCTTCGCCATTACCAAAATGTAAATCAAGCCCGCCGGTAATTTCTTTATTAAGAATTCCTGCTTCATAACATTCCATAACGAAAGCCATTGAAGTACCGAAAGTAATTGTATCAACACCGTAAGTATCACAATAAAAATTCGCTTCCGCAATATAATTAGGATCGAATATTCCGCAATTAGAACCAACTCCGCCGGCTGTTTCATATTCAGGACCGTCGATACAAACTGAATCGCCCTTGTAAGGACCGGTTCTTAAAATATGATTATCAATTCCTTTTGCACATTGCATTGTACATCCATACCAACAGCCGTCAGGCATTCCTTGGCTAAATTTATCTCTCCAAACATTGGTCCCGATTCGAGGTGTTAATTCGTGTTGACCAAATTTATAATTATTTACCGGTAATAAATCGTATTCATTCATAATATCAACTAAATGAGCTGTACCAACGTGTCGCATATCATTTTGAGAAGCATCTAAATCATGCAATTCTTTATGATATTTTGCCCCGATATCTTTTATAGTGTCTAAATCAACCGCTTGGTTAGGATTCGGATCGATTTTTGAATATTTACAAACTATAGCTTTGATTCCTTTGTCTCTAAATACTGATCCGATTCCGCCTCTGCCTGCTTGTTTTAAACGAGCAACTTTTCTTCTTCTATCATAATAGGAAAAGTTTAAGCAACCCCAAAGTGAGTTTGAGGCACCTTTACCGGCTGAAACCGTACTGATGAATTTTCTGTCTTTTTCTGTTTCAGCAAATAATTCCGTAAGTTCTTCTGAAACTAAATGAGAATCTTCGTCTTCAAAAGGTGCTGTATAAATTTCAATTTTGCCTTTATCACCATCAATAAAAATAATGACATCTTCGTCGGATTTTCCTTGGATTTCAAGAGCATCCCAGCCTGAAAATTTAAGATAAGGACCAAAATAACCGCCGACATTACTATCAACCGGAAGTGTTGTTGTTGGGGAAATTGCCATTACAATTGATTTTCCTGATCCCGGGTATTGAGTAGTTCCACCAATTGGACCTGAGGAAATTACTACTTCGTTTTCAGGAGAATTCCATTTTGTGTTTTCGTTTACTGCATCCCATAAAAGTTTGATGTCATAACCTCTACCACCGGTAAAGAGTTCTTTCATTTTTTCAGGAACGTTTTTTTCTTTGATTTCTTTAGTACCGACATTTATATACAAAGTTTTTTCTGTATATCCTTTAATTACCGGACTTGGATCATATTTAAAATCTTTTAATAATTTGTGGCCTTCTTTGATTTTTTTTAAATCGTAAGGGTTTTTATAAGTGTTCATACATTCTCCCTATAAAATACTTTTTCAAGTGGGGTATCTTCTTCACCAATAGAAAGTGCATCTGTTGGACATGTTTTCACGCAAGCTCCGCAAGCGATACATTTGAAAGGTTTATCAACCTTAGGAGCATAAAACATTGACTGACTTGGACAAAAACCAACACACGAAAGACAACCAACACAATCATTTTCGTTGATTCTTACGATACCGTTTTTGTCTCGATAAATAGCTTCAGTTGGACAAACATCAATACATTCTCCGCATTGATTACAAGCATTAATATTGAATGAGTTTCCTTCTTCTGCAATTTTGATTCTTGATAAAATTGGATTATCTTCTTTGAACCAGAGTGACGAACAAGTTGTTTCACAAGTTTTACAACCTATGCAAAGTTCGTTATTTTTAAGCAAAACTTTCATGAATCCTCCAAAATTCCTTGAAATTATATAACTATCTTTATTATCTGTGTTTTTCTAAAAAATCGAATATGTGTCAAGTCAAATATTTCTTACCCAAAATCTCTTGCAAATACGCTTGCTATTAGTCAATTCAGACAAGAAAATTTTTAATTATTTTAATCGGAAAGATAATATTCGATTGTCGAAACTACTCGAACTTTTTTAATATAACGGGTATTTTTATCTCGGTCACGAATTGAAAATTGACCTTGTCTCGCAGATTTAATTTTTCCTAAACTGCTTTTGGAGTCTTCCGCAAATTTTAATGCCACTTCTCGTGCTTTTTTAGTCGCTTCTTTAATCATTTCAGGTTTAACATTGTTTAGCTTTGTAAAAAAATATTGGATTCTGCTCTCGTAATTATTGGAAATTATAACAATTCCTTTTTTACCTAATTCAGAAATTTTAGGACTTATCTCGCGGACCTTTTCTATTTTCTTGGAATAAACCGTTATGGCCTGATTTGCAACATATCTAAATCTAATATTTTTGGTGTTTCCGTATTCTAAAGCTAATTTATCGGTTATTGATGGTTGGGAAATTGTGATTTCGTTTTCAGAGAATCCATTTTGCTCTAAAAACTTAATTATGATTTTCTTATCTTTTTCCAGTTTGTCATATAAATTGGAAAGGCTGTTATTTGCTTCTGAGAATTTAATTGGCCATAAAGCAATATTGGCTGAAACTTCTTTTTCGGCTAATCCCTTCACAACTACCGTTCTTTCAAGATTTTTTACTTTGATGATACTGCGACCTAACAAAAATCCTAAGGAAGTTAATCCTAAAAATATGAATATCCCTAAAGTTTTAAAGTTGTACGGTTTCATTTTTTTACCTCGCTTTTGCTTAAATTTTAACTGTATGATTTTACAAAGCGGAATATTGTCAAGTATCGATGAATTCTTTCATAACCAAATTAAATTGATTTCTCATTATTTGATAAAATACTTGACCTGAAAAAGCTGTCTAAAGATTTCAAATAAAAAAAGTGGTTTTAGGAGTTGAAAATGAAAATATTAACATTAAATTGCGGAAGTTCTTCGATAAAATTCCAATTAATTAATGTAAAAAGCAGAGACGTTTTAGCGTCCGGAATTGTGGAAAGAATAGGTGAAAATACAGCTTTATATACATACAAAAGTGAATTTTACACAAAGAAAAAGAGAGAAATGGTTATTGAAAATCATACTAAAGGCATTCAACTAATTCTTGATAATTTGATGAATCCTGACCATGGCGTTATCAAAAATGAAAACGAGATTTTCGGCGTTGGTCACAGGCTTGTTCACGGTGGGGAGTTTTATTCCAATTCAGTTGTAATTGACAGTAAAGTTATGAATGTTTTAAATCAATGTATTGAATTGGCACCGCTTCATAATCCGGCAAATATCAAAGGGGTGGAAGCAATTTCAGAAGCTTTGCCAAATGTTAAACAATGTGGTGTTTTTGATACTGCTTTCCATCAAACAATTCCCTCTAAAGCATATCTTTACGCTTTGCCTCTATCTTATTATAAAGAAAATAAGATCAGAAGATACGGATTTCACGGTACTTCTCACAAATTTGTAGCTTTGGAAACGGAGAAATACTTGAATAAAAATATTGAAGATTTAAAAATAATTACCTGTCATATCGGAAATGGAGCTTCTATTACTGCCATTAATAAAGGAAAATCAGTTGATACTTCAATGGGCTTTACTCCTTTGGAAGGTTTGATGATGGGAACGCGATGCGGAGATATTGATCCCGCTATTCCGATTTATATGATGCAAAATATGAAAATGTCAGTTGAAGAAGTTAATACTACTTTGAATAAAAAGAGCGGTATTTTAGGGCTTTCACATATTAGTAATGATATGAGAGAAATCGAAGAAGAAATCTTGACCAATAAAAATGAACAGGCAATTAAAGCTTTTGAAGTTTATTGCTATAAAATTAAGAAATATATTGGTTCTTATGCTGCTGTTATGAATGGGGTAGATGTGATAGTATTTACCGGTGGTGTGGGTGAAAATATGCCGATACTAAGAGATTGGGTGCTTAAAGATATGGATTACCTCGGAATAAAATTAAACGAAAAAGAGAATAATCAATTTAAAGGCGGAATTCTGGATTTGACAGATAAAGATTCTAAAGTTAAAATTCTCAAAGTTCCAACTAATGAAGAACTGATGATTGCTTTGGAAACAGAAGAATTGCTTTCAAAATAAATTTTTTGAATTATTTAAGGCGACAATTGCTTTGTCGCCTTTTTTTTTATTTCTTTCTTTTATTTTCCGGTTGGTTGTTATTTTTCCGAATAAAATAATAGATTCCTGTTTTCACAGGAATGACAATCATCCGGTTATCATTTTTCTTTAAATTCGTACAATCGAAAAAATACCTCAAGCAAGCTGCTTGAGCTACAACTCCGTTCGTGTTTATCTGTGCTATCAGTGGCTAAAATCTTCTTCCTTATCTTTTCTTTGAATGCTTAATTTTGAATGAGAAGAAAGAAGAAAAGTAAAAAGTAAAAACTAAAACTAAAAAAAAGTACAACGACTTTGTAAGTCGTTACAAAAAAAATTAAAGAACATCGGAATGTACGACCGGCGGGAGTTCTTCCGATTGTTCGACTTTTAAACAAAATGAATAATGAATAATGAAGAGTAAGAAATGTAAAATTTAAAATGTAAAATGTAAAATTAAGAAAATAAAATTTTTAATTCAATTCAAAATTTCTTCAAAAATCTTCTTCATTATTTTTTGAATAACTTTTCCTTTTGGTTTAAGACTTCCGAAATAGTGTAAAGTGAACCGGTAATTATCAGGACTTCGTCGTTTTCCAACTCTGACAATGCTTTTTGTGTCGCTTGATTTACATCTTCAAAAGTTTCATAAACGGCGTTAACACTTTTTGCAGCGTTAACTTGTTCATCAATTTCAGCAGCTCGTTTGGATTTGTTTTTTGAGATATACAATTTTTCAGATATTTTCCCTAATTCGGAAATCATTTTATCCAACTTTTTATCTCTTAAAATAGCGACGGCGATTTTCAATTTTTTGGCAGGAAATATTTCTTTAAGATTTTTAACTAAGATATTAATTCCTTCTTCGTTGTGAGCTCCGTCAATTATTACCGGCGGGTTTGATTGAAGAATTTGCATTCTTCCAATCCAATTTATGTTTGAAAGTGCAGTTTGTATTTTTTCCAAATCAAACTCTTTACCTTTGATTTTTTGATAAAGATAAAATGCTGTAATTGCACCGGAAGCGTTTACTGCTTGATGTTTTCCTAAAAGGCTGGTTTTACAGTCCAAGATATGAAGATTTTCTTTAGGATTATGATAATCGAAAACAGTTCCTCTTTCAGACAATCTGATATTTTCAACATAATAATCTTTACCAAAAACATAAGTTGGAGCATTTTTTTCTTTAGCAACTTTTAAGATGACATTTTTAGCTTTTTCATCTACAATATTTCCTAAAACAACCGGCGTATTTTCTTTTATAATTCCGGCTTTTTCATAAGCTATCTTTTCAAGAGAATTTCCCAGACTTTTGGGATGATCCAGAGCGATTGTAGTAATTACGGTAACATCGGATTTAAAGGGATTTGTGCCGTCTAATCTTCCGCCTAAACCTACTTCAAAAATAGAAAGATCCACTTTTTGTTCATAAAAATAATAGAAAGCCAAAGCGGTTGTAATTTCAAAAAAAGACGCTTCATTTTCTTCAAAAACATTTTCCCATTTTTTGTAGATTCTTAGCAATTCAGCAAATTCTATATTGATGCTGTTTATTCGGATTCTTTCCATATATTTCAAAAGGTGAGGTGAAGTATTCATTCCGGTTTTGTAGTTATGAAAATTTGCCATAGATTCGCACATTGCGGCAGTTGAACCTTTGCCATTTGTACCGGCAATATGAATTCCGGATAATTTTTCGTTTGGGTTTTTCATTTCTTTTAAAATATTTAGAATTCTATCCAAACCAAGTTTGATATTACCTGAATGGCGAAGATAAATATAGTCTATAAACTCTTGATAATTCACAATTTTCTCCTAAAAAAAACCTTCAAATTAATGAAGGTTTAAAATTCTATCGCAAAATTTTACTTAAAACTCGGTGGTAATCTGTGAGAAGGAAATTCTTCTTCGTGAGGGCATTTAACGATGATTTTTCCTGTATCATAATGACCTTCGATAATGTATTTATCTCCGGGACCATCTTCAGGGCATTCATAAGTTTTTTTCATATAACCTGTTCTGATAAGATCGACAGTATCTCCATTAAAATCTTCTTTTCGATCTTTCATATAATTATCAACAGCCTTGTAAATGATTTTCATATTATGAACACATTGAGTAGCTTTTTCTTTTTTATCCAAATTAAAAAATTGTGGTAATGTTAGAACAAACACCAATAAAAGAAAAGCTATAATAGAAATAACAGTATATACACTGAAACCGCGTTGATTTTTATTCATGACGTCTCCTATCCTTTTTTTTTGACAACACTAATTTATCTGTTTAGAGTCAAGATTTTTTTTATCTTCTTAGAATAAAATTACTAAATTTATTATTGCCGGAATATTTTTGATAATTATCAGCAAACAATATTTCGTTCTGTTTTAATAACTATTTCCTTATCTCTTAACAGAATATCATCATCGACATTTTTAATAATTTCTAATATTTCTGAAAAGTAATCATATTTTCTATTTAAAAAATAAGTTACATATTTGTCGTCTTTATGGGACGAAATAATCTTTGCATCTTTTAAAATTTTAAGATGATTTGAGACGGTTGACATTGAAGATCCGATAACATTTCTAATCTCACAAACACACATATCTTTATGTTGAAGCATCATTGTTATTCTAAATCTTGTATCATTTCCCAAAGCACTAAAAATCTTTAATAAATCTTCCATAGGATTTCCTAAAAAAAGAGCCGATTATTTTTAATCGACTCTAATTTATTTATTTTATTTTTGCACGTAATTCATCAATGAATTTTTTGATTTGAGAAGATTGCGTTTTTTCTTCCATATATTGTAAAATATCAATACCTTTTTCGTATTCTTTTGTTTGAGATGCGATGTTAAATATATAGTATTGATAAGTTGTGTTTGACGGTTGTAAAACGGCAGCCATATTTAACAATTTAAAAGCTTTTTCTTTATATTTATCATGAGAAGATAAAAGGTATCCGAATTTAAAAATCATATCGGAATCACCGGGATATTTTGCAATGTTTTTATTTATATAATCAAGAACTTTTTGATCGTCCTTTTGAGCGAGAACTAAGTCTAATCCAAGTGGTAAATAGCGTGATAACGTCTCATTGTTGAGGAAGAATTTTACACCTTTTTCATAATATTCAAAAGCTTTCTCAGGATTGTTATGGTCGCTGTAATATTGTGAAATTCGTAAATACGCAGCACCATAATTACTAACTAGTCTTTTCATATTATCGTCTTTGTATAATTTATCTCCAAAAACACCACGATATTCATAAACGTTGTTAAGGTTATTTTCCAATCTTTTTAGATTTAATTTTCCAATATCTTTATTGCCAACAAGTCTGTCAACCATGCCTTCATTTTTGAAATTACGTCTATAAACATCTACTTCGGAACAGGTTACAGCAAAATAAATCGGACGCTTACCAAAATTATCTCTAATAATTTGAATTGTTGCTAAATCTTTAATCCATAACGGTTTATCCTTTTTTAAGAGGATAGTCAAAGAATCTGTATGAGCAGGATTATAGAAAGTAAGATTTGTATCTTGAGGAAGTTTGACCGGCATTAATTTGTCGATTTGTTTGTCCGGAACGTTAAATAAAATTCCTTCACGATCCCTCAATTGCCTAATGTACCAAGGTGTATTTAATAAGCTGAGATTTGCAACAGAAACGTCTTTTCTGATTCCATGTAATTCCGTAGATTTAAAATCCATCTCTTTTTTGATAGCGTCTTTAGTTTTTTGGGTAGGTTGAACATTTGTTTCCGGATAAACGAATTCTTTACAATTAGGATCTTTAACAGCTTGTTCGTACCAAAGCGGGAAAGTGTCGTTATCGCCATTTGTGAAAACGATTGCATTCTTTTCCAAACTATTCAAAATATTTAGTCCGTAATCTAAAGATAATAACTCGTGCGATCTGTCGTGTTCGTGGAATTGTGAAAATAGGTTGATAGTCGGTAAGATAAATAAAATCAATAAAATCAAACCTGATAATTTCCTAAATGATTTTTTGAAATAACTATAGATTCCGATTGAGCCGACAGCCATCCAGAATGTCCATAAATTATAAGCTTGAGAGAAGAAATAATCACGATCTCTAACTTCCGCATCAGATAAATTAATTACAAAAATCATCGCAAATGAAGTCATAAAAAAGAAAGCGAAAAAATACATAAAAGATGTTTTATTTTTTTTCCATTGGTAATAAGCACCACCAAATCCCAAACCGGTAACAATTAAATTTGCAATAGTTTGAACTATATAAATCGGAGTGTGAATCCATTCCGAAATTGTGGTCGCATTAAAAAATTGCCAGCTGAAATATCTCAAAAAATGATGAGTGAATTGATAGTAAAAACTTGCTCGGCGAACTAAAAAAGACGTTACGCCATATTGCCTTCTAAGTATATAATCCGTAAATAAAGCTAAATTATGCGGATTACCTTCATTTATAAATGGTCTGAACTCAGAACGAACTAAAAGGAAAATATGCGTACTTAATCCGGCTAAAATAAAAAATCCGGCAATAACCCAAGCTTTCATTGAAAATTTATCGCGTAAATGATAAATTAAAATCCCCAAAGATGCGATTCCAAAAATGAATTTACCGAAATCCGGAACTCGAATTGATTTACCGATATTTGTCCCGATAAAATAAATTATCAACATTCCAAGTGTATAAACAACCACCTTAACCCAAAAATTACTTTTTCTAAAATTCTCTTTTAACATTGGGAAAAGAATTACAAATAAAACTGCCGGAACAATTTGCAACGAAGTTTGATGAATTCCAAATCCTAAAAAGAAAATATAGATAATTAGAAAAAGAATATTTTGATGAGAAAAATCCTCGGACTTTTCTACCCAAACCAATGTTAACCAAATTATGATATTAATGATGAATGCTAAGCCGGCATAAACTTCCGCTTCCACGGAATTCATCCAATAAGTGTATGAAAATGCTGTATAAAAAGCTGCGAGAATACCCGCAATGTAAATTACAAAATTGTCTTTTTCAAACATACTTACCAATTTTACTGTGAATAAATAAGTAAACATTACACCTAAAGCTGATAAGAAACCTGATAATGCACTTACAACTCGGGCGTGATTAATAAACCCAAAAATGGTGGTTACAAATTTTCCTAACATTATATAGAATGGATTTCCCGGAGGATGCGGTACACCTAAAATACTTGAACAGGTGATATATTCTCCCGAATCCCAAAATGATAATGAAGGTGCTCCGCTTATTATGTAAGCTGCAAAAGCACTTAGGAAAACTAAAAATGCGATTAAGCGATTTGTAAAAGGATTTTTGAAACTAACAGGTTTTGAATTCATATGATTCCTCTAAAAAATTTATTTTGACTTGTGTTAAAAACTGAGATTATCTCGTCAAGAATAAAATGAATTTTAATTTTTTCATCCACCTATTTCTTCTTTTTTAAGGGGACAACTATGCTGACACATAGGGGAATTGTCATTCCTGTGAAAAAAAATGATTGTCATTCCTGTGAAAAAAAATGATTGTCATTCCCGTGAAAAAAAATGATTGTCATTCCCGTGAAAACGGGAATCTATTATCTTATTCGGGAAAATAACAACAAACCGGAAGACAAAAGAAAGAAAAGATTTAGCCACCGATTACACGGATAAACACGGATAAAAATGTATTTGGAATCACTCCAATTAAATCTTAATTTCTCTTGAAGTTTAGATTTTAACATTCTTAATTTTACATTTTACATTTTACATTTCTTCCTCTTCATTATTCATTATTCATTTTGTTTCGAAGTCGAACAATCGGAAGAACTCCCGCCGGTCGTACATTCCGATGTTCTTAATTTTTGTTTGTAACGACTTACAAAGTCGTTGTACTTCTTTCATTATTTTACTTTTTAGTTTTTACTTTTACTTTTCTCTTCTTCTTTCTTAAATTCGTGTTAATTCGTTTTAATTTGTGTAAATTCGTGGTTTCTTTTTCTTCATTTTTCATTGTTCATTACCAAAGACGCACGACCGTGCGTCTCTACGGTTAGAAATTCATCAAAGAACAGCGGTCAAAATTTCTTGCAATTTTTCTATTGTATATGGTTTTGCGATCATTGTCTTAAATCCCAAATCTTTATAATTTGAAAGAGATTCACCGCTTGAATAACCGCTCGAAACAATAATTTTTGCCTCCGGATTTATCTTTAAAATGTGTTTTATTGCTTCTGCTCCACCCATTCCACCCGGAATAGTTAAATCCATAATAATTACATCAAAAGGCGAATTTTCATCCAAAGATTTTTTATATTTTTCAATAGCTTCTTGACCATCAGAAACCGCTTCCGCTTCAAAACCAATTAATGATATCATATCCAAAGCAAGTTTTCGAATTTGTTCTTCATCATCCATTACCAGAATTTTTGCTGATTTTTGAAGCGTTACTTTAGCCTCGGATTTTTCTTCGGGATTTATTTGTTTGGAATCAGTTGCCGGCAAATATATTGTAAAAGTTGTTCCCTTTCCAATTTCAGAATCAATTCCAATAAAGCCGTTATGTTTCTGGATTATAGAATATGTTGTTGCCAATCCTAACCCGTTTCCGGTAGATTTAGTTGTAAAATACGGATCAAATATTTTTTTAAGATGTTTTTTATCAATTCCGCTTCCTTCATCTCTAACCATAATTTTAACATATTTTCCCAATTCTAAATCAAAATCGTTATTTTCTTTAATTTCGATATTTTCTAATGAGAAATAGATATGCCCGCCGTGAGGCATTGCTTGATCGGCATTTATCACCAAATTTGAAAAAACTTGCTGAATCTGTCCTTTATCCGCTTTAATTTTCCAAAGATTATTTGCTTCCTTAAAAATCGGTTTTACATTACTTCCCGACAAATCAAAGGTCGCAACTTCTCTGACAATTTCCTTAATGCTAATATCTTCCTTAATTGGAGAACCGCCTTTTGAAAAAACTAAAAGCTGTTTCGTTAACCTTATTGCTCGATTCATTGATTTTTCTGCATTTATCAGATATTTTGCTACTTTAGAATCATCAAGTGTGTACATTCTGGCAAGGGAAATATTCCCAAATATTCCGGTCAAAATATTATTAAAATCGTGAGCAATACCACCGGCTAAAGTACCAACACTTTTTAATTTACTCATCATCTGCATTTTTTCTTCTGCTTGTTTAATATCTGTTATATCTTTGTGAGTTAAAACAACCATTTCTACTTTATTCTCATCATTAATAATTGGGAAAGCTAAACATTTTATTATTCTTTTCCTGCCAATTTCTCCAACATTTTCAGGATCATACTCTAAATCAGGTAAATTTACCGTTTCTCCCTCAAATGCTTTTTTGAAAAGATGCAACCACTCGGTATCTTTTACATTTTCATCTTCAAGTGCATTATATTTGCCTATAATATTTTTTGCAGATAAATTCCAAAGATTTTCCCAAGCCTTATTTGCCATTAAAGTCAACCCGTTTTTATCAAATACTTGGGTTGAAATTGGAGATTGTTCAATAATTGTTTGAAACTTTAGTTCATTATTTTTTATATCTGTTTTCAACTTATATTCTGTTGTAACATCTCTAAAAACCAGAATAACTCCGAGAATATTATTTTGTGAATCGAAAATTGGTGATGCTGAATCCGCAATTTGATATTCTTCCCCATTCTTAGATATTAGTTTTGTATGATTAGCCAATCCGATAATTTTCCCGTATTTGAGAACTTTTTCTACCGGATTCGCAACTTTTTTTCCGGAAAAAGCATTATATATTTTGAAAACATTTTCCAGCTTTTGTCCTTTAGCTTCCTCTGTTTTGTAGCCGGTCATATTTTCGGCAACAACATTCATCAAAGTAATTTCTCCTTTGGTATCCGTGGTAACAACTCCATCTCCAATTGAACGAATTGTTACAAATAATCTTTCCTTTTCATTACGCAAATCTTCTTCAATAGCAATTTTATCAAATAGCATTTTATTCGCATTTTCAGCAATTAGATCTAATTCTTTAAATATAATTTTTCCTCTTTCAATCGGTTTATTTGTCTTATTGGCCTTCTTTAGAAAAGAAATTAATACCAAGAAATCGTTGCTTATTTTTTTAGAAAATTTTGAAAAAATTATAATGAAGATAAATATTTCCAATAGTATGAGAATTAATATTGAGAAGGATGTTATCAGGAGCTTTTGTTTGAACTCTTTTTGCATTACTAATATTTCTTTTTCTACATCATCCAAATAAACCCCGGCTCCAATCAACCATTTCCATTCGGGAATTCCGAAAATAAAAGATGCTTTAGGGGATTCCAATTTACTATTTTTTAATTTCACAAATGAATAATAAATATAATCTCCATCCGGTTTTTTCGCCGCAATCAATTCCTTATGAAAAAGATTCTTGGTTTTCTTTGGATTTTTATTAAATATTTCCCACAATTTTTTAGTTCCGGAATATCTTTTACCATTAGCGACAAGAGCTTTACCATCAAATGTGTTTACAAAAACATAGCCGTTTTCACCAAACCTAATCCTGCTAATATCATTTAAAAGTTCATCTTGAGTTGATTTTTCAATATCATCGATATATAAAGCAGAGCCTAATGTCCAGTTAAGCGGTTTGAAAACCCTAATATATGTTGTTTTTTTAAATAATTTTTGAGATTTGGAATGAAGCTTCGGCCAATATCCCGTTGTAAAACCTTCCTTATTACTACTACTTGCTATTTGTGTTTTCGCAACATTTTTACCGTAAGAATTGATTATTTTATAAATATTCTTTCCCTCTAAAACAGGTAAAGTTGGAAACATCTTAATATTCCCTTTGTTATCTTTAATAAAATAATAGCCTTTACCATTATTAAACCTGATTGGACGCAATGCATCTATTATCATTTTTTGAATTTCTAATTTTGTTTTATTATTTTTATTATTTTGATAAATGTTATCCATAATAGAATAAGCTTCATCAACTCTTTCTTTAATTTGATTTTTCGTATTTTCTTCAACTGTAGCCTTTAAATAATGAATTCTCCCAACTGTTCGCAATACTTGCTGTTTAATCAGTTTTTTCTGTTGAGAAATATAATTTTCTCTGATTTCTTTTTTATGATTCTTAAATTGATGATAGTCAAAGTAAAAGTTAATCAATGTAAAGATTAATGCCATAAAGATTATTAGTGATATTCCCCAAATTTTAATCATCTTAGAAAGTTCTGTTTTTCTATCCATAAATTTCTCCAATTACCTTAACTTTGATAAAATAAATAATGCAAAATAATTTATCGTTTGAGTAAAGTTTTTACTATCAATCGGTCAAGAATATTTTTGAAGACTATTTTTAAGATTAATTTTGAATTTTGAATTAAGAAATTTCTTTATTTTACTTTCTTTCTTTCTTTCTTTCTTCATTCGTGTTAATTCGTCTTAATTCGTGTCAATTTGTGGTTGGTCTTCGAAGTCGAACAATCGGAAGAACTCCCGCCGGTCGTACATTCCGATGTTCTTAGTTTTACTTTTTACTTTTTACTTTTTACTTTTCTTCTCTTCTTTCTTAAATTCGTGTTAATTCATTTTAATTCGTGTCAATTTGTGGTTAATTGCTTTTGAATATTTTTACATTTTCAATTCTTTTTTCCATTCTTCCCGAACTCCCTGCCGTCAGTAGACGGCGAGGAAGTCCGGTCAGAAAAAATAATACATGGATGATTGTCATTCCTGTGAAAACAGGAATCTATTGTTCTATTCGGAAAAAAATAACAAACCGGAAGACAAAAGAAAGATAAGATTTAGCCACTGATAACACGAATAAACACGGATAAAAATGTATTTGGAATCACTCCAAATAAGTCTTAATTTCTCCTGAAGTTTAGATTTTTAGATTCTTAATTTTACTTTTTACATTTTAAATTTCTTTTCTTCTCATTCAAAATTAAGCATTCAAAATTTCTTTTTTTAATTTCGTGTTAATTCATCTTAATTCGTGTCAATTTGTGGTTGGTCTTCGAAGTCGAACAATCGGAAGAACTCCCGCTGGTCGTACATTCCGATGTTCTTAGTTTTTGTTTGTAACGACTTACAAAGTCGTTGTACTTTTTTCTTAGTTTTACTTTTTAGTTTTTACTTTTTAGTTTATTTTTTTCTTTCTTTCTTCATTTCGTGCTTGCTCTTCTCAAAAAAATGATAGACATTAAAATCACGATAAATTATTTTGTCCTTGTGTGCGCCCGTAGCTCAATTGGATAGAGTATCTGACTTCGAATCAGAGGGTTATGGGTTCGAGTCCCGTCGGGCGTACCATTTCATTAATAATCTGCTGACCAAAATTACTCTAAAAAATAATTTTCTAACTTGTGGCATTTTTTCAACAACATCTTTTGTTAAATATTCGCAGATGAATTGTCTCTAAATCCTTAAATTTCAAGACTTAACTAATTCTAAAGCTAAAAGAGAAAAAAAAATAAAAAATAAATTGACTTCTTTATTACTTACTCAAAAATAAATTTTATTATAGTATAATTGTAATTAATTAAAAAATATAATCCTAAATAAGGAGGTTTGATTGTGAAAAAAATAGATAAAATTATTAAAAATACAATTCTCGGAGGGAATATGAAAAAAATATTATTTTTGGCTTTTTTGATGAGTTTAAGTAGTTTAGCTTTTGCAGCAACTTTAGATATAAACTCCATAGGCTTACATGGTAGTGATGGACCAAATGATTTTGTTGTTGCAGCAGGAGAAACAGTTACTTGTATTATTGATTATTCTCAAACAGACTGTGGAATTGACAATGTTTATGCAAATGGAACTTCAAATTATAGAATAATGGTTTATTATTATAATGATGATCCACCAACAGATGCAAATTACGATACAGGTAGATATGTTACTTCTAGTGATATATCAAACATTAACGATGATACCGGTAACCATCTGTACTCTTTTACCTTCCTGATGCCTTCCGTAACCTCAACTTCAATGCAAGTACGATTAGGTTTAGCAGGATCTGATACAGGTGGTTTCAAATCTGATACCTATTCAGACGAATATATGAGTTATGTGGCTAGAGGTTCCATTACTGTTCCAACGGGTTCACAACCTTCTGGTTGTAGGGGGTATTTAAGCTTTGATTCAACAACAGAAACACCTACCTTAACAAATCCTGCAGCCGATTCGAAAGATAATGAAAGTATTCATATTAATATGGGTTTACCTGAAGATGCAAAAACCGGTACGGTAAAGCTTAGGATCGAAACAGATAGTTCCGGTTCTCCTTCCGGTACAGAATTTAATACGCTTACATTAATTGCAGATCATGAAAACATCGGAACTGATGACTTTT
>JAMOQM010000117.1 GCA_027064005.1 Candidatus Cloacimonadota bacterium | reverse complement strand
TTGACAATGTAAACGGTATTGTAACCGGTGTTTATACCGGATTTCAAGTTGAGACAACCGGAATACCTAATGGTAATGTAATGAATTGTGAACATACTTGGCCTCAAAGTTTAGGAGCGACCGGAGTGGCAAAATCAGATTTGAACCATCTTTTTCCTTGCAAGTCAAGTGCAAATAGTGCCAGAGGAAATTTACCTTTTGGTAATGTTCAAAATCAAAATTGGGAAGACAGTGGATCTTTAAGAGGAACCGATGCAAACGGGACAACAGTTTTTGAACCTCGTGATGTTCATAAAGGCGATTGTGCGAGAGCGATGATTTATTTTGCGATTAGATATGATAATCCCAATAATTTTTTAAATTATCAAGAACCGACTTTGCGAGAATGGTTTTGGCAAGATCCGGTAAGTCAAAAAGAATTGGATAGAAATGACGCAGTTGAATCTTATCAAAATAACAGAAATCCTTTTATTGATCATCCGCATTTTCTTGATAGAATTTATAGTGTAAGTACAAATCAAACTCAGCCGGTTAATCCGCAAATGTATCTTCCTGAAAACGAATTGATTTTTGAAGATGCTGTTGTTGCATCTGTTGATACAGCTTATATTGAATTAACAAATATCGGTAATGGTGAATTTACGATAAATTCAATTGAGTCAAATTCACAAGAAATTTCTTTTGGAAGTTTTGATTCAGGTGTAAGTTCGGAAGAATTGATTGAAATACCGGTATTATTTTTTACCGAAACGCAAGACAATTACAGCGGAGATATCGAGTTATCAACTTCTGTGGGGAATTATACAATTTCATTTACCGCTGATTGTTCCGAAAATTCTATTCATAATAATGTTGAAAAACCTTTAAAACAGCGTATTACGGTTTTTCCTAATCCGTACTCGAGTAAATATAAATCGGGAAGTATAAATATAAAATTTACCGGGAAAAAATCCGAAATCCATTCGATTGCTATTTACAATATTAAAGGTCAATTAATTAGGCAAGTTTCAAATCTTAGAACAAATGAATATAAATGGAATTTGAAAAATAAACTTAATCGAAATGTAGCAAATGGAATTTATTTTGTGAATATTAACAACGACAAGAATTTAACAAAAAAAATGCTTTTGTTAAAATAAAGGAAAGAAATGAAAAAAAAAGAAGTTGTTGAAGAGCTGAAAAAAGCGTTAGATCCTACTAATAGTTTTGTTGGATATTATAATCCGTTAACTTCAGAAATATCAGAAGTTAAAACAAACAATAATTGGATTAAGATTGAACCTCTCAGTGAGGAAATTTTAAGTTGTATTTCAGATTTTATCTATGAAACTGAAGATGAATTTCTGGAAAAAGAAATGGATAATGTTATAAAATCAAGAACTCCGTTAATATCTTTTATGAACTATTTAATAGGTAAAAAGACTTTAACTAAAAATTGGAATTCTTGGAAAAATGAATGGCTTGATGAACAGGCTTCTGACTTTCTGGAAGATGTCGAATATTAAATTGAGAGAGGTTAACTCTCTCTTTTTTTTTGTACAAAAAATGTGCAAACTTGACAATTATAATCATATAAAAAAATTGGGAAAACACTAGGAGTATTTTTATGAACAAAATTGAAGCGAAACGTTTTGATTTATTGAAAGACCTTACTACAACTCACGGCATTTCCGGATTTGAATCTTCAGTAAAGAAAATAGTTAAAAATGGTTTTAAGAATGCTGATAAAATTATTGAAGACAATATTGGAAATATTTCAGCAGAATACAATTTGGATAAAAAACCAAGTATAATGTTAATTGCTCATATGGATGAAGTGGGATTTATTGTTTCTGATATTTTAGAAAGCGGTTTGCTTCGATTTCAAACAATTGGATCCTGGGATAAAAACACACTTCTGTCTTCATCGGTTGAAGTAATAAACAGATTTGGCAAAAAGTTTTATGGAATCATCGGATCATTGCCTGTCCATTATCAAACTAATAAAAATTATGAAGTGAAAATTGACGATATGTTTATTGATGTCGGAGCAAAAAATATTCAACAGGTAAAAGATGAAATGAACATAAATCTCGGTGATGAAATAGTTCCATTCTCAAATTTTCATTATGTTGAAGAAAGTAATCATCTTTTTGGTAAGGCTTTTGACGATCGAGTCGGTGTTTCCGTAATGATGGAAATTGGTGAATATTTTTCTAAGAATGCGCACCCGAATAGATTGATTTGTGCGGCAAGCACTCAAGAAGAAGTCGGGGGAAGAGGTTCAATGACTTTACGGAATTATTATCATCCTGATATTTGTATTGTTCTGGAAGGAGCTCCGGCAGATGATTTTCCGGGATTAAATCGTAAACCTCAAACCGGTTTGGATTTAGGAGCTCATATCAGAATTTATGACGTAAGTATGATTGCTAAAAAAGAATTGCGAGAATTAGTCATTGATACCGCAGAAAGAAATAATATAAAATATCAATTGGCTGTCAGAAAAGGTGGCGGAACCGATGGCGGACTTATTCAAACATCCCTTTATGGAGTTCCTTCAATTGTGATGGGAGTTCCGGTTCGTTATGCTCACAGTCATAACGGTTGTATAAGTCTTAATGATTATAATGATTTGGTTGAATTATTAAAGACGATAATCTCTGAATTTGATGAAAAAATATTGGGAAAAATAAGTGGTAAATAATAAAAAACAAGCTATAGGAATATTTGATTCCGGAGTCGGCGGATTAACTGTTTTCAAAGAAATCAGAAAGCAATTTCCTTCCGAAGATATAATATATTTTGGAGACACAGCGAGAGTTCCTTACGGTCCAAAATCACCAAATACAGTTTTGGAATATTCAATCCAAAACGCCAGATTTCTTATCCAAAATAATGTTAAAGTAATAGTAATTGCCTGCAATACAAGTACATCCGTTGCACTTGATGTTTTGAGGAAATTATTTAATGTGCCGGTGATTGGTGTTATTGAACCCGGCTCAAAAAAGGCGGTAAATGTTTCTAAAAATAATCGAATTGGAGTTATTGGAACCGAAGGTACTATTAAAAGCAAAGCTTATAGAAAGACAATTTCCAAGATGAAAAAAGATTCTATTATCTTTGAAAAATCTTGTCCGCTTTTCGTTTCACTTGCCGAGGAAGGTTGGGAAAATCACGAAGTCGCTTCAATCGTAACAAAAGAATATCTCTCTGAAATAGTTAAGAATGAGATAGATACCTTGGTTTTGGGCTGTACTCATTACCCAATCCTAAAAGATACAATTCAGAAATTTGTGGGTAAAAAAATAACTTTGGTTGATAGTGCTGTAGAAATTTCAAAATCGTTAAAAGAAATTATCAATAACGATCAAAATACAAATGTAAATGGTGAAAACTACTTTTACGTAAGCGATAATGAGAATAAATTTAAGAAATTAGCGTCGAGAATTCTTGGTGAAAAAATCGAACTGGTTCAAAAAGTTTATCTCGGTGAAAGTTGGTTTTTGAAAAATAACGAGGGTTAGATGGATTTAGCAGAAATAGCTTTTAAAGTTGTACACAACGTTGCAAGATTAAACGAGAATGAAGTTGTCTCACTTTCCGGTGAGATTAATAATGTCAATAATAACGAGAATCCTTTATCCCAAATTCCTTTAATTGAGGAAATTGCGATAGCGGTGAGAAAAAACAAATCATTTCCAATCTTAGAAATATCTACTCTAAATTTAAAAAAGAGGACTTTAAACGAATTGCCTGAAAATTTATTTTCGTTGCCGACTGAGTTTTATGAAAAATGGATGCAGGTTATTGATATTTATATAGATTTTACTTGGAATAATCCGACTATTTTCAATAATATTTCCGATAAAGTTATTTTGAATATTAACAATCAAATTAAAAAGACTTGGGAGATTTTTTATAGACAAAATAAAAAAATGATATTGATGGGCTTTCCAACCGAGGAATTTGCCGAATATTATAACTTGGATTATAAATCTTTGCTTAGTGTTTTTCTTAACGGACTAAATTGTGATTACAATAAAATCAAAGAAAAATCTCTTGAATTTGTTGAATCACTTTCTTTTCAAAAAGAGACGGCAATTTTTTCTAAAGAAAATAACTCAATGTTAGAAATTTCATTATCAATGTCGGAATCGGAAATATTTGATGGAGATTCTTCCAAACGAACTATAACAACTTTACCAACAGGAAATATTGAAATTCCGCTTAAAAAAATTTTTCTTAACGGAGTTTTTTTTGCCGAGAGAGTTTATTATAAACAATCAACTTTTAAAAATATCAGCTTTGATATTGTTAATGGCGAAATAATAAGTATTTTTTCTGAGACAAATCAAGAAAATCTTACTCAATTAAATCAATTGGTTTATCAATTAAAAAATACTTGGAAATTAGTTATCGGACTTAATGAAAAAATTACCGATCTTTCCGGTTATTTTTTATATGATCAATCTTCAAAAGGTGCATTATCAATAATAAATCAAGATGAAAAAGGACATCAAATCATTATGATTTCCCAATCATCTCAAATTGTAAATAAAAACAGTAAAATAGAAATTGTGAGGTATTAATGGCAAAGCATATATTTATAATCGGAGGCGTAATTTCTTCATTAGGAAAAGGAATTGCCTCTTCTTCAATCGGTTTTCTTCTTAAAAAAATGGGATATAAAGTGGCTATGCAAAAACTGGATCCATATCTAAATGTCGATCCCGGAACAATGTCTCCTTATCAACACGGAGAAGTATTTGTAACTAATGACGGCAGCGAAGCGGATTTGGATTTAGGGCATTATGAAAGATTTATCGATGAACCGACAGGTAAAAATTCCAACGCTACTTCCGGTCAAATTTATGATCGCGTTATTAAAAAAGAACGTCGAGGTGATTATTTAGGGAAAACCGTTCAGGTTATTCCACACGTAACTAATGAAATAAAATACCTTATCCGGAAAATGGATGAAGATAATGATTTTGTTTTGACTGAAATCGGCGGAACTGTCGGTGATATTGAATCATTACCGTTTTTAGAAGCTTTAAGACAATTGAGATTGGATTTAGGAAGGGAAGAAACGATGTTTATTTTTCTCACTTATGTCCCTTATATTAAAGCTGCCGGAGAATTGAAAACAAAACCAACTCAACACAGTGCCTATAAATTACGTGAAATCGGTATTCAACCTGATATTTTGCTTTGTCGTTCAGAACTTCCTTTTGATGATGAAATTGTTGATAAAATCGCCCTTTTTACAAATGTTCCAAAGAAAAATGTGGTTAATGCTATCGATGTAAATGTGATTTATGAAGTACCTCTTAATTTTTATGAATCAAAACTTCATCAACGCGTTTGTGAATATTTTAACGTAGAAGAGCGTCCTATTGATTTTACCGATTGGAATCAAATGATTGATAATATGAAAAATCCGGAGCATACCATTAACATTGCAATTTGTGGTAAATATGTAACTCATAAAGATGCTTATAAAAGTATTGATGCTTCCTTAATTCACGCTGCTTCAATTAATAAAGCTAAATTAAATATTGTTAGAATTGATTCGGAAAAAATTTATGAAGAATCTGTTATTGAAAAAAAATTAGCCGGTGTTGATGCTATTTTAGTACCGGGTGGTTTTGGTGTGAGAGGAATTCTCGGGAAAGTGGAAATCGCAAAATATGCAAGAGAAAATAAAATTCCTTTCTTTGGAATTTGTCTGGGAATGCAAATCGCGGTTATTGAATTTGCCAGAAATGTTTGCGGATTGGAAGATGCCAATAGCACTGAATTTGATGAAATGACAAAATATCCGGTAATTTCTTTAATGGAAGACCAAAAATATATTGAAATGATTGGTGGAACAATGCGACTTGGAGCTTATCCTTGTAAATTAAAACCAAATACTTTGGCTGAGAAAATTTATGGGAAAAAAGAAATTTCCGAACGACATCGTCATAGATATGAGTTTAATAATGAATTTAAAAAGATTATTGAAGAAAAAGGAATGGTAATTTCAGGAACTTCTCCGGATGAAAATCTTGTGGAAATAGTGGAATTAAAAGACCATCCATTTTATATTGCCGTACAATTCCATCCGGAATTTCAATCGAGACCTGTTAATCCTCAACCTATTTTTAAGGCTTTTGTAAAAGCAGGTATTGAGCATTCATTATTAAAAAAATAGATGAAACATAATGAAATTAGCCGAAGTATCTTTTGTGCTTCGGTTATTTTTTTGGAGTAAAATGTCAAAATTCATAACATATATTTTAGCCGTATTTGCCATGGCGGTTTGGGGATTTTCTTTTATTTGGGAAAAGATTTTATTGGATTCTTTTTCCCCACTCAGTGTTATTTTCTTTAGATTAGGACTGTCCGCAATCATTCTCTCGGTTATTGTATTTTTTAGAAAAAAGAACGAAGTTATCGATAAATACGATTACAAATATTTTTTTTTAATGGCTTTTGCGGAACCATTTTGTTATTCCATCGGAGAAGTTTTTGGATTAAATTATATTTCAGCAAGTTTGGCTTCAATATTAATTTCCCTAATTCCGGTTATTACTCCGATATTTATGTTCATTATTTATAAAGAACGTCTTACTCAAATGAATATTTTCGGCATAATTTTATCTTTTACGGGGGTGAGTTTGATTGTAATGGATAGAGCAAAATTAACCGGGACAATTTTAGGAATTGCTTTGATGAGTTTTGCCATTATTTCGGCGATAATTTATGGCATTATCCTTAAACATCTCTCAAATAAATACTCCGGATTGTTGATTGTTAAAACTCAGAATCTTATTGCCTCGATTTTGTTTTTGCCCCTTTTCTTTATTTTTGATTTTAAAAAAATACAAATCTCGGATTTTACTGTTTCTAATCTCTCTATTATCTTTTTGTTAGCATTTCTTTGCTCATCAATAGGTTATGTGATTTTTTCCCAAACAGTTAGAAAAATAGGTTTAACTAAAGCAAATTTGTTAACAAATTTAATTCCGGTTTTCACCACGATTTTTGCCGTAATATTTATTTCCGAATCAATGTCTTTAATGAAGTCAATTGGAATTGTTGTGGTTTTCTTAGGATTATATCTTTCTCAAAAAAATGAGGGGAAAATACACAAAATAAGCCTTAATTTACCCCGATAGATTATGTATTTCCAGCTGAAGGATATTGACCGACAGTCGCTCAATTCAACTGTTATTTTTATAGAAGATCAAAACATTTTAGTAAAATTATGACAAACAACTTAAATTCCTTTTCTTGTCTGTACTATAATTAAAATTGAAAACTTCTTATCTTCATTTCTGATATTTCTACTTATTGTCTTAAAAGTTTCAAATATCAATAATTTTTTTGTTTTGAAAAAACAACGGTTTTATGGGATTTTCGGCA
>JAMOQM010000116.1 GCA_027064005.1 Candidatus Cloacimonadota bacterium | reverse complement strand
ATAAAATCACTTGAAATCCCACTACTTTCTTATTCCTTGTATTACCGGTATCAGCTCCATCAAAGTAAGCGATAATATTCATTTCCGGATTTTGTTGACAATTATCACCGGTATTTGCTTTGAAAATGAAAGACATCTTTATTAAAATGTTTTTGCCTTTCTGATTGCTTCTGTTTTTATTTTGTTACACAATCGGCAATTTATTAACAAAAGATTATGATTAAAATGAAAGACTATTGTATTTACAAAACATCAGATTGTAAAATCAATTAGAATAAATATCAATATTATTTTCCAAACTCAATATAGAATCTTGAATGACTCTTCATTGACAATAAAAACACTGCGATTTGAGAAAATTATGTGCAAATTCTAACTAACATTATATTGCTTTTTGCAACTTTGTTGTTTTTTTTCAACATTCTTAGAAATTATATTAATTAAATAAAAAAGATTTTAAATTGTAAACTTTTTTTTGATGCTTAACTTACTGCTACGTAAAACATTTTTCTTTTTTAGAAACATATTGTGAAAGATATATTGTAATATTAAAAGTAATAATAAAACATTTTTTCTTGACATAATTATTATCTTACAAACAAAATTTTAAAAAAAAAAGGAGATATTATGTTAAAAATTAAACACAAGATTATTTTGGCAACCGTTCTGAGCGTGAGTGTAAGTGTCATTATCATTTCTTTTCTGTTTTATCGAGCGTCAAAAAAAGAAATCACAAAATTATCAAAGGAAAACCTTAAGTATTTAATTTCTAGTAAAGCGGAAGATATCAATTCTCAAATTCAAACAATCAAATCCCTTACTTTGGCATTATCTTCCGAAATATCTAACACTATAGATTTAGATAAGGTATCTAACAATCCAAAATTAATGAAGAAATATGAGGAAGAAAAAGTAGAATTATTTAAAGCATTAATTGAAGATACCCATAATCGAAGTGGTTGGGTTATTTTTGATTCAAATGTTATCAAAGGTGCAAATACAATTTCTATTTTTGATGGGAAAAGACAAGACGAATATGATATTCACAGTTTAGATTTGTCAAAGCAAAAATGGTGGACAAATGCGATTAAAAACGGTTCAAATTGGACAGACCCCTTTTATTGGGATCAATGGAATGCCAATATCGTTTCCTATTCCATTCCTGTTAAAGTAAATGGCAAAATTATTGGTGTTGCCGGAGCAGATTTTGTCTATGATGATTTAAAGAAAACTATTTCAAGTATAAAATTATACAAAACAGGTTATATGGCATTGGTTAACAAAAAAGGTTATGTTCTCTGCCATCCGAATTTTAACATAAAAGATAATATGAAAACTCTTGGAAATGGTGTATTGAGACCTGTCTGGGATAAAATCGAAAGCAGCAATTCTAAAGTTGGTTTAATTAACTATACTTTCCGCAGTAAAAATAAAATTATAGGATTTTACAAACTAGACAATGGTTGGATATTACAAGCAATGCCGGTGATTAGTGAAATTTTTGAACCTTTAACCAAAGTTCGAAATTTGTCTATAATTCTTAGCATTATTTTTATTTTACTATCGTCATTAATTGGGTATTTGTTAAGCAAATTCATCGTTAAATCAATTTTAGAAGTTACTGATGTTGCTAAAGAATTAGCTAATGGAAATGGAGATTTAACAAAACGAATTGATATTATTACTCATGATGAAGTTGGAGAAATGTCCGAACATTTCAATTCCTTCTTAGAGAACCTACACAAAACTATAACCGATATCGTAGATGTAAATCATAATCTCGTTGCTTCATCGGAAGAATTATCAGCTTCTTCAAATCAATTAGTCGGAAGTGCAAATGAATTATTGAATAACACGGCCAACTCTACAGATTTAGCTGTAAATGTAAAAGAAAAAGCTGAAGGGATCACTGATTTATCAGAAAAATCTGCGGAAATGACTGCTAAAACTTTTGAAAGAGTAATTGAATTGAATCAAAATGTTAACACAATCGCTTCAGCTACTGAACAGGGTACTGTTAATCTATCTAATATTTTAAATGCAATAAGTGCTGTAGTCTCAGATTTACAAAATGTTGAGCAAGAAATCAGCATTTCTAATCAAGGTGTTGAAGCTGTCGCATCCGCTGTTGAAGAATTAAATGCTTCTTTAGATGAAATAAATATTACCACCGATAAAGCAAAAGATATGTCTTTAAAAGCAAAAGGATATGCAAATGAAGCAAATACGGTTATGGAAATTTTAGAAAAAAAATCTTCCGACGCAGTGAAATTAGTCAAATTGGTTAATGATATTACCGATCAAACTAATATGCTTGCATTAAATGCTACAATTGAGGCTGCCGGAGCCGGGGAAGCAGGAAAAGGTTTTGCAGTTGTAGCAAATGAGGTTAAGGAGCTGGCAAAACAAACCGCTGAAGCAACCAATAAAATTGAATCACAAATTCTGGAAATATCGGAAGCATCCACAAACGCATCAAAATCTGTGGGAGATATCGATAAGATTGTTTCAGAATTACATGATCTGAATGATCAGATTGCCGATAACATTTCCGAACAAAAAGTAGCGGTTAATGAAATAGCCAATAATACGGCAGAAAATTTATCATCAAATCAAAATGTGGTTAATTATGCAGTAGAGATTGCTTCTCAAGTAAATGACATTGACCAAAATACTAAGGAAGTTACTTTAGGTTTTAATGAAATTTCAAGCAATGTAGCCGCAACAGTTCAACTTGTCGATAGAATTAAATTTAATACGGAAGAAATTGTTAAACACTCTGATAGTATTAAACAAGGTAATGATATGGTTACGTCAAACATTGAAGAAGTAACAAATAATTTAGGCAAAGTTAAAGATATATCTGATGAAACTCGTCAGGGTTCTGAAGGTATTAAGTATGCTGCCGAAGAATTAGCTAAATTGGCTGAAGTTCTTAATGAAAGAGTTGGTAAATTTAAAATCTGATTTTAATCATTAAGTAATAAAAGAAGAGTCCGGTAAAACGGACTCCTTTTTTTCAAAATTTAGTACGACAATTTCTCATTATTTTCATCTAAAATCTTACCAATTCCCGTATTAAAATCTTTTGTGTTAAAATTGTTATTTTTGAAAACTACGTTGCCGATTCCGGTATTAGCTTGGACTTCAGCTATTTCAGAATTACTTATTTTGATATTACCGGTACCGTTATCAACCGAGACACTTGCTGAAATTAATCCATCAATACTAACATTTCCCACACCGTTATCAATAACAACATCAGCGTTAAAAATTTCATCATTGATTATGATATTTCCTGTCCCGTTATCTATTGATAAAAATTTTTCAAATTTTCCCGAAGTTATAAATATTTTCCCGGTTCCATTATCAATATCTAAAGATTTACCATTTGTGTTTTCAACATTTATTGAGCCGGTTCCGTTATTAATTACTATTGAATCACCAATATAATTTTTTAATGAAATGCTTCCGGTTCCATTATCAATTTTCAGCTTAACATAATTGGGGATTGTTCCGATTAGAGATTTGATAAACACCCCTTTTTCAGTTTTACTTTTAAATTTAAAATTTTCTTCATTAAAGAAAAATTCTACATCACCTTTCGAATATTCGTAATATTCAATTTTCAATTTATATACTTGATTGTCATTGCCGGTAAGTTGAATATCGGTAGCATTTAAATCAAAAATCATATTTTTTAACTCAAAATTCCCTTCGAGTGTCGTGGTTGATTTTATTTTAAGCTTATTATTTAATGAACCAAAAAATTTAATATTACTTTGGCGATTCCTATTTGTTCTGATAGAAATTGCAAATATTAATGATATTCCGACTAACAAACCCATAAGTACTAAAACTGTTTTTTTCATCATCTCCTCCATTTCTTTTATATTCTATTTATGCAAAGTTTGTTCCAAAAAATATAGCGGAATATTAGATTAATTGGATAGATTTTGAGTTGTTTATATCATTAAGATATATTTTTGTTTCTCGGATGTGTTTTGAAATAAGTTTTTTTTATTTCTTTAATCGAAACGTGCGTATATTTTTCAGTCGTACTGAGATTTTCATGTCCTAACATTTCTTGAATCGCTTTTAGATCTGCTCCGTCATTTAAGAGATGAGTTGCGAAAGAATGTCGAATTGAGTGTGGAGATAAACCTTTCCGATTTGAAATTTGATGAATATAATTTTGGATTATTTCACGTAATTCATCAGAGCTTAACAATTTCCCGCTTTTAGATAAAAAAAGATTATTTGGTGAAAATTCATTAATAAATTTTGATCGAATTGAAATATATTGTTTTAGCCACTCAACTGCTATTTTAGTCAGTGGAATAATTCTTTCTTTATTTCCTTTTCCAACGATATTTATGGTAAGCTGTCCAAAATTAATTTGCTTCAAATGAATATTTGTAATTTCGGAAATTCTTAATCCTGATGAATAAATTAATTCCAAAATCGCTCTATTTCTAATCCCAAATTTAGTTTTTGTATCAGGTAATTCTAATAAATCCCGCATTTCTTCTTCAGTAAAATATTTTGGTAATGATGAAGAATATTTTGGTGATGAAAGTTTTTTAGCCGGATTGGTGCTTATTTTTTTTATAGATTTGGCAAATGCAAAAAATTCTTTGATAGAAATGACTTTGCGTGATATTGTTCGATTTGAAACCTTTAAATTGCTTTTGTAAATGAGAAAATCTCTTATCTGGAAAAAACTAATTTCCGCAACATTTGCTTTCGTTTCTATCACATTTTCTAAATAAGATTGTAATTGTTTTAAATCGGAAAGATACGCTCTGATAGTGTGCTTTGAAAATCCTTTAGCTTTCAAATGTTTTTCAAAATCTAATATTGTTTCTTTCATAATTTAGTGGCTGAGAGGGCAGGAATTGAACCTGCCACAGACGGTTTTAAACGCCCGCTACTGATTTTGCAGACCAGTTGAGCCACCAGACTCATCCTCTCGACGACTTGTAAAAAATTCTTTTTGAGAAGATTCCGTCAACAAAATTCTCCGCCTTATTTTAATCACCTAAATTATCTAATAATTTAAGGTACTTTGATTTATCGGTATTGGAGGTGGGAACATTTCCTAAACTAATGAGTACTTTAACTTTAGAACCTTTTGGAACCAAGTCTTCCGCAATTGGAGAAGATGAAATAATCTTTCCTTTTGCAACATCGGAAGAATATCTGTAACCTTTGGTTCCCATTTCCAAATTAGCATTAAGTAATCTAATTTTAGCTTCTTTCACTGTAATATTATCTAAATAAGGGACTTTAACCAATTCCGGTCCAAGACTGACAATAACTTCAATTGTTGAATTTCTTTTTGCTTTAATATCCGGATTTGGTTTTTGGGAAATAATTGCTCCACGTTCGAAAGAATTATTATATTTTTTATCAATTTGTTTTACATACAAATCTTGTTTCTTGCATTGTTCGCGGGCAACATCAAAATTAAGCCCGGTAATATTTGGAACTACAACTTCACTTCCATGCTTTACAACAAGATTCATTATTAAATTTATGGAAGCAAATCCAAAAACAAAAAATAGAATCAAGAAAATACATGAAATGATAAATGCTTTGATATTTTTCATTTTTTATCCTTAACTTTTTTTAATTTAGCAGCGAAAGCACCATCAATATGATGCATAAAGGGAATAGTTTTTAGAAAGCAAGAAGAGGTAAATCCCGGTTCAATAAGAGAAGTTGCCGGAACTATTTTAAAATCCTTATGTTTCTTTAAAAATTTTTCAATTTGCCTTTCATTCTCATCTTCATTAAGAGTGCAAGTACTATAGATTAAATATCCGTTTTCAGCTACAAATTGAGAAGCTTTATCTAATGCGTTTTCCTGAAGTTTGATTAACTCCTTTATATCTTGATTTTCTTGCCATCTCAATTCCGGTTTCTTTTGAAAAACTCCCCAACCTGAGCAGGGAACATCGATTAAAACTTTATCAAAAGCCGGAGCAACAGGACCATATTTAAAAGCATCAATGGCAATTGTTTTAGTATTATAAATTTTTAATCTGTTTAGATTTTTTTTCAATTCTTTAACTTTGAAGGGAAATTTATCAATAGCAATGATTTCACCGGTATTATTCATTTTTTCAGCTACATAAGTAATTTTCCCACCGGGAGCAGCAAACAAATCCAAAATACTTTCATTTTCTTTAGGATTCATTAAATCCACCACCATAGAGGCGGAGGGATCTTGAATTGTTATATATCCTTCTTCAAAAGCAACATCTTTAAGAATTTCATCACCGGCATTGGTTTGGAAAATATTTTGAGAACACATAAATGGTTTAATCGGTATTTTTTTTCTGCTGTAATAGTTGAAAATTTTATTCGGTTTAGTTGCCAAATTGTTCACTCTAAAAGATAATAAGGGAGGTTCATTATAAAACATACATAAATATTCTGTATTTTCTTCCCCCCAATAAGAAACCCATTTCTCAACCAAATGTTTTGGAAAGGAATATTCAACTGCAATTCTTTCAATATTATCTTCCGGTAAATCAATTTTAGGATTTCTCAAATATTTATTTAAAATAGCATTAACAAAAGAAGCGACTTTTTTATCGAAAACAATTTTCGCCAATTCAACTGTTTCATAAACAGCGGCTCGGTCGGGAACATTATCCAACGATGTTATTTGATAAATTCCTAAATATAAAATTATTTTAATTTTAAGAGGTGTTTTCTCAAACTTTTTTTCTCCCAAAAGATGTTTT
Organism: Candidatus Cloacimonadota bacterium; assembly: GCA_027064005.1. Classification (GTDB taxonomy): domain Bacteria; phylum Cloacimonadota; class Cloacimonadia; order Cloacimonadales; family JAMOQM01; genus JAMOQM01. The sequence continues at coordinate 726 of JAMOQM010000116.1, read as the reverse complement.
AAGAGATAATCAAGATACCCTTTCATTTTTATAGTACCTCTGACTAAAGAATACAAAAATTTTATATCTTGATTATTTTCTAATTTCTTTGAATAATTCCTCAAAAGTTTATCGGAAAAATTATTGTTTGAAAAGACTTTATTTACTATTTGATACGCTAATTTTCTCGTATTCATATTAACCTTTTTTGTATAACATTTTAATAATTGTTTTAATTAAATCTTCTGTTGTTTTCGTATTTTTTTCTTCATTTGTTAATGTGTTATAACATTTCATTATATCAACGGAATTATAACCTAAAACAATTAAAGCGTTTTCAATATCTTCATAATTAAGATCAGAATCTCCCTTTTGTTTCTCTTGATAATCTGAAAAGGCAAGTTTATCTTTTAATTCCAAGATTATCCTTTCGGAAGATTTTTTCCCTAATCCGGGAACTTTGGACAATAACTTTGCATTTCCGGTTGAAATTAAATTAACAAATTGAGGAATAGTAAAAGTGGATAAAACGGAAAGCCCGATTTTAGGTCCGATTCTGGTAATTGAAATAATTTTTTTAAAAATCTCTTTTTCCGCTTGAGAAAAAAACCCGAAGAGTTTTATTCCATCATCATTCATTTGAAAATGTATAAAGAGTTTTATTGTTGAATTTTCTTTAGGCAATTCATCAAAAGTACTCATTGGAATTGCGATATTATAAGCGATATTCCCTGTTTCTAAAATTAT
>JAMOQM010000115.1 GCA_027064005.1 Candidatus Cloacimonadota bacterium | reverse complement strand
TTTACATTCTTCATTTTACTTTTTAGTTTTTTCTTTTTACTTTTCTTTCTTAAATTTGTGTTAATTCGTATTAATTCGTGAAAATTAGTGGCTGATTGTTGAAGTCGAACAATCGGAAGAACTCCCGTTGGTCGTACATTCCGATGTTCTTAATTTTTGTTTGTAACGACTTACAAAGTCGTTGTACTTCTTTCTTCATTTTAGTTTTTCCTTTTTCTTACCAAAAAATTAGATTTCTGATTTGACATAAATACAACTAAAAAAAAGAATGAAAAAGCCGATAAGTTTCGGAAATAAAAATTAATAATGACAAGGGACAAATTAAAGGAGTTATTAATGAATCCTGAATTAAAAAAATTAGACAAGCAAGGAATTGAAAATTTACAAACTGAATCTATTCAAGCTCGAAGTGCTATTTTACATATGACAACTCTTGCTAATTCCGGACATCCGGGTGGCTCGATGTCAACAATTGATTATCTTTTAACACTTTATAAGAAAATTAATATTGATCCAAAAGATCCAAAAGATCCGAAGAGAGATCGGGTAATTGTTAGTAACGGTCATATTTCACCTGCCGTTTATTCTACTCTTGGTTTGAATGGTTTTTTCAATATTGATGATGCAATTTCACAATTTAGATTAGCCGGATCAATTTATGAAGGACATATTGAAACTGACGTAAAAGGTGTAGAACTCGGTACAGGAAATTTGGGACAGGGACTTTCGGCAGCTACCGGATTTGCTTTGGGTTGCAGAATTAATAAGATTGAAAACCGTATTTATGTTATAATGGGTGATGGAGAAAATCAAAAAGGGCAAATTTCTGAAGCTCGCCGATTTGCGATAAAATACAAATTAAACAATATTACAGCTTTTATTGATTATAATCAATTGCAGATTAGCGGTGATATAAATAAAGTTATGCCCAATAATATCAAAGCTAATTATCTTGCTGATGGCTGGGAAGTTATAGAAATTAACGGGCATTCATTTACGGAAATTTCCGAAGCTTTGGATAATGCAGATTCTATTGACAAACCGGTTCTCATTCTTGGTAATACGATTATGGGAAAAGGGGTATCTTTTATGGAAAATAAAGAGAAATTTCACGGTTCAACTCTTTCTGAAAAAGACCTTTCAAAAGCTTTACAAGAATTAAAAGCTGAGAATAAACTTGATTATTACAAAAAATTAAGAAGCCAATATACCGGTCAAAAAATAAATCATATAGTAAATTATGATATTGATATCAACCCCGGAAAATGTCATATTTATGATTCTAAAACCGATAATCGAAGTGCTTGGGGAAATGCTCTTGCAGAAGTTGCTGAAAATAATAGAAATTCTAAAACTAAGATTGCGGTTTTCGATTGTGATTTGGCAGGAAGCGTGAAAACAAATTCATTCCAAAAAGTTATGCCTGAAAATTTTATTGAAAGTGGAATCATGGAACATCATGTTGCAACTGCCGGTGGAGCAATGTCAATGGAAGGAATCCAAGTTTTTTGGGCGGAATTTGGTGTTTTTGGTGTAGATGAAGTTTATAATCAATTGCGATTAAACGATATAAATGAGGCTAATTTTAAAGTTATAACTACTCATGTCGGATTGGATGTTGGGGAAGACGGTAAAACTCATCAATGTATAGATTATATTGGTGTTATGAAAAACCTCTATCATTTCAAAGTAATTGTTCCTGCGGATCCAAATCAAACAGACAGAGTTACACGTTATATTGCTTCTCAACCTGGAAATTTCTTAGTTGCAATGGGGCGTTCAAAATTAGATATTATTCAGGATGATAAAAACGAGATTTATTTTGGAGAAGAATATTCTTTTGAATATGGTAAAGCAGATATCTTCAGAGAAGGTAATGATGCCGCTCTTTTTGTAACCGGAACTTTAGCCGGAAACGCTGTTAAAATTTCCGATAAATTAAAAGAAGAAGGAATCAATATTAAAGTTGTAAACTTCAGTTGTTTATCTGATATCGACATTGAGGCTATAAAATCTTCTGCAAAAACAGGTCATATTTTTACTTATGAAGATCATAATGTGAAATCGGGATTAGGGAATACAATTGCCGATAAAATGTTGGAGAATGGTATTTTCTGTAAATTAACCAAATTTGGTGTTGAAGATTATGCAATGTCAGGGAAATCATCAGACGTTTATAAACTTTGTAAATTGGATGTGGATTCTATTGCAGATAGAATCAAATCATCATTAAAATAAATTATCGGGGGGAATTTTCCCCTTTTTTAGGACTATTATGAAAGGAATTATTTTCGATATTGACGGGACTTTAATGGTTGACGATAAAGTTCTTGATGGGGCGATAGAAGTTATTGAAAAGATAAATAAGCAAAAAATACCATTTTGTTTTGTAACAAATACAACGGAAGTTTCTACTCAACATTTATTTGAAAATTTACTAAATAAAGGATTTATTGTTAGGAAAGAACAGATTATTACACCGATTGTGATTGCGAAAAAAATCCTAAATTCTAAAGGGGTTAAATCTATTCAAATTTGTTATTCTGAGGATTTAAAGCAAGAATTTTCCGAATATGAATTTAATGAAAAACCTGAAGTTGTAATAATTTCCGATGATGGGACCGGTTTAACGAATTCTCAAATAAATCAAATCTTTCAATATTTTCAAACAGGTTCGGAATTAATTGTCCTCCAAAATACTAAATATTATAAGAAAGAAGGTAAATTAGTTGTCGATTTAGGTTTCTATTCTGCCGGATTTGAGTACATTACCGGAAAGAAAATACAATCTTGCGGAAAACCATCCAAATTGCTATTTGATTTTGCCTTACAACAAATGAGATTATCTAAAAGTGAAGATGTCTATATGGTTGGCGATGATATTGAATTTGATATTTTAGGTTCTCAAAAACTGGGATTTAAAGGATTTTTAGTTAAAACCGGGAAATACTTTGCCGGAATAGAAAATCAATTTAATGATAAACCTTTCCAAATTATTGAAAGTGTAAAAAATTTGCTCGACATATTCTAATGAAAAAAATATTCTCTCTTGTATTTATTTTCTTAATTTTTGGATTTCTTTTTTCCTCAAATCAAAGTATTAAATTATTAAAGATTTATGATGGTGATACTATCTTGATTTCATTAAATGGAAAGCAGGAAAGAATTAGATTTACCGGAATAAATACTCCGGAAATAGACCATCCGAAATATCATAAAAAAGGTGAATTTTTTGGACCGGAAGCTAAAAGACATCTTAATAAAATTCTTAGAAAACATAAGATATCCCGATTGGAATTTGATGTAAATAAACGTGATAAATATCATAGAATGTTAGCTTATATTTTTCTTGATAATGGGAAAATGCTGAATGAATTGATGGTCGAAGATGGATTTGCCTATGTTTATAATTTTCCGCCAAATGTGAAATATACGGCTGTTTTTAATTCTGCGGAAGCTTATGCAAAAAGAAAACATCTCGGAATTTGGAAAAATAAAATCAAAACAATTTCGGCGAATAATCTAAAAAAATTATATAAAAATATTGGAAAATATGTTGAAGTAAAAGGATATGTTACAAGTACATACAAATCAAAAAAAGCAATCTATCTTAATTTTGGTAAGAATTATAAAAAGGATTTTACCGCCGTGATTTTTAAAAATTGTTGGAACTTATTCAAAGAAAATCCGGACTCTTTCTTCAAATATAAAAAACTGAAAATAACCGGTAAATTGAGCAATTATAACGGACCGGAAATTATTGTCTCAAATCTAAATCAAATAAAATTAATAAAATAAAAGTGGAGTATAAATGGAAGATAAAAATATCGTTTCCTTGTTGGAATCTTTAGGAAATGCACGAAAAGAAATTGTGGAAGAATTACATAAAATTATCGTTGGTCAAGATGAAGTGATTGAACAAATTATGATTGCTCTTTTTTCAAACGGACATTGTTTGATTGAAGGAGTCCCCGGATTGGCAAAAACTTTGATGATTTCCTCATTGGCAAAAACCTTAGATTTAAAATTTAGCAGAATCCAATTTACGCCGGATTTAATGCCATCCGATATTACGGGAACAGATATTTTAACTGAAGATAAAACTAACGGAAACAGATTTTTTGATTACATTAAAGGTCCAATTTTCGGAAATATAATTTTGGCGGATGAGATAAATAGAACACCGCCGAAAACACAATCTTCACTTTTACAAGCGATGCAAGAATATCAAGTTACAGCCGGAAATAAGACGTTTTCATTAGAAAAACCATTCCTTGTTTTGGCAACGCAAAATCCTATTGAACAAGAGGGAACTTATCCTTTACCGGAAGCACAATTAGATAGATTTATGTTCAATATTAAAATCGATTATCCATCTTTTGAAGAAGAGAAAAAAATTGTTAATATGTCCAATATAAAAGATGAATACAAAATCAAACCGGTATTGAAAGCATCTCAAATTATTGAATTGCAAAAAGCGATAAAGCATATTCCGGTCAGTGAACATGTTTTGGAGTACGCTGTAAAATTAGTTAGAAGTACACGTCCGAATACTTCCGAATCTCCGGATTTCATTAAAAAATGGGTTTCTTGGGGAGCCGGTCCGAGAGCTTCTCAATATATGGTGCTTGCTGCTCAGGCAAAATCGGCTTTAGAAAACAGATTCACGCCTTCAATTGATGATATAAAATATGTGGCAAAAATAATTTTGAGACATCGGGTTTTGATTTCATTTGCGGCTGAAGCCGAAGGATATAATTCAGACAGTGTTGTTGATAAACTCATTAATGAGTTGTAATTCGCTTTTGAGATTTTCCGATTGGATGTTATTATGAAAAAAATAATTATCTTGTTTTTCGCAATTCTTTGTTTGAATTTGGATGCAATTATAGTATCTCAAATAAATGTTTTTGGAAATTATTATACGCAAAAACAAACAATTTTGGATTTTATTTATCTTAAAAAAAATAAAAATTATTCAGAAGAAGAGTTTGATTATTATAAAAATCTCAGTTTACAATTTCTTAAAGATAGTGATTTTTTTGATAAAGTGGAAATTAAATGCCATAATTCTGAAAATACCAAGATTGTAAATGTTTACGTGAAGGAAGGTCATTTATGGAAAATCGGAGCTAATTTACATTCGGTAATGGTGGGAAGAAATAATCTTTTTGGAAAAGGGTACAATTTTAGAATTCGCGTGGGCGAGGAACAAACCTTATCTTTTTATAAAGCTTATGTTTCGGGGATGAGTGTGGCTATTTCATATAAAAAAATATCGAAAAGATATGAATCTGAGAATAATTTTTGGGAAGATTACAAATATCGGATTTTTAAAAGCTCGCTATCTTATCTTTTTCGATTAAATGAATTTTATGCTTTAAAATGGACATATTTTCGGAATAACAACTTTTTCAATAATTGGCAGGTAAATTTACTTACAGATATTAGTACTCATCCTTCTTCCATAGAAAACGGTTATATCTCAGAGTTTTTAATAGATACTCGGGACAGTAAAAAAACACCAACGAATGGGTTTTATGTGCAATTTGGAGACGAGTTAATTTATCCGTATAAAAAAAATATTTATTTTTTAGATTCATATAATTATTTTAAAGTAACTAAACAATTCTATTTGATGGCTCATTTTTCAGCAAAACAAATCGACAAAAAGTTACCCCAATATTATTGGCAAAATTTAGACTCAATTTTTCTTTATCATTTTTTTAATATCAATAAAAAGTTATATAAATCTTATTGGGGAATAAATTTTGAACCACGATTAAGGTGGTATGAAAATGATTATTATTTTCTTGAGAATAAATTGTTTTATGATTTCTGTTATTCTTCAGAAATTAAAAATAAGTATAAAATAAAATATTCTGCTATCGGTACCGGAATGAGATTGCATATAAAAAAATATTTTGTTACCGATGTTTCACTTGATATTTCACATTGTACAAATGAATTTTCTGTTTATTGGAAAATAGGCAAGCGGTGGTAATTTAACTTTCTAAACTCAAGGAATTTCTTTTAAAATCATTCCTGATTCAGCTTGAACTTTTACTTTTCCTTCGGATGTCTTTATTTCCTTTTCCGATAATAAATCAAAGAATTTTTTGTTTGAATCTAAAGAAATTTCTTTTTCGGAATCGGTTTTATTTATCAAAATGAACAAGTTTTCTCCTTCAAATTTTCTTGAAAAGGAGACAATCGCAGATTTTATTTCTCTAAATTTTCCTAAAACCAAAGATTTATGCTGTTTTCTAATCCTAATTAAATTCTTAAAATGTTTTCTCAAATCTACCAAGTTTTCATTTGTTTGATAATTCCAATTAAAAGGTCTGCGATTATCCGGATCATAACCACCTCTCATTCCAATTTCATCACCGTAAAAAATATGAGGTGTCCCCGGATATGTCATTTGAAAAATAATCATCAATTTATATATTTGAATATTGTTTTGCAAAGTTTCCAAACATCGAAAAGTGTCGTGGCTGTCTAATAAATTCATCATAACTTGATTTGCCTGATTTGGAAATGAACTTAAACCGGTTTTTAAAATTCCCATAAATTCTTGAGTGCTTAATTCATTGGTAATGAAGTAATTATACATCGGATCTCGGAAATAATTATAATTCATAACCGCATCAAAATATTTATCATTGACCCATTCGTGAGCGTTGTGCCAAATTTCCCCAACTAAATAAGCATCTTTTTTTATTGATTTAACTTTCTTTCTAAAAATCTCCCAAAACCAAAAAGGAACTTCATTTGGAATATCTAAACGAAATCCGTCAATATCCAAATCGGTTAACCAAAATTCAACAACTTTCTCAATATGGTTAACTATGTCCCAATTTACATCCGCTTTTTCAATATCCTTAATATAATTTTCATCAGGATGATTTCGAGAAAGATCATAATTCAAATCCGGCATCGTGGAATGTCCCCACCAGCATTGATAATAATCAAGTACCTGAAAATTATCCGGTAATGGATTGGGAATCGGCCATTTTTTCCATTCAAACCAATTATAATATTTTGATTTAGGACCATTCTTAAGACTGTCTTGAAAAGCAAAAAATTCTATGCCAACATGGTTAAAGGCAAAATCCACAATTGTTCTAATTCCTTTAGAATGAAGCAAATCCATTATTTGTCGAAATTCTTCATTTGTTCCAAAATGCGGGTCAATTTTGAGAAAATCAAGAGCGGCGTATTTATGATTTGAGGGACTTTGAACTAAAGGATTGAAATATATTATCGTGATTCCCAAATCGACCAAATAATCTATTTTTTGACGCAATCCTTCCAAGTCTCCTCCATAAAATAGAAAATGTTTATTGGGAGCATTGTTTAATTTTTTATAGTCATTCCAATCTTCAACAAATTCATAGAGATTTTTTCGGGAAGCTTCCGAAAGGATATTGCTTTTTTGATAATACCATTCCTTGAAGTCAGGATTTATTTCCGGATTTCCATTGCAAAATCGATCCGGGAAAATTTGATAAATTATGCCGTTTTTAACCCAATCCGGTGTGTCAAAATCATCATTAATAATATTCTTGTTTTGAGAAAATTTCCCAATCTTAATTAGAGAGTTTTTATTGTTATATTCATCAAAGCAAAAATCTGAGGCTGAATCATCAACGATCCAAAATCCATCAACTACAAATTTATAACAATAAGTACCTTCTTCCAGAAACAGATTAATTTCGTAAATACCATTTTTTTCGGTTAATTTTAGGTCGGTTGGATTCCAATTATTAAAATCTCCGGCTAAAAAAACTTCATGATGACTCCCCGTCAGGGGTTTATAAATAAATTTAACATTTTGAGACACAAAAAACTCCTAATAAATTTTTAATTTTGAAATGAGAGGGTAAGATTACGCATATTAAATATTCTAACTTTTAATATTTTCCACTTCCCATTCTTTGATAGTTCCGTTGTTGCTATTGAAATTAACACCGATTAAAACGAGTTCTCTTTCATCAAGAAGATATTTATTATAGTATTCTTTTTGTTTGATTTGTTCAATAGCTTCTTTTGTGGTTTTATCCAATTTGAACTCAAAGATATAAATATGAGAATCTGTTTTGATAACACAATCCATTCTGCCGTCATTGGTGTGGACTTCCGTTTCAATTCGAGTTCCGAGCATCATAAATAGAACGTAAAAGATTGATTGGTAATATCTTTCGTGTTTTAATTTAATATCATAATTAATTTCGGAATAAAAGACTTTTAGTATCTTATTGAATATTTTTTCCAAATCATTATGTTTTAAAGCGTTTACGAGATGATCTAATAATGTAGGATATTCAGCCGGAGAAACAGGTGTAAAATACTCAGCCAAATTTCTAATAAAAGCTGTTTTGACTTCATTATTCGGATAAGATAAAGTATAAACATCGGTTTCTTCGTCATAATCAACAATTGTCAAATATCCGGTTTGATAAAGCAAAGCTTCTATTTTGATATTATCTACTTCATAACTTGAAAAAGTTGCCGAATCCAATTTTAATCCTTCAAAATTTGCGATATTATAATCATTTTTTTTGAGAAGTTTTAGAAGCATTGAAGGAGTGCCGGTTTCAAACCAATAATGAATAAAATTACCTTTATCCATTGCTTTTGTGAAAGACACCGGATTGTAAACCGTAATTTCTTTTCGAGAGAATCTCATTCCGTTATATAAGACTTTTATTTTTTGAAGGTAATCTTTTTTAGACATTTTGTTTTTTTCAGCATTCTCAACAATCCATTCGTCAAAATATTTTTCGCATTCATTTTGAGTAAAACCGCAGATTGTGGCAAAATCTTCATCCATACTTATATCATCTAAATTATTCAAATCACTAAAAACGGAAACTTGCGTAAACTTGGAAACTCCGGTTAGAAATGTAAACCGCAAATATTCTTCCATAGCTTTTATGATGCCGTAAAAATTCTTTAAAAATGTTCGTATTTTTAAGACTTCGGCTTTATCTAAAATATTGTCTAAGATAGGTTTATCGTATTCATCAATAAGGATAACGACGTTTTTATTTTTTTCAAATTCCAGATTTTCAATTAATTCTTTGAATCTTTGGCTTGCTCTTTTAGTCTCAAGCTTTATCTTAAACCGCCTTGCTATCCTTTTTAACTCTATTGCCAAATTTTCTTCGAATTCTTCTAAAGTATTTGAACTCATAGCATTCATTGATAATTTAATAATAGGATAATTTTCCCAAACAAGATCATCTTTATCATAAATATAAAGACCTTTAAACAATTCTTTCTCACCTTTGAAGAATGATTCCAGTGTTGATAAAGTAAGGCTTTTCCCAAATCGACGGGGGCGAGACATAAAGAATTGACCATTATGCCTTTTTACTAATTTATAAATTTCTTTGGTTTTATCAACATACATACAATTAGAGTTTATAATTCCCTTAAAATTATAGGTACTTGTCGTTAATTCTTTTCTTTTATTCATAATTATTTCTCCGATAATTTATTGCTTTTAAGAAGAAACACTGATTATGCTAAGCATTAGCCTGCGTATTTTTATCTAAAAGTAAAAGGAATATTTCCTTTAATATGTGACAAGTTATTTTTCATTACTAAGAAATTACAAATTACATCTTCAGTAAATTCTTTAATAAACAAATGAAATAATTAATTCATTTCTCTTGTTTTTTTAATCTAACCGGTTTTAAATTATCAACTTTATAATTGACATAAAGGCAGTCTGAAAAAAAATGAATTGGAAATTATTTAATTTAAAAATATAATCTTAAAGCAAAATACTGGAGGAAAGTATGAGTGATAATAAGAAAAGAGTATATCTTTTTGGTAACGGTGAAGCTGAAGGAAATAGTGGACTTAAAAACCTTCTCGGAGGTAAAGGTGCCAATTTAGCTGAAATGAATTTAATAGGTGTTCCGGTACCTCCCGGGTACACAATTACCAGTGATGTTTGTAATGAATATTATGAACTTGGTAAAGAAAAAACAATAGAATTATTAAAAGAAGAAGTTGAAAACGGTGTTAAACATATAGAAAAAATTATGGGATTAAAATTTGGCGACAAAGAAAATCCTTTATTAGTATCTGTTCGCTCAGGTGCAAGAGTTTCAATGCCGGGTATGATGGATACAGTACTTAATCTTGGATTAAATGATGACGCTGTTGAAGGTCTTGCTAAAAAATCTGAAAATCCTAAATTTGCTTGGGATTCATACAGAAGATTTGTTCAAATGTATGGTGATGTTGTTCTTGGAATGAAACCTGAAAATAAAGATGATATCGATCCTTTTGAAGAAATTATTGAAGATGTAAAAGAAAAAAATAATATAGAGTTGGATACAGATCTATCTGTAGAAAACTTACAAGAATTAGTTGTAAGATTTAAAAAAGCAATTAAAGACGTTACCGGAAATGATTTTCCGGAAAATCCTTGGGATCAACTTTGGGGTGCAATCGGTGCTGTTTTCGGCAGTTGGAATAATGAAAGAGCAATCATCTATAGAAGATTAAACGGAATCCCGAGTGAATGGGGTACCGCTGTAACTGTTCAATCAATGGTATTTGGTAATATGGGTGTTAATTCTGCTACCGGTGTTGCTTTTACAAGAAATGCTGCCACCGGAGAAAATATTTTTAACGGAGAATATTTAATAAACGCTCAAGGTGAAGATGTTGTTGCCGGTATTCGAACTCCTCAACAAATCACTAAAGAAGGTTCTTTAAGATGGGCAAAGCAACAAAATGTTTCCGAAGAAGTAAGAAGATCTCAATATCCTTCTCTCGAAGAATCAATGCCGGAAATTTTCGAACAATTAAATAGCGTTCAAGAAAAATTGGAAGATCATTATAAAGATATGCAAGATTTGGAATTCACAATTCAAGATAGAAAATTATGGCTTCTTCAAACAAGAACCGGTAAACGAACCGGTGCTGCCATGGTTAAAATAGCAATGGATATGTTAGATGAAGGCGTTATTGATGATAAAACTGCGATGAAAAGAGTAGAACCTTCTAAACTTGATGAATTATTACACCCTGTTTTCAATAAAGTTGCCTTAAAATCTTCTCAATCTGTAGCGAAAGGACTTCCTGCATCACCTGGTGCTGCAACAGGAAAAATCGTTTTCTTTGCTGATGAAGCTGAAGAATGGAAAGCTCGTGGCGAAGAAGTTGTTCTTGTTAGAATAGAAACATCTCCGGAAGATTTACGTGGAATGCACGCTGCAAATGGTATCCTTACTGCTCGTGGCGGTATGACTTCTCACGCTGCCGTTGTAGCAAGAGGAATGGGTAAATGTTGTGTTTCGGGAGCAGGTTCTATTAAAATAGATTATAAAGAAAGAAAAATGGTTGCTGACGGTGTAGAATTCAAAGAAGGAGATTGGATTTCTTTAAATGGTTCTACCGGTCATGTTTACAAAGGTAAAGTTGAAACAAGTGATTCCGAATTAGATAATGATTTTGCAAAACTTATGACTATTTGCGATAAATATACAAGAATGTATGTAAGAACAAATGCTGATACACCACACGATGCAAAAGTTGCTCGCAATTTCGGTGCTAAGGGTATTGGACTTTGCAGAACCGAGCACATGTTTTTTAAAGGTGAAAGAATCAAAGCTGTTAGAGAAATGATTCTTGCTGATGATGAAGCCGGAAGAAGAAAAGCTCTTGAAAAATTACTTCCAATGCAAAGATCGGATTTTGAAGGTATTTTTGAAGCAATGGACGGATTTCATGTAACAATTAGACTTTTAGATCCACCTTTGCATGAATTTGTTCCTAAAGAAATGGAAAACCAAAAAGAAATGGCTAAAGAAATGGGAATGAGTCTTGAAACAATTTCAGAAAAAGTTGAATCTCTCTTAGAAGTTAATCCTATGTTAGGACATCGAGGATGTCGTCTTGGAAATACTTATCCTGAAATTACCGAAATGCAAGCAAGAGCAATTATTGAAGCTGCTTTAAATGTAAAAGCAAAAGGAATTGATGCTAAACCGGAAATTATGGTTCCACTTGTTGGACGTAAAGAAGAATTGGTTTATCAAGAAAAAATTATTAGAGCAACAATCGAAAAAGTATTTGAAGAAAGAAATGATAAAATCGAATATCTGCTCGGAACAATGATTGAAATTCCCAGAGCTGCATTAACAGCAGATGAAATTGCTGAAAACGCTGAATTTTTCTCTTTTGGTACAAATGATTTAACTCAAATGACATTTGGTTATTCCAGAGATGACATCGGTTCATTCTTACCGGTTTATCTTGAGAAAAATATCCTCAAAGTTGATCCATTCCAAGTTCTTGATCAAGAAGGTGTTGGGCAATTAGTAAAAATGGGTATTGAAAAAGGTAGAAAAACAAGACCGGATCTTCATGTAGGAATTTGTGGTGAACATGGTGGAGAACCGAGTTCAGTTAAATTCTGTCATAGAGTGAATATGAATTATGTCAGTTGTTCACCTTACAGAGTTCCAATTGCAAGATTAGCAGCTGCTCAAGCGGCTGTAGAATAAAAAATATAGGGGCTTAATTGCCCCTTTTATTATGAAAAGAATTTTTTGGATAATCGTTTCTTTCCTTTTAATTTCAGGCTTAATTTTTTCGGTTAACTTTATTTCAGCAGGGAATTCATTTTCGGAATTGTTAAAAATATTTTTAAAGATATCAAACTATTTTTTCTTAATTATCCTTTTATCAGTTATTTTTTTAATTATACGAGAAAATAAAAGTCCAACCGCAACTTTAGCATGGATTCAAATAATGATTTTTTTGCCATTTGTCGGATTTGTTTTGTATCTCATTTTTGGAATAAATTATAGAAAACATAAAATCTTTTCAATCAAACAAAAAGAAGATCTTATTAAATTAGAAAAATTATACCAATTTTCATCGATAGATTATGCGGGAAATAAAAAATTTGCTGATTCTGAATTCATAAAAATAATTACATTAGCAGAAAATAACGCTAATTCCGAGTTAAATATTAACAATAAAATTACTTCATATTTCAACGGTAAAGACGCAATTGACGCAATCTTTCAATCTTTAGAAAAAGCAAAGCATCATATTCATTTAGAATATTTCTCAATTGCAAATGATGAAATTGGGAACAAACTTAAAGATATTCTCATAAAAAAATCTTCAGAAGGAATTAAAGTTAATATAATTTATGATGCAGTTGGATGTTGGAGGTTAGGAAAATCTTATCTAAATGAACTTAGAACAAAATCAATAGAAATAAAACCATTCTTACCCGTTAAATTTCCCATTCTTTCGAGTAAATTAAATTATAGAAATCATAGAAAAATTGCGATTATCGACGGTAAAATTGGGTTTATCGGTGGAGTAAATATCGGGGATAAATATTATGGTAAAAATAAATATTTTGGTTATTGGCGAGACACCCATTTAAAAATTCAAGGTGATTCAATACATTCAATTCAAAGAGCGTTTCTTATAGATTGGTTGTTTTTGGGAGGGGAAATGATCGATTTTTATAATTATTTTCCTACTCATAATATAACAAATAAAGTGCCTGTTCAGATTATTTCATCAGGAGCTGATTCAAATTGGGAAAATATTATGCAGGCTTATTTTTCATCAATCAATATTGCGAAAAAATATATTTATATTCAAACTCCGTATCTTGTCCCGAACGAAAGTATGCTCACTGCTCTAAAAACTGCTTCACTCAGCGGTGTGGATGTGCGAATTATTGTTCCATCTTTTCCTGACCATAAAATTGTTTTTTATGGTTCACGTTCTTATTTTAAGGAACTTATGGAAGCTAAAATTAAAATATATGAATATCAAAAAGGTTTTATTCATTCAAAAACTCTCATTGTTGATAATAAATTTGTGTCTATTGGGAGTGCAAATATGGACATCAGAAGTTTTGAAGAGAATTTTGAAATTAATTCCTTAATTTATGATGAGGATTTTTCACGCAAAATTTACAATCAATTCCAAATAGATTTTTCCGATAGCAGAGAAATTACGTTAGATGAAATCTCTAATAAAAAAATCTTTGTAAAATCTTATGAATCAATTTCAAGATTGCTATCACCATTATTATGATGAAATTAAACCTAAAAAAAACGAAGAACATCGGAATTCAAAGAAAAAAATCAACCACAAATTTTCACTAATTATTACGAATGAACTCTAATAAAGACAAGAGTTGCAGAGAGAATTCTTTTAATTATTAAATTTTAGTTTATAATACAAAATCTTGCTTACATTATCGCTTTCATTCAGTTTCCCGAATCAAACAGTAAATCAATCAAATCAAATCTAATTTTAACTTTTGCTTTATTATTTCCAGATCTTCTTGGCTGTTTATATTGATAAAATTGCAGACAAATTTATCATCAATTTCCCAATATTTTATATTTATTTTATTGTAAAAACTACGAACGGAATATTTTCCCGACAACAAATTTGTTTCAATATCGTTTAATACGGATTTGGAATATATCGCGTGAAGTGGTTCGATTCCTTCAATATGTTTTGGAACAAATGCCTGCACGGCTTTATCCAAATTGCGATATTTTTCTACCTCTGAATTAATTAAATTGGGATTTAGATTCGGCATATCACAAGCAAAAACCATTATCTCGTTAAACTTAGAATTCTTCAAAGCAACATGAATTCCGGCAAGTGGTCCGCAACCGCAAAATTCATCTTTGACAATTTTATAATCACTGAATTTTTCTTTTATCTCATTTTTTGCTGTTACAATAATGATTTCTTTAAAGAGTGGTTTTAAAATATTGATAGTGTGCTCAAGTAATAATATTCTATTAATTTTCAAAAAAGCTTTTTCTCGTTTCATACGAGAATTTTTGCCACCGGCTAGAATTACTGCTGTCATTTTATATTTCATGAGGACAAAAAAAAAGCCTGGAAAAACCAGGCAAGATAAATATAAATATTATTTTTTATGCTCTTTTGCAAGCTTTAGCATAAATTAACCAATAAGTTAATCCAACGAAAAGTGCTCCACCAACTATGTTACCGAGAGTAACAGGAATAATATTATGGAAGAAACCACCCCAGGTTACCTTAGTTGGATCTAACATAATTCCCATTGGGATAAAGTACATATTGGCGATACTATGTTCAAAACCTGAAGCAACAAATGCCATAATAGGGAAAAATATTCCAAATATTTTACCAACGACATCATGTGAAGCAATTGCCAACCAAACAGCTAAACATACTAACCAGTTACAAAGGATAGCTCTGATAAATGCATGCCCAAAAGTTAAATGAATTTTGGCAGATGCAATTGCTACTGCTTTATCTGCGATAGCTCCACCAACTAATCCACTATTAAACATCAGCCAGGCTACTAACATTGAACCAATGAAATTGGCAATATAGACGACGATCCATTTTGTAAGCATGTCGGATAATTTCGCTTTTCCTGACAAAACAGACATAAACATTAAGTTATTACCGGTGAATAATTCCGCTCCACCAATAACAACTAACATGAGTCCAACACTAAATACACTTGAACCGACAAGTTTTGCCATACCTGGATCTTGAAACAAAACAAACATCTTTGTTGCGAGTTGAGCACCGAAAGCAATATATGCTCCGGCTAAAATTCCTAAAAGTATAACCGGGATTAATCCCAATTTACATTTTGATACACCAACTTTTTCGATTACCACTTCAGCTATGCCTGAAGGTCCTGTAAAATTTGCCATCAAATCCTCCAAAATATTTTTTTTTATATTTGAAATTGCGTATTCAATGTCAATTAGTTTTTTTCCGAAATGATATTAGTTTATGAAAAATGTTCTATATATTCTTATATATCAGTATGTTAAGAGAAGAAAAAATTTTTAAAAATATCCAATGTAAGGAATATCTATTATCAAAAATGAAGTTATTTAGAATAGATTTTCAAAAAAAAGAACTCTACCAAAAATAGAGTTCCTAATTTTTAATAACAAAAATTATCAGAAATCACTCTTGCCTGCTAATTTTGAAGAAGCGAAAGGAGCAATTTTTTTGACTATTTTTTCTATCTTTTGGGAAACTTCCCTTATTTCCCATTGTGCATGTTTGTCTGATCTAAGTCGTACAAAATGATAAATTTCACGTAAATTTGCTTTAAAAAGAACTTTGATTTTATCCGAATTTGTCATTACATAATTACCAAGTCCGGACTTCATTTTTTCCATTTCAGCAAATAAAATATTTCTTTCATCAAAAGAATTCGAAAAATCAAAATCAATCTTTTTTAATAAAGGTGGGAGAACTATTCCGTTATTAGGATTATACTTTGATTTGATTTGGGTTGATAATCTATGTCTTTTTAGTTGAGCATAACAACTGGAAGAAATATTTAGTTTGAAGATAAACTCAGGGATTTCAAATTCTTGCGGGGCAGAATGAAAACTTCTCATATTTGAAAAAATAATATCATATTTTGCTTTATAATCTTCATTAGTAAAATTCTTGAAATATTCATTCGAATAAAAACCATTTTCTCTAAAAAAAATTGCTTTTAAAATATTCAAATCAGGATTATCTGAATTTTCCAAAAGAACAACTTGTTCATCATCAAAATTAGGTTTAACGGAATCAAAAATTTGCTTATTAGATAAATATTCATCCGCTTTAGTATATTTAATTAATGAAGGAGTTATATATTTAACTTCTTTTTCCAAAAGATTTTTTAATTCTTTTGCCTCGTCCAAATTTGTTCTGTCAAGTCGTAAAAGAAGATGTTCTAAACTTCTGGCATTTATCGTCATTCCCATCTGAGTTTCTGTTGATAGTGGCAAAACATAGCGAGCATCTTCTTTCGCTTTACCTAATAATTCCCGCTTACTTCCTTCAAAGTGAATTTCTTCCAAATATTTTGCAGCCTTTTTATACAATTTTTCATAAAGATTATTTTGGTTCTCTACAAATTCAATATATCGAGATTCCAGTGGAGTATCTATAATTTCATACGGAACCACAAAATCACCTTTCATTGTAACATAACGCTGAGATTTTTCAGTAAAAGAAGCTAAACGACTTTTCTGGATGATTTCGGACAATAAACGTGAAACTCCGATAATATCGATATTAAAAACTGCATGTTCGGCAATCGAACTATGACCTAAATCGTAAATTATTGATTCGTTAGATTTTCTAGCTTTGGCAACTTCATCCAATGCTTGTTTTCTCAATTCTGTTACAGACTTCGTGCTACGACTGATTCTTGCGTATGCTGCCGAAATAGTTTCCGGAGTTTTTACGCTGTCGTTATTAAAGAGGGTTTTATCTAAATTAAAACCTGCAATTTCTATTTTCATTCGGTTTCCGTATTTGCGATTTTTATGCTTTGGCTTGCACCGATTCGATTTGCACCGGCTTCCAGCATTGCGTGTGCTGTTTCATAATTTCGAATACCACCGGCTGCTTTTACACCCATTTTTGGTCCGACAATTTCTCTCATCATTTTTACGTCTTCGATAGTCGCTCCGGCTTTATTCATTCCGGTAGAAGTTTTTACAAAATCAGCTCCGGCTTTTTTTGCTATCAAAACAGAACTTATTTTTTCCGTTTTATTCAATAAGCATGTTTCAACAATAACTTTTAATTTAGCTCCGTTTTCGTGGCAAACTTTGGCAACTTCAGTAATATCTTTCAAAACATAAGAATATTCTTTTGATTTTAACTCACCGATATTTATTACCATATCAATTTCTTTGGCACCGTCCGTGATAGCTTGTTTTGCTTCAAAAACTTTTACATTTGTTGGAACTGCTCCAAGCGGGAAACCAATCACGGAACAAATCAAACTATTTTCAACTTTATTTCTCGCTGTTGCAACATTTGCAGAATTAATACAAATAGTTTTAAAACCAAATTCTTCAGCTTCCGAGCACAATATTTTTATATCATATCTCGTTGCTTCCGCTTTTAAATTAGTATGGTCAATATAGCCTGCAATCGGTTTTGTTAAATCAGGCAAACAATCTTTATCTTTTGCTCGACATCTTTCGCATTCCAAACAGACTTTATGTCCACCTTTGCATTTACATTTTTTCCCATCTAAGTCAAAAATTTCTTTCGCAAGTTCATAATATAAATCCATTATCTCTCCCTAGATATTTTTTTAGCAACTAATTGACCGCAGGCAGCATCTATATCTTGTCCACGGCTGTTTCTCAAAGTAATTGCAAAATTTAAATTTTCCGACAACTTATTTCTAAAATTTTCTATCTCGTGTTTTGAAGGTGATTTGTAAGGTAAGTTTTCAACCGGATTCCAAGGAATGAGGTTTATTTTACATGAAATATCCCCTACAAATTTTCTCAAAGCCTTAATATCAGAATTAGACATATTGAAGTTTGCTATCATTATATATTCAAAAGTAATTCTAAAATTAGATTTTTTTCTAAAATTCAAAAGTTGATTTTTTAGTTTTTCCAAAGGATAAGTTGTGTTTATGGGCATTATTTCATCTCTTTTCTCATTAATTGCAGAATTTAATGAAACCGCCAATTTTACATTTAGATTTTCGTTAGCCAATCTTTCGATACCGGGAATAACTCCTGAAGTTGAAATTGTAATTCTTCTCGGACTAAAAAGAAGTGTATCTTCTCTATTTATAAATCTAATTGATTCTACTACATTATCGTAATTATCCAGTGGTTCACCCATTCCCATAAATACAATATTGGTCAATTTGTTAGGAAAGAGATCTCCTGAAACCAATAGTATTTGACCAACAATTTCCGCTACAGTTAAATTTCTCACTAAACCCAATTTTGCTGTTGCACAAAAATTACAATTTCTCGCACATCCAACTTGTGATGAGATACAAACCGTATTTTTTTTCAAATTAGGAATTAAGACCATCTCAATAAACATACCGTCTTTGAGTTTTAAAAGATATTTTTTTGTTCCGTCATTAGATTTCTGAATTGTCGAAATTTCAGGTAAATCAAAATAAAATTCACTTTTGAGGATTGCTCTCATATCTTTTGAGATATTAAGCATTTCATCAAAATTAAAGACGAACTTTTTGAAAATCCAGTTATAGATTTGATTAGCGATATACGCTTTCGCCGAGATTCTTTTCAGAAATGCATTCAGATCATCTTTTGATAAAAGCAGGATATTTCGTTTATCGTCTGCCATGACGCTGCTTGCTTAAAAATGTATATTGTTCTAAATCAAGAATTTGAAAATTTTGATCATCATCTGTCATATGGATTTTTTTATTCAAATAATCAATTTTATATACATACATTTCATTTTTATTATAAATTATTTTATCTCCAACTTCCGGGAATCCTTTATGCTCTTCAAGGTAAGAATTTTCTTCATAATTCAGGCAACATAAAAGTCTGCCGCAAGGTCCTGATATCTTTGATAAATTACCGGAAAGATTTTGATCTTTAGCCATTTTAATTGTTACTTGATTAAATTTTCTGAGAAAAGTACTGCAACAATATTCATGACCGCACATTCCAATTCCACCTAATCTTTTTGCTTGATCTCTTCCTGAAGTTTGATGAAGTTCAATTCTGGTTCTAAAATAAGATGCCAATTCTCGAACAAACATTCTGAAGTCAACACGTCCGTCAGCTGTAAAGAAGAAAGTTAATTTATTACCGTCAAATTGGTAAACCGTATCTATTAATTTCATTTCAAAAGGATATTTCACCAAAAGTTCATTAAATTTTTTAACAGCTTCTTCTTCAGATTCAATAACGTGAGTTAATTTCTCAAAATCAGATTCTGTTGCGATTCTTAAAATATTCGTATCTATTTCTCCAAGACCTTTGATACTTTCTTCTTTAATCGAGCTTGAAATTACTTTCACAATGTCTTCGCCCCGTTCAACATTTACAATAACCTGCATTTCAGGAATGAGTTCAAGATTATGTATGTTATTACAATATCCGAAATTTCCGGAACGATATTCTATTTCCACTATATTTTGCATTTAATTATTTCCTTTGTCATTATTATAATTCAAAAACTTTTCGTATAATTTGTTGTAAAGTTCTTTTTCTTCAGAATCAAAATAAAGATTTCTCCTTTTTTTGACAAGAGCAGCTGTTTCCACAAATTTTTCTAAGTGATAAGAAGTTAAATTTCCAGCTTCGCCCCAAGAAAAATCCGGGATGAAATCAGACAACAAATTTCGTCCGTAAAGATTACAACCTATTCCAATCACACTACCGGTATTTATTGAACAATTTATCCCAATTTTGGTATGATCTCCAATTATACAACCGAGGAATTTCGTTTCGGAATCAATTTTCTTTTTTGAAGGGTAGTGATACATTTTTACATTTTTATAGTTGTTTTTCAAATCGCTGTTATTGGTATCGGCTCCGATATTTACCCATTCCCCCAAATAACTATGTCCTAAAAATCCATCGTGTTGTTTGTTGGAAAATGACGTTATAATTGAATCTTCAACTTCTCCGCCAACTTTGCAAATTTTACCGATTGAAGAACCTTCATAAATCTTTGCCCCAATTTTGATTGTTGTTGATTTTCCAATATAAGTTGGACCAACGATAACAGCATTTGATAAAATTGTTGCATTTTCATCGATAATAACCGGACCTTCAGTTGCATCAATAACAACGCCCGGCTTCATTGTAACACCTTCACCAATCCAAATATTATATGGATTTAGAACAGTTACGCCCATTTCCGTCTCAAAAAAATTATCTTTATCATAAAAAAAATCTTGAAAATCCTGACGTATCATCTTAGAATTTTCAGAGATCAAATCCCAAATATGAGTCCAAAAATTAGCATCAATTTCTTGAGAATCTAATTCTTGTAAAAAATCTATTAGTGTTTCCGAAGTAAATTTTTTATTTTCCAAATTTAATTTTGCCGCAACTATATTTCCATTTGAAATTAAGGATGAGTTTAAAGGACATTGATTAATTTTTTTTACTAATTCATCACTAATAATTATTCTGGAATTGATAAAAATTGCTTCGCCATTTATTATATCATTAACAAAAAAATCAGGATGCCTTTTCCTATATAATTTCTCAAGATTATCGGAAATTACCAGATTATAACTTTCCATATTAAAATAGGAAAATAAACGCTGTCGTAATTTAAGGATTCCGGTTTTCAAATCACCGACCGGACGCGTAAAAGTTAAAGGATAGAAATCATCTATTTTATTGTCATCAAATATTATATACTTCATAAAAACTCCAATTTATTTGTTCTCATAAAAATAAATTTGAAGAAATACTGTCAAGTTGGATATAAAATTTAACAGGCATTTTCAAAAAAGTGTGATTGTTTTTTTAGGTAGCAATGTGAAGTGTTGCATTCAAATCTTGTAAACTTGATCTTTTCAGTTCCTTTTTTCTTAAACGGTGATTGTCTATCGGAAAAGTTTAGGAGGGGGATATTTGGGAACAATAATCATACTGAAAAATTATAAGAAGGAATCCCGGAAAGCTGAACTTTGTTCTTTATATCTTCATTATTCTCCTTTCTTGTTTGGCGAAGGAAATCTTTTTAGATGCAAAAAACCTAACTCAATATGGGGAAGAAAATATATAAGTTTGTCCGTGATGATTTTAATATAAATTGGAGATTTTTTTAGATTATATAGTAAAAAATATTCTAAATATAGTCGGGGAAAGTGTGTTGATAATTTTCCGCAAAAATTATTTAAAGCCAATATGTACGGAGAGTTAGAGGTATAAAGAAAATGTTTCTTTTCTTTACTATTGAATTTATTATTTTTTGTTATTTCAAAAAGATATTTGATTTGACAAAAAACAGTTAAGCTGTTAATTTTGCGAAAATTACGTAAAAAGGAGTTTATCATGAAAAAACTAACAGTATTATTTATTTTGATAATATTTAGCATATCATTATTTGGTATCAATATTATTGCAAATCCGGGATTTGAAAATTGGACAGGGGGAACACCTGACGATTGGACAACAATTGATTCCGGCATTAATCCAACTCAAGAAAATGTTGCTGAAAATGTTTATGAAGGTAATAGCTCTTGTGCAATGGAGGTAACTACCGGTTCTCAAAAAAACACAGATTTTAGACAGACCGTTCATGTTACAGAAGGTACTGAATATACAATTTCATTACGCTATAAAAATACCGAAGGTCATTTAAAAATCAGATTCTATGTTGGTACTTATGACAATACTTATTCCGATAATACAACAACCGGGTGGCAGGAATATACTTGGTCATATACAGCCTCTGCCGATGAAGACATTCCAGTAGGACTGAGATTTTATGATCAAACTGATTTTGATGGAAACGAAATTATTTATATTGATAATTTTGTTATGGATGACGGGACAACTCTTCCTGTAGAATTATCTTCATTTTCAGCTACATTTACAAATGAAAATTATGTTAACTTGAATTGGATTACTCAAACGGAAACTGATTTTATGGGGTTTGATGTTTTGAGAAGTTTGACTGAAAATTCAACAGATGCTATAAAATTGAATGCAACTTTAATTGCCGGTACAAATACTTCTCAAGAAAATTCTTACAATTTTATGGATTCAGAAGTAGAGATGAATCAAACATATTACTATTGGTTAAGAATTCTTAATAATAACGGAACTTCTGAATTATCTCAACCGATAACAGTCAAAACTTTTGGAAATAATGATACACCTGACGTTCCGGAAGCAACTAAGTTAGGTAATGCTTATCCAAATCCATTTAATCCGGAAACAAATATTGATTTTTCCGTTTCGGAAAATTCAAATGTAAATTTAAGTATTTATAATGTTTTGGGACAAAAAGTAAGAACTTTCTACAATCGAGAAATGAAAGCCGGAAACTATTCTGTAACTTGGAGAGGTTTGGACGAAAATAATTTAAAATGTTCCTCAGGAATTTATTTTTATATTTTGAAAACAAACAATTACAAGTCGATTAAAAAAATGTTGTTGCTAAAATAAGCAAAATATTTATTTGTAAAACTACCGAATTAATTCGGTAGTTTTTTTTTGGAGGAAATTATGAAAGACTTGTTCCCACTTATTCAAGACGCGGATTTAAAAGGCAAAATTGTTTTAGTCAGAGTTGATCACAATGTCGTTAAAGAAGGTATTATTCATGATCCATATCGAATTGATGCAACCATTGGTACTTTATATCACATAAATGCCAAAGGCGGAAAAATCATATTAATGACACATGAAGGTCGCCCAAAAAATAAAGAAAACGGTAATATTGAAATTTCAGAAAAGACGTCCGTTAAACCAATTGTCGAATATTTGGAAAACAAATTACATATTAAAATTAAAATTCCTGATTTTTATTCTCATCAAGATTTTGGATATCTTGGGATTGAGACTTCGATAAATCATCTCATAAAAGAGTTAAGGAATAGTGAAATTGATGCGATTTATCTTCCTAATACCAGATGGTTTCACGGTGAAGAAGCAGGTGGGGAAGATGCTGATAGATTTGCCAATCAATTAGCCGGAATTGCCGATATTTATATTAATGATGCTTTTGGCTCGTGGCAACCGCATGCTTCCACAACTAATATTACCAAATATCTTCCATCGTACGCCGGATTTTTAATGCAAAAAGAAGTAAAAAATCTCGATCGAATTTACAATCCCAAACGACCATTTGTGGCAGTTGTTGCCGGTTCGAAATTTGATACGAAAATAGAGCCACTTTTTGCTCTTTTAAAAGAAGCGGATTATTTAATTCTCGGGGGAGTAATTTACAACGCTTATATTTCTGCCAAATATGGGGTTTCCATCAAAGGCATAAATCAAAATGATCTGGATTCTGCTCATAGATTTGTGGAATTTGCCAAACAATACGAAGAAAAATTAGTGGAATTACCATATTTTATTGAAGCAGATGAGATTGATTATCCTACTTCTGAAAATTCAAGAATGCATTCAATTAAGGATCTTAAACCGGGAATGAAATTTAATTATGTTTTAGATATTCACCCGGATTCTTTTGACGAAAAAAATGTGAAAGATATATTTATGAACGCTAGGACAATATTCATTAACGCTGTGATGGGGTTAACACCGTATTTTAATGAAGGAACAATTGCTCTTGATAAATTGATTGATGATAATCAAGAAGCGGTAAAATTATATGGAGGCGGGGATACGATGCAGGAATTAAAGCGACTCCTTCCCGGACTTTATATTGTTGCTCTCGACCATCCTAAATATTACATTTTTACAGGTGGCGGGGCAGTTTTAAAAGCGATTGAACATGGTAATCCTTTAGGATTGGCACCGGTTCAGGCTTTGCACGAAAAGATATAACTTTATCGGCGAGATTTCCTCGTCGTTATTTTTTTTAAATCTCTCTCACATATAAATCTTCATATTCTTTAAGAATGTCTTTCCAAGAAAAATCTTTTTCCATTGCATTTTTAACATAAGAATTCCACAACTCCTTTTCACTAAAAACTTCCACAACTTCCTTTAGCTTTGAAATAAATGAAGCGGAATCTTTATTTAAATACAAAAATCCATTAGCTTTTTTAGAATTATTAAGATTTGAGATTATTGTATCAGCGTAAATTCCGGTATTATAAGTAAGTGGAACAACTCCGTATCTCATTGCTTTTAAGTGAAAATAATTATTGGTATTTATTGTTGCCGGCGAGATGTAAATATCAGAAGATGATAAAATCTTGTGCAAGAAAGTTTCATTAGGATTATTAACAAATTTTATATTGTGATATTTATCTTTTAAATTCAATAAACAGCTCAAATATTTTTCAGCAGGCTTTCCAAAAATAACAAACTGAATCTTCATTTTTGACATAAATTTCAGTTGACTTTTAATAATATCAAATCCGGATTCAGGATTAATATCTTTTCCAAAAATAATTAAAGGAATAGAACTATTTGTTTCTAAGTCCAAAAACTTTTGCATTTTGGATTTGCAGAGATTTTTGTTAAAAATTTCATTTGAAGAAAAATTATGTTTTAGGTATTGATCATGTTTAGGATTCCAAATTTTATAATCAATTCCGTGAATTATCCCGAAAACATTTTTGTATCTTTTTAAAATTACTGATTGTAAATCGCTTTTAATTTCGCCTTTTTGGATTTGGAGAATGAGTTTTTTGGAAGGAAAAATTACAGCATCCGAATAGATTGCTCCGTAAAGTAAAGGTGAGTAACTTTCAGATTCTCCAATAGAATTTAATGATTGGATTAGTTTTGATGATTGAGTTATTTTGTTAATATTGAAGATTGTTTTGATTTTATTATCCAATAATTTTACCAGATATCCAAATTCCGAACCAAATACGTGAACGACATCGGGTTTTATTTTTTCATTAATATACTTTGAAACGACTTCACTGAAAAATTTCAGAGAATCGGCATTTTCAAAATCAAAGTCTGAATCTATTTTTTTTACAGTCAAATAATAGAGATTATCTTCAATGATTTGATTTGTTTCAACAAGAATATTATCTTTTTCATAAACAATTTCTTTATGAAATGGATCGATATTTTCAATAAATGGAACGAAAGGAATAATTTCGTTTTTCTTGTTAAAATGGAAAAGAATATGTTTTAAAGAATTTTCATAAGTATTCTTATCAAATATTTTATTGGGTAAAACGTAAACAATTTTCATAACAACCTCATTGTTTGTTAATTATAAAGTTCGGGGTCCTTTCCTTGATTAGCATTTTTCCATCTTTTATGGACCCAAAACCAATTTTCAGGATATTTTTTTACGATATTTTCAATCTCAGAATTTAAAGCCTGAGTTAGATATTTAATATTTTTTTGATTTTCGTCAAGATTTTCTATAAAAATTGGTTTATGACAATGAAATGACAGCGAATTATCGGGTTCACGGAGGGAATAGCAAAATACGATCGGTACGGAGAATTTAAGGGCTAGTTTAGCTGCTCCAATATTAACGGATGCTTCGCGTCCAAGAAAATTCAATTTTATACCTTGTTTATTGGCAGCTTGATCAGATAAAAAGGCAATACCTGATCCATTTTTTAATTCTTTAACAATACCTCTAAAAGAACGTTTTTTATAAATTAGATGAATATTAGAACCTGCTCGGCGGTTTTCGATATAATCATTAACATAAGGATTTCTTTGACGTTTAACGACAGCTCCGAATCGCATTCCTTTTGATGCAATAAATTCTCCTGCCATTTCCCAATTTCCAAAATGTCCACTGACTATAATTACGCCTTTATTTTTTTCATAAGCTTCACGCAAATACTCAAAACCTTCCGAAGTTACATTTTTCAATAAATCTGTTCTATTTCCTATAAAAAATTCAATAGATTGATAGCCAATATTTTCATACATTCTTCTAAGAATTTTTTTTATTTCTTGATCGGTTTTTTCAGGAAAAGATTCTTTGATTTGAGAATATGCCACTTTCTTTCTAATACCTAATATCATTCCGGCAAAAATTCCTAACTTTGCCGACCATTTAAAAGTAAGTTTAAATGGCAGTAATTTTAACGTTCCAAGCGTCATTTTAAAAAGAATTATTTCATAGATATTTTTAAATTTTTTATTCATTTTAATTCCTTATTTCTTAATATTGATTTATTATTTCCAAATGTGCTTGACAGTCAAGAAATGTATAAAAAAAATAATTTGAAAAAGGTGGTTAAATATGAATATCTTAGCAATAGATACTTCCTCAACTTCCGGAAGTATTGCAATATCAAAGAATAGCAAGATTGAATACATTCAATTTTTAGATTTAAAAGTTACCCATTCTGAAAGATTAATGCCTCAAATAGCTTTTGGAATGGAACAATGTAAAATATCGATTAATGACATAAATGCGATATTAATTTCTAACGGACCGGGTTCATTTACAGGTTTAAGAATCGGACTTGCAACAGCGAAAGGTCTATCTTATGCTAATAAAATTCCGATAATTCCGTTTAATTCTATTGAAATGTCAGCTGCAAATTTGTTTGGAAATGCCAATAATATTGTAGTTTTTAATGATGCCAAAATGGGTGAGGTTTATGCGGGAATGTATTCTCCAAAATTAGAGGAAATTATTGCACCCGGGAATTTCAAACCGCAAGAGTTTCTTGATTTGATCGAAGGGAAGGTAACCGTAATTGGCAGTGGAGTTAATGTCTATAAAGAATTAATCAATAAGACAATTGAGGCTGATTTTGTTTTGAAACATCAGTCATTGGCTTTAGCCGCATCATTGATAAGCTTGTTTGAATTGAGGGAAATAGTTCCGGTTTATAATTTTAATGAAATAGCTTCGTTAGAACCGTTTTATATGAGAAAATCACAAGCCGAAATTGTTAGAGAGGAAAAATTAAAGAGAGATAAAGCTTAACTTGCTCTATCTCTCTCTTTATTAATTAATGAACCACGACAAATTTCTTTGTTGAAACTCTATCTGAATTTACAATTTTGAGAAAATAAATTCCGGAGCTTAATTTATCATTAAAATTTAATCGGATTTTATTATTTCCCTTTTTAAGATTCGAGGTAATTCTTTGTATTTTTTGACCTTTAATATTATAAATTTCCATCTCAACGTTTCCGGATTTTAGGGAATAATATTTTACATTCAAATTGTTGGAGCGAGAAACTTGGGAAGGATTTGGATAAACAACAATTGGATGTAAATTTTCAGGTACAAAATTATCATCATCATTACCAACATTCCATTCATTTTCCAGAAAAGAAGCAAAATCAGCAACATTCTCATCTTGAATAAAATAGAGCGGAAAACCTAATAAAAAGCAATTTCCATTATTTGATTTTTCAACTCCGCAGGTATTATTTACAAAATCTCCTTCACCTTGAAAACTATAAATCGGATTTTCAGCTTCATTAAAAGTTGCTACCATCGGCAGTTTTCCATTCCAATTTGGAATAATTTTATCAGGATTAAGTATCAAATCAGGAAAGGAATTTGAAATTGCACTTGAAAAATGGGGCGAATTATCCAAAGATACACTGTTTACACCTACAAAATCATGCAAAAAAACAGCATCCAAGGCATCAGCTGTTTTCCATCCTGAAATCAAAACATTTCCACCGGCAAGTATAAAGCTTTCTAAAGCCGGAATATCATCCTCAATCAAATGCTGAGAAAAATCATCGTCATACCAAATAATCACACTGTAATTTTTAATATCATTTATGGTAGGTAAACCTTGCTCCATAACATCCCATTGAGAATAATTTGAAACTCCAAAACTTGCTACATAAAAATCATCTACCATTTCATCATTAGGATTTGCAGGACTACCGGCTCCATTTAGTGTTTCATCAACAAAAAGGTATCCTTGATCCATTGGAAAAGAAATAGGCTCTGCATTTACAATATTAGATTTTTCAGAAAGATAAGTATCATTTTTTTGAGCACAAATATAATAGTAATAGGAATTCCCGTTTTGAACGGATTCATCAATAAAATTTGTATTTGTAATTATTTCATCATTAATTTTAACAAAATCACCATTTTCAGACTGAGAGCGATAAATATTGTAACCATCAATATCAAAAGGTAAACCGGTCCACGAAATAAATACTTGATTATCTGTGGCTAAAGCATAAGAAATTTCAGGTTTAATATTATAATTATGAATTGTAAAAACCCAATTATGAGGGTCAACTTCAAAAGAATTTATTTCTCCGGAATAAGAATTTTGGTAGGAAGTCCAATCATTAGGATTTGTTTGTACAAGAAATGAATCTTGCTCGGTAGTTGTATTTACAGAAATTGGGAAATCAAGGTAAAAATCGGTATCGGAGTTAGAAAATGTTTTAGAAACAACCTGAAATTGAGCATTATCTTCATCATTAAAAATTGCATATTTTAGAGATGGCAAACCGGGTTGAAAAATCCATTGCTGGAAAAATTGACCTAAATCCAAACCGGAAACTTGTTCAGCAATATTTTTGAAATCATTAGTAACAACATTTGAATTATGAAAAGCTTGAAAATACGTTTGAAGAATTTGCCAAAAAACATCATCACCAACTTTTAATCTTAACATATGTAAAACCGAAGCACCTTTCTCATAAACAGGAGGAGCAAAAGTTTCATCATAGGGAGGATTATAAACGGGACGAACACCATTTGCACTCATCCAATTTTTATAATAATTATGATAAGAGGATTGTACGTAATTATTCATCGCCTCAAATCCCTGCCATTCTTGGGTATAAACACATTCCGAATAGGTCGCAAAACTTTCTGAAAGCCAGACATCTTTCCACGTTAGCGGAGTCAAACAATCTCCAAACCATTGATGAGCCAATTCATGAGCAATAGTCGTTTCATTTCCATGATTTCCATCAATAATATTGGAGGCAAGGGTTGTCATTGTTTGATGTTCCATCCCGCCAAAAGTGGACATTGGTTCCACAACATTTCCATATTTTTCAAAAGGATAATCTCCATATTTTTGGGTGAAAACTTGCATCATAAAAGGTAAATTTGAAAAATCCGTCAAAGCTGAATTTTCAATTGCAGGATTAACGAAATTCATAATCGGAATACCGTTAAAATCGTCATCCAATTCTACAAAATTAGAAGCTGAAACAGTTACCAGAAAGGTTGTCATCGGGTTTTCACCAGCCCAATGATATGTTTTAGTTCCATCATTATTATCATCAATACCGGTTCTGATTCCGTTGGACGCTTCATTCCAATCATCACGAACTGTAACATTCAAATCCACAATCGCCTTATCCCAAGGATGATCATAGCAAGGCCACCAATTTCTGGCAGCATTTGGATCTGAAATTGTAAAAACAACATTTGATTGGAAAAACATTCCGAGATTATAAACTCCACCTGTTAAAACCGGATTTCCATGATAGGTTACTGTTGTTGTGAAGTTATCACCTTCATTGATATTTTGGAGAGGAATATTTATAATATTATCATTGAAGGTAAAATCGACATTCTGGTTATTTACTTTAACATTATCGACATCAAGAGCAACAAGGTTGTATTCTATTGAAGTTAGATTTTCTTCAGCAGTAATATTTGTAATTACACTTCCGGAAATATAGTGGTTCTCATCATCAATCGTAATATTCAAAGTATATTTTGTAATATCAAAACCGTGAAGAGAATCGGCACGTGCTGTATATTTCAAAGTATTGTCAGGGTTTGAAATAGGAATTTTTGGGTGTGAGAAAATGTTAATTGCAAAAAGAATAAATATAAGTGTTGTAATTTTTTTCATTGAAATCTCCTTTTTTTTTCAGAAATAATTTCTGCCGAATTTTGGTCAAGAATTACATAGAATAGTTTATTGGTTCCTTCGCACTTTAAATTGGTGAAGAGAATTTGTAGATTGCCGGAAATTCTAAATCTATTTTTAATAAGTATGTAATTATTTTTAGACTTTCTGCTTTGGTTACTTTCATTATTGGAATGGCGTATAACGAGTTTGTAAGTTGTTATGAGTTAGCTATTTTTTATATTTCAAACGGCGTACAACGTCGAGGTACATTTACAAGTGTTATTGGTATTTTATTTTGTTACACAATCGGTAGTTTATTTTAGCACAATATTAATGGTCTATATTGAAATTTAATCAGCCTAATTTCAACAAGTTATTTATAGGAATTAATTTTAATGATTTGGGATATTATATTTTAAACTAAAATAGGTTTTTAGGGAATAAAAAAAGGCGGAAGAAATCCGCCTTTAATTTATCTTATTTTTTCTTCTTTTTAAAGAAGAACAATGATAACAATATTACACCGGCACCAATTGCGATTGGAAGTCCGTAACCTTTTGATTTAGGCTGTTCAACCGGTTTTGGTTCCGGTTTTGGTTCAGGTTTAGGAGCAACAACCGGTTTCGGTTTCGGTTTTGGTTCCGGTTTAGGTTGTTCAATAACCTTTTTAGGTTTATGTCTAACGATATAGCGTTTTTTATGTTTTTTCTTAACTATTTTCTTAACAACGACAACAGTATCAACAACCGGTTTTGGATGGATATACATAAATGAGTCGCTGATAGTTTCGATATTATTTTTATCATTTCTAATTTTGATTTTATAATACATACTGTCTATCAAAGTAGAATCATTCCAGATTAAACTGTAATTTTTAGAAATCAAATCTTTAGAAGTCCAATTAACATCAATTGGATTTTCGTTAATTTTTTTAATCTCAGAATTTTTTGTATCGAGTAAAGAAATATCAAAACTACCTGTTTCAAGAGTACTTTTCCATTGGATAGTTTTAACTTCTTTAAACAACATATTTTTAAAGAAATTTATGATATTGATCATTCTTTCTTTTTTGATTATTTGGATTGATTTTCTTATTTCTCCACCGGCAATACCTTTTGTAGCTATTACAAGATTATTTACGCCGTCATTAAGTTCCAAATCAGCTTTATATGATTTACTATTACGTTCTCTGATATTTGAATCGAAAACATAATTTTTATTATCAAGATTAACTGTTACGTATCTTAAACGAGGAGAATTTTTGATTTTGAATTCTAAAGGTAATCTGTCATTGAAGGTAACAATTCTATTTCCATTAAAGCGTTTATCATTAAACATGAAAATTGGAATCATTTTCTTGTTTGGAACTTGGTAAGCTGCTTCAATATAGTAGTTTGTATTATTCAAATCAGAACTATCTCCGTAATAATAATCATAACCTACTTTGAAATTCCAGTAGTTAATCAAATCAATTTCAGGCATAATAGTAACTTTCTCTTCATCGCCTTCAACATTCATTACGAAAGTTGGGTTTGAGAATGAATAAGCAAAAGTTGCACCGAAATAATCTTCATCATTTTCTCTTTCGTAATAAGTTCCTAATTGAAGATTGTTGGTAACTTGCCATTTAGCATCAGCTCTAACCTTCATTTTTTCAATATCGGAGCCATTATTTAAAAGAGTAATATTGGGTTCATTAATATTCCAAATACCAAAATCAAGATTTAATTTACCATCTAAGATTTTTGCATATCCGCTTGCACCATAAGTGATGGCATTAGAATTGTCATTAGGCAAATCTTCATCCGCACCAAATATCAGTTTGTCCTTATCAATTGTTTGATAAACGCCTCCAGCTGAAAAAGCAAGTGTATATCTATCGCTGAAAGTATAACCTAAAGATAAATTTAAATTCATCTTTTTATAAACTTTATCACCGTAACTTTGGAAGTCAGTCTCTAATGAAAAGTTTTTAAATATTTTAGGATTACTTATCATAAAACCTGTGAAATCAATATCATAATCATCAAACTTATCATAATAATAAGTTTTGAATCTCATATTATATCCGTCCATTTCTTGAGCGGGGATAAATTCCTTAGCGGATAATACGCTCATCATAATTATCGCTAATAGGGCTACAAGTATATATTTTTTCATTTTTCTACTCCTCTATTTAATGATGTATATTTTACCACTGCGATATAATTTCCCATTTATCAGATACCTATAGAAATAGATATTTCCTTCCGCTAATTTATGATTAGTATCTTTCTTACCATTCCAGACAATCTCTTGATTTGCAGGAGAAGATAGAGAAAGAACAGGACGACCTTTTAAATTATATACTTTGAATTCAGCAGTTTTGCTTCCATCAAGGGTAAATGGACCAATACGATAATCATCGTTAATACCATCACCATTTGGAGTAAAGATGTTTGGTTTCAAGAAAGTGGTAGGTGTTCCTTCATTACCTGTTGACAAACTAATCAAAACTGATGCATTATTCGGATCATTTGTTGTGATAGTTGCATTTCCTGAATATTGAACATTTTGGATTGGAGAATATCTAATTTCTATATTTTTAGAAGTTCTCGGAGCAATCTCAAATTCAGTGATATTACCAGTCCAAGTATCAGTATTTTCTAATTGTACTTCAAACCCGGATGGTAATGAAATTGAATTAATAATAAGAGTATTATAACTAATATTATTCAAAACAACTGATTGTGAATCTGAATTATGTCCAAAATATGTACTGGCAAATGCTAATTCGTTTGTTGAGATAGTAATTGTCGGAGTATCTTGAATAGATATTCCTAAAGTAGCAGGACCATTACCAAATTTATCTTTAGAATAAATAGTAAGATTTCCATCTACAGGTTGAGAATTCAAATCATTTTGCCAACTTAAATTCCAAATAGCGTATTCATTATCATAAGAATCAGCAACACGTTTTGTAGAACCGGTAAATTCTGATAAATCCACCCAAATGCTATCTTTATCAATACCGATACCGGCATCAACAATTTTAACCTGAAGTGAAATAACATCATCAGAAATTGAATATCCTGTTTCCGTTATTTCAGGTAACAAGTTATCGATTGCGATAGTTCCTGTATTTGAGTAATTATTTGTTACTCCACCGGAAACTGAAGTTGCAGAAACTATTGCCGTAATTGTTCCGTTTGGATCAGCTTCAACAACATTATTAAATGTATGAGATACATTTGCTGCGATTTCAGTACTTGTGAAAGTATATGTTTGAGCGTCATCTGAATCTAATGAAACTGATAATGAAGCAATTTCTTCCGGATTTACCAATGAGAAATCAATTGTTAAATTATCACCATTGTGCATAAAGGTTGTAATATCTTCTGTGGAATTTGTTATAGTGATATCACCAATTGATGGTTGAGCACCGACAGTCCAAGTTGCAGAATTATTTCCTTCGTTTTGAACAACATCTTTTGCAGAAATTGTAACAGTTAAATTATCAGGATTGAATGGAGTTGGAATTACAAGAACGTTATTCCAAGTCGCAGTTGTTCCGTCATAATTTGAAGCGGGAATATCTGTTAATGATAATTCAGTACAATTTAGAAGAATACTATTTGCATCAACTCCGGAATCAGCATCGCTAATATCGGCTGTAATTGTATAAGTCATTCCTTCCAATAAATCGGAAGCTCTCATTGCTGAGTATGAGATATTTGAAATTACCGGAAGAACGTTATCAATTGCAATGGTTCCTGTATTTGAGTAATTATTTGTTACTCCACCGGAAACTGAAGTTGCAGAAACTATTGCCGTAATTGTTCCGGTCGGATCAGCTTCAACAACATTATTAAATGTATGAGATACATTTGCTGCGATTTCAGTACTTGTGAAAGTATATGTTTGAGCGTCATCTGAATCTAAGGAAACTGATAATGAAGCAATCTCTTCCGGATTTACCAATGAGAAATCGATTGTTAAATCATCACCATTGTGCATAAAGGTTGTAATATCTTCTGTGGAATTTGTTATAGTGATATCACCAATTGATGGTTGAGCACCGACAGTCCAAGTTGCAGAATTATTTCCTTCGTTTTGAACAACATCTTTT
>JAMOQM010000114.1 GCA_027064005.1 Candidatus Cloacimonadota bacterium | reverse complement strand
ATCTTTTCAGTGTTATCCGTGTTATCAGTGGCTAAATCTTATCTTTTTTTGTCTTCCGGTTAGATGTTATTTTTCCGAATGAAATAATAGATTCCCGTTTTCACGGGAATGACAATCATTTTTATTCACGGGAATGACAATTATTTTTATTCACAGGAATGACAATTATCCGGTTATAATCTTTGTCAATGGCAATTAAATCAGGTACATTTTCGTTGCCAAAACTGTACCGATTTTCATTTGCACCTACAGTATTCATATTATCCTCGAATTAAATTTAATTTCGGAATTTAATTTCTGCAACATCTCCGTTTTCAATTTTTTCAAAAACAATGAAATCAGAACCGTCTATTTTTTCTAAATAATATTTTCCTGCAAATTTAATCTTTTTCGGTTTTTGCGAAAGTTTAAAACTCAATCCGG
This sequence comes from Candidatus Cloacimonadota bacterium, assembly GCA_027064005.1. GTDB lineage: Bacteria > Cloacimonadota > Cloacimonadia > Cloacimonadales > JAMOQM01 > JAMOQM01. Next base: position 33,940 of record JAMOQM010000114.1, on the reverse strand, counting down.
TTATCTTACCGTTAGGAAGATTAAAATGCATAGAAACACTGTTTCTTTTTTCGATAAAATTAACTTTGAGATTTCTTATTTGATTCCAATATTCTGCAACTTCATCCGGATTTGTTATCCAAGCATTATTTTCTTTTGCTCGCTTAATCATATTTTCTACAGGTTTAACAGTTATTTCGCTAATTCCTGAATACATTGGATGTCCTAAAAAAATCATAAGTCCGTGATTAGGAAGAATTGCCCTTTCCCAAAGACTTTCAAGATATTTATTAAATTTTGCAGCAGCTATTTTTTGTGATTTTGTACTTCTGTCTTTAATAAGATTTTGATAAAAATACCAATCATCGTGATAATTTTGTGATAATTCCAATAGATTTAAAGATTGGAAAAAACCATCTTTAAAAATCGGAATATTATACGGGAAAACCGAACCTCGATAAAAATCAAGATGATTAACAGCAATACTCGAATCGTAAACAAAACCTGTTTCTTCCAAAACTTTCATTCCCCAAAAGCTGTTATTTGTATATGGAAATCTGAATCCTTTAAAATCAGTTTTATAATTTGATTTGTTCATTAAAATTTCCGAACAGGTTTTTCCATAGGAAATATTCCTAAAATCAGGATGCGAATGTGAATGTCCACCGAGAGAAACAAGTTTTTGTTTTTCCAATAATTCCCTTATTTTTTGAGGGATATTATCCGTAACATAGAAATTGGTTTTGATATTATTTTCATCAATAAGATTAAAAATGCGTCTATATTCATTTTCAGAACCACCGTCATCAAAACTCAAACAAAATGCAGATTGGGAACCGTTTTTCCACGGATTTAAGTCTATTAAATATTTTCTTCCCGAAAGAGATAAATTATATACATAATTATAAAATTTCTGAATTTCTTCCGAACCGGAAAATCCGCCGTCTTTAGCCGGATGAATAATGTTAAAATTTCCAAACAAAATTGTTTTTCCTTTGAAAAAATTATTTTGAACAACAGCCGGATATTTTTGGGAACCGTTTTCCCAATTTGCGAGAATTTTTGCCTTGGAAGTATTCAATTTCGTTACTACCGGAGTCCATTCCGGAGAATGAAAGATAGATGTAATTTTTCCTGACCAAATGTCGGATTTTTGACTTACAATGCAAAAGTTTTTCATATTTTTTTCCTGCAGATTAACACCGAAACAATTTGCCAAACTCCAATTTTCCGCCGTTAAGAATCCGCTTTTATTTATTCTGTCTTCCCCGTCCAATCTGTTTCTTCCAAGATAAACATCAGATATCAAAATACCGCCGTTCTTTACCCAATTCGATATATTCTTCATTTCCAAATCAGACAAAAACGAAAGTGAATATTTTTTATCTGCATCATGATAACCGAAAGTTGTCGGTAAAATCATTATTGAAAATTCATTCATTTTTGTAGGATTAAATAGAATTTTGCGATTATCCAATCTAACGAAAGCTCCCAATTTATCAAATTCCTGAAGTGCAAGAATCACTCCGTCCGAAACAGTCCCTCTTCCGTCACCGTCACCTGTAGTAACAAATAACACTTTAGGAAGCGAGTATTCAATAGCTTTTAAGCTGAAAAAACAGGTTAAAATCATCATTAAAATTAAAATTTTCTTATTCATTATTTTACCTTCTCAATAATTATTTTTTTATTCAATTCGGCAGGGAAAAATATTTTTCCGTTTCGCGAATTATAAATTCCGTCATTTTTACTATTTGTTATTTTTATTATTTTCCAATTCGTATCAAATTCTATTGTTAGCGGTTGATTGTAAACTTTAGTATTCAAATCGGATTTAATTTCGACAATATGAGAATTTTCTCCGAGAGTAAAATTTAATTTCGATTTTTCTCTTTCCGTAATATATTTTCCGACTTCAGAAGTTGTGGCAATCCAATAATCTGAATTTCTTAATAATCTCATTTGATTATCAAATTTTTTCGGAGTAACTGAATATCTGTTTGTAACTTTGTAATATTCAAATAAATGAACAGGTTTCGAATCTTTTGGGAAAATATGATGATACATTAAAACCAACCAATTATTTTTAGCATTTTTTATCCAATTGAAAAATTGATTCGGAGTGGGATTATTTTCATTTAAAATCACTTTGCTGTTAATTCTAAACAAATTTCGATCAGTATTTTTTTTATTTCCGTCTCCCAATCGACCGAAAAGAAATCCGCTTTTTTTTGTACATTCAATAATTTTATCTCGCGTAAAAGAATACGGGTAATGAATTGTAAAAATCGAATCTTTAATGTTTTTTTGAATCAGTTTTTTATTTCTTCTCAACTCATGAATAATTTTCTGTTCAGGTTTTCTAACATCAATTTTTTCATGAAAATATCCGTGAGAACTGATTTCATTTCCGGCATTATGCAAAGTCCTGATCTCTTCCCAGCCCATTCGCTTAATTCCGAAACCTCCCTTTTCCGTTGTAATCTGTGATTTTTCGGCAGTCCAACTTCCTACAATCCCAAAATCGGCATGAAGTTTATATTTTGTTAAAATCGGGAAAGCATATTTAAATTGGTTAAAATCTCCGTCATCAAAAGTTACGGATATTGCCCCCGATTTATTTTCAGCCCATTTTGTTATTTTAAAAAAATCTTTAATTTTTTTTGATTTAATTTCTTTTTTCGGGTGTAAATTTTCAAAAACGTTTTTTAAGACCCAATATTGTTTTTTCAAACGTGTTTCATATTTTGGAGTTTCCCATCCTTTCCAAACATATGAAAAGTTTTTCCCGTTTTTCGGAATTGTATAAACAATTTTATTATTTTTTCCTGTAACAAACGAGAATATCTTAAATTTTTTAATTGTTGTTGTCTCAATTTCAGCTGTTCCCTGTTTATCATCCAAAACCTGTAAAGACGAGGGATCCGAGACATTCAAAAGATGCCAGGGAATTCTCATATTAAGGATTTTATTTTCTTTATCGAAATACCAATCGGAATTTGAATTCTCGCTTATTTTCCCGAAAACCAATTTACTACGATTATATAAAATTTGATGATATTTTTTTCCTAAAAGAGATTCTCTCATTCGATTTGCAATTAATTCTTGAGGAACAAAACGTCCGTTATTATTTTTTTTAGAAGAATAAATCGGGATATAGTCATGATAAATATCGGAAAAAACCGAATATTGGTCATCAACTAAAATTTGTGCCGAATCGGGAGAAACAAATTTCAGAAAAAATTCAATACCGGTATCGGAATGTTTTTTAATAATAGGAATAAGATGATCACCTTTTTCTTTATCGTAAGTATCAATTGCGATATACAAATTATTTTTTTTGAAATCAAAATTATTCAGCTTATAAGCTAAATAAAAATAACTCGGATCGGCATCGGCATTTAGCAAATTATTTTTAGAAAACATATTTTCGGAATTATTGATTCTTTTTACATAATTCTTTCTGTTTTCCATTGCCATAATTCCGAAATTTTGTTCAGGATTTTCCATATTATGCCATTCTTTTCGCCGATGTTGCGGTTGTTCAAAATCCATAACCATCCAATTAAATTTAAACCATTCGTCAATCCATTCAAAAATTATTGCTCCTCCGCAATCCGCTTTTTCAATATCTTCGGTAAGAATTTTATTAATTCGAGCCTGTTCTTTTTCATTATGACCGCCCTGATCAAATCCAAAGGGCGAAAAATGGCTGTTTCCTCTACTGGAAGGTACACCGTATTCGGCGATGATAAGAGGCATATTCGGACAGTGATCTTTCAAATCTTTTAAATATGAGAAATAATTGTCTTTTGATTTTCTATATTTTTCATCAAGATAAATAAAATCCGGATAATAAGGATAAGCATGATAAGCGGCATAGATTCCTGTTTTTACCAAATTTGTTTTGTAATATTTTCGGAAATCAATTGATTCCAAGTCATTATCGAATTCTCTTACTTTTTTATTTTCAATAAATTCGGAATTATGAAACATCGGATCAAGAGGTAACCAATTTACAAAAGAAACGGGATGTTGATTTTTATATTTCAAAGTTTCGTATTTTAAGGTATAATCAAGCATTTTTCCCAACCATATTTCCATCGGATTACCTTTCGGAACGCTTACAAAATCACCGACAAAAGAAGAAATACTATTGTTTTTATTTGTGAAAACCACGCCTTTCGGTTCCCATTCTCGTCCTAAAAGATAGGAAATCGTATATTTTGAGACATCGGAAATATAAACACCGTTCGCTTTACCTTTTGCTTTTTCTATAACATTGTTTCCGTGGATAACATCAATCACATCTTTTATTTCCTTTTGAAATTCATAGGAATATTCTTCATCAAGATAATTATGATTTTTAGGAACAGTCGCCCAAACTCCTTGCATCAAATATAAAGGTTTATCGGAATGAATAAGGTTATAATTTGCAAAAGCTTCATAAAAAACAGGCGGGAAAATTGTGTAAATTCGAACAATATTTGCATTCATTTCACCTATTTTTTTGAACCAATCCATATAAAGGTCAAAATCTTCCGGAAATTGAGAAGGGAATTTCCCGGGCAATGCCGCACCGAGATTCACACCTTTCAGAAAAATGGAATGCCATTGTTTTTTATTTGATTTATTAAGAGAAAGCTGTTGAAAATAATCTCCCTCAACTTTAAAATTTATCAACGAATTTTCCGAAGCGGAAATTAAATTTTCCCTATTGTATTCGGGCAATAAATTTATCCTGACTTTTGTGCTGTCAATGATAATTGTCCGTTCTTTTCTTATGTTATTTTCAACATTTACCATCATATTTATTGTTATAACAAGAAGAATAAAAAATCCGAAAACAACAAAATATTTCTTATTCATTTTAAAAATCTCCACCAATAGTTAAAGATAAATTATTATTTTGATAATATTTGTTTTTAAATTCGGAATAACTAAACGATATTGATATTTTCTTTATTGAAAAACCTATTTCCGCATCATAATTAGTTTCCCAAATATTGCTATTATCTTGATTTACCGAACAGTCAAAATACAGATATGTTTTTTTGAAAGGATAATATAATGAGCCTGTTAATCCATAAATTTTTCTGTCTATCGGAGAATAATATAAAGAAGAATAATAGGCATAATCAATATATCTGTAAACAGCTCCGGCGGATAATTTGGCAATTTTCCCAAAACGGTATTTTAGGGAAAAATTATAATCGAGAAAGGTATTTTCACTAATTTCAGATTTATCCAAAATATAATTTTTCTCAATTTTCCCGATTTGATAATCGGTTTGAAAATCAACTTTCTCAAAATTAAGGATAAACTTTTCTTTGATATAATTTCTTCTGACTTTTTCCCAATAATAGAAATATTCATTCCCGAAATTCAGATTGTTTTTTACTTTCACAAAATTGAAATTATGACTCAGGAATAATCCGCCGTCAAGAACAGTCAACGTGGAATCAGTTAAACTTCCGCCTATTGAAAAATTTACTTTGATTCCGTCATAAACTTCCCAATCTGTTTTCAAATACGAAGAATCGTAATATCTTTTTGTAATAAGACCACTCTCATTTTTATCGGCATATTGCCAAAAACTTGTTGCGGTAAAAAAAAGTTTATCGGAAAATCTTTTCTTTCCAAGGTATTTTTGGTTGTAACTTTTAATTTCGTATGTATCTTCAATTTCTTTTTGGAAAGAAAATGTGGCAGATAAATTCCACTTTATCGAATCTTTTACTTTTCTAAATTCATTAACGATTTCTTTATTTTCAGGATCTAATTCCAAAGCTTTTTCATAATATTTCTTTGCTGAGAAAGGTTGATTTTTCCACCATAAAATTTTGCCTATTCCACTCCAAGCTTCTGACCACGTATCATCGATTTTATTGATTTTCTTATAAGACCGCTCTGCCAAATCTAATTTATTTGCATCTAAATAAACTTCTGCTATTTCCAAAATGATTGGAATATTGTCAGGAAGATATTTCAATGCGGTTTGATAATAGACAATTGATTTTGAATAATTTTCCTTTTTCTTTTGGATTCGAGCTAATCCGAGCAAAGCTTCAACATCCGTTATGTCGTTATCCAAAATCATTTGGAAATATTTTTTGGAAAGATATAATTCATTTGTTTGAAGATAAAGCCGTGCCAAAGCCAATTCGGCATCATAATCTTCCGAATCAATCTTAAATACCTTTTCATAGCAAAAAATCGCATTTTTTAAATCGCCTTCTTCTTTATAAGAATAACCCAATTTTCTCCATAATTCAATATTTCGGGGATTATTTTTTTCAAGTAAAACCTTTGCTTTAGCGAAATTTTTTGTCTTAATTTCTTTTTCAATAAGACTTGTATCCGCATAAAGAAAAGATATAAATCCAATCAAAAAAATAAAAATGATATTTTTCATTAATTCTCTACTCGGATATTTATCATTTGTGTATAAGAAAACAGTTCGGACGAATCAATAATTTTAGCAAAAACAGTATGATTCCCATTATCCAAAGTTGTCGAATCTATTTGAAATTCATATGGTTCAGAGGTTGTATTGCCAAAAGATTCACCGTCAATAAACAATTCTATTTCGGAAACCTCAACATTATCGGTAGCTGTTATCCTCACGGAAAAATTACCGCTTACATCATTCCAGTCCGCAGGATAAGAAATAAATCCTGTTGGCGGTTCAATATCCGGCAAATTAATTGAAAAATTAACAAGAGAGGTTGTTGCCGTTATGTTTTGGGAATCTTTGGCTTTCGCATAAATATTATGAGTTCCCGGATTGGCGATTTGTAAAATGGTTTCATAAGGTTCACCGGTAAAAGTGTGAATCAGATTGCCGTCAACATATACAAAAATGCTGTCAATAGAGTACTCACTTTCCACTAATAACTTTACATTTACGGAAGACGTCGGGAATTCTTCCCATAATATGGGTCTCAGAAATTCTATTTTTATATCGGATGATTCTATATCGGATAACCAATAAAATGTTTTAATTTCCGAAATTCCGACTGTGCCGTTGCTATCAAAAGCTTTGGCATAAACCGCTTTTGTCCCGAGTTCGTAATCATTTTTCGAGATTTGAAACCTATATGGTGTTGTTGTTAAAACGGCAATTTTATTTCCATTAAGAAAAACCTGCAACGAATCTATATTTTGTTCGTTTTCAACGTCAAAATTCAAATCAAGCAAACTATCCGTAATTGTTTCTTCATCAAGCGGATAAGTTACATAAACCATTGGTTTTTCGTTATTCGGGAAAGTTGGATTTTTCACTTCACAACCGATTAATAATCCGAAAATAACAATCCCTAAAATAATAATTTTTCTCATTTTCACTCCTTTTTTCCAAATCCTTTTCTGGAAAATTTATACCATTCGTTTTTTTTATTTATAAAATCTTTTAATCCCGAAATTTGAGCAAATATTTTGAAAGGTGCATAAATAAAATCACCTAAAATACTCACAAATAACAAAAGAACCCAATCTTTTCCCGTCTTATATCTCAAAGCATCATAGGAAGTTAATTTATTTTTCAAAGACCATTCTTCAATAAAAACAGTCGATAAACTCGTAATTATCGCCGATGCCAAAGTCGTAAAAATTACTGTCAACAAAATCCAAGCCTGATTAAGAAGTCCGGCGAATGTTGCATAAATTAAAAATACCAAAGTAAATATTTTAATCAATGGCGATAATAACTCAAAGAAAAAATAATATGGGAAGGCAAACAGTCCAATCATTTTATATTTCGGTTCAAACATCATCGTTTTATGGATTTTCAAAGTCTCCGCCAAACCTCTATGCCATCTGTTTCTCTGCTTCAAAAGAAAACGGGGATTGTCGGGAACTTCAGTCCAGCAAATCGGATGCGGTAAAAATACTGCTTTTGCTTTTACATCATTTTCATAAAAATATCTCCATAACCTTACGACAACTTCCATATCTTCACAAATGGTTTGACTGCCATTACTGGCGATTTTTCTGATATAATCACTGTCGTTATCTTTCGTGAGGAAACCTCCGATAACCAATAAATCCCGTCGTTTATACACGGAGAATGCTCCGGACATAATCATAATGGAATTGATTTTACTCATTCCGTAACGAGCAATTAGAAATGATTTTATATATTCTATAATTTGCCATTGCACCCAAATATTTTTTGGAAGTTCCGATTTAAGAATTTTATTATTCCTGATTTGAATACCGTTGGCAACAGCCAATTGACCGCCGGAAACAAAAACATTTTCATCATTAATTATTGGCTGAACAGTTTGCTTCAATGCTTTTTCATCAAGAATGGAATCCGCATCAATGGTACAAATTATTCTGTTCTTCGAAAAATTAATTCCGGCATTTATTGAATCCGCTTTCCCGCCGTTTTCCTTGTCGATAAGAATAAGATTATCGGATTTATAGATTTTTTTAATTTTCTCGGTATGAATTATTTCTTCAAAAGATTTATTGATCTCCGAGAAAGAATAATTTTGAAGCAAAATATTCAAAGTATTGTCTTTCGAACCGTCATTTACGACAATAACCTCATAATTCGGATAATCCAAAGCGAGCAACATTTTAACACTGTGCAAAATCGTTATTTCTTCATTAAAAGCCGGAACAATAATTGAGACAGGAAAATCTGCAAATTTATCATCTGTCGTAAAGCCAACGTTTTCATTTTTAATTGATTTCATAAATATTATCATAAAAGTCCAATCAATTAAAAAATAGAAGACATAATATAAAATAAGCAAATTTTCTAAAATTCTAACCATAAATTTCCTTTTTTTTATTTTAAAATGCAAATAGCATTCCTAATATTTAAGATGACTTGATTTTTCTAATTCAGACAAAATTTTCGGATTATCCTTCGGTAAAAATGGAAATAATTATTTTGAGAAAAGAATTGATAAAAAAAAGAGGCAAGCGTTAACCTGCCTCAAAGTAATTTATTTTTCAGTATATTTTTTCAAAACTTCAAGAGCATAATCAATATCATACTCGGTATGATCGGCATTAATTTGGAAACGAATTTCTTCATCACCTTTTGGGACAACCGGGAAATTAAGTCCGGTAGCCAATACACCGTTTTCGATAAGATGTTTAACGATTTCAGTTGTTTTTGCCGTATCTCTAACCATCAGAGGGACAACAGGATGAGGACCTTCAATTGTTTCCAATCCTAATTTTTTAAGACCGTTTTCAAATTTTTCCGTCATTTTTTTCAAATGTTCGAGAATTTTCAAGCCTTCTTCTGAATCCAAAATATCAAGAACTTTTAACGCTGCGGCAGCTTCCGAACAGGTAATGGGGTTTGAATAAATATACATCGGCGCAGTTTCTTTTAAGAATGAAGTAATTACTTTTGATGAAACAACATAACCGCCGTTAACTCCATAAGCTTTTCCGAGAGTTCCGATTAAAATATCAACTTTAGCTCCGGTAATTTCTTCCGTGCCTCGACCGGTTTTACCATAAGATCCGACACCGTGAGAATCATCGGCAACCGTGATTACACCTTCCTCAAATTTATCATCAAATTTTTTGGAAATTGCGGTAAATTCATCAAATGGACAATAATCTCCTCTCATACTGAAAACACCGTCTGTAACAACGATACAACGTTTCCCTTTTCCGACAGCTTCCGATAATTTAGCTTCCAAGTCATTCATATCATTGTGTTTATAAATATATTTGGCAGCCGGTCTGGATAATCTCATTGCTTGAATAATACAATTATGATTTAATTCGTCACTCACAATTACCGTGTCTTTTGTGATTAATGGAAAAATAACGCCCAAACTTGTTACGTAAGCCGAGCTGAAAAGCATTGCTGATTCACGAGAATGGAATTCAGCCAATTTTTTTTCCAAATCAAGATGAGGTTTATGAGTCCCGCTAATAAATCTAACAGCTCCCGGACCTACACCAAATTCTTGAGCAGCTTTTTCTTCAGCTTCAATAACATCTTTACGTAAAGACATTCCGAGATAAGAATTGGCATTCATTTTTAAAAATTCTTTATCACCGTAACCTTCGATAATATAGCGTGTTCCTTTTTTACCGTTGGCCGGAATAATTTTATTAATAACTAATTCATTCCCTTTTGAAGTACCTTTTTCATTTAATTCATCTAATTTTATTCTAAGAGTATTTTCCAATTTTCCTAAACTCATTTTTCCTCCCTAATTTCTTGTTCCAAAAGAACATAAGCAGTTGCTGTCTCTTTAATATGACTTAAAGAAACGTGCGATTTAGTTATCTTTTTTTCATTCAGTATAGATTTTGTTTTTCCGTAAAACGTAAATTCCGGTTTACCTAACTCATTATTAATTATTTCAATTTCGGTCCAAGCCATTCCATCTCTCCAGCCCGAGCCCAAAGCTTTAAAAAAAGCTTCTTTGGCTGCAAATCGAGCAGCATAAGATTGAAAAGAGCCACTTCTGTTTTCACAATAATTAATTTCTTTAGAAGTAAAAACACGGTTTTTAAAGCTGTCACTTTTTAATGACTTCTCTATTCTGTTAACTTCAATAATATCTATACCAACACCAAAAATCATTATTTTTTCAATCTTTTTGAAAGTACTTCAATCATATCTTTTGTCATGTCACTGAGATTATATTTAGGATTCCATCCCCATTCTTCACGAGCAGCGGAATCATCCATATTATCAGGCCAACTGTCGGCAATTTTTTGTCTAATCGGATCAACGTCATAATCCATAACAAAATCAGGAATATGTTTTTTAACTTCGTTTGCCAACATTTCAGGATCAAATGATAATGCTGAAACATTGAAGCTGTTGCGGTGAATAAGTTTTGAAGGATCCGCTTCCATAATATTGATGGCAGCATCAATTGCATCCGGCATATACATCATATCGAGGAAAGTACCTTCTTTTAAAAAACAGGTGTATTTTTTATTTCGAATTGCTTCATAAAAAATATCCACGGCATAATCGGTTGTACCACCACCCGGAAGTGTAACGTTAGAAATAATTCCCGGGAATCTGACACTTCTTGTATCAACACCGAAACGAGTAAAATAATAATCGCTCATTAATTCACCGGACACTTTGCTTACACCATAAATTGTATTCGGACGCATAATCGTATCTTGAGGAGTATTTTTATGAGGAGTTGATTCACCGAAAGCACCTATCGAACTCGGCGTAAAAACAGCACAATTTTTTTCACGGGCAATTTCCAAACTGTTCATTAAAGCACCCATATTGATTTTCCAAGCAAGTTGCGGATTGTGTTCGCCTTTAGCGGAAAGCATTGCTACCAAATTATAAATTGTATCGATTTTGTGTTTATCAACAATTTCAGCCATTTTTTTTGCATCTAAAGCATCACTGACATAGAAAGGACCGTCTTTAACTTTTTCATTAATATCGGAATTCAAATCTGTTGTAACAACGTTATTTTTCCCGTAAATATCTCTCAATTTTACAGTTAATTCAGAACCGATCTGACCGCCGGCTCCTACGATTAGGATATTTTTCAATGGTAACCTCCATTAAATATTATTTTTTTTAAATAAGCATTTTTCATCTGTTAAATTGTCAAATTATTTCTTTGGATTTAATTTTTCATTTTCCAATTATTTTTTAGTAAGCAAAACGATTGGGACAAATACTAAATCAAAACAAAAATAATTCTGCCGATCGGATTCATTTTAAAACTATTTTCATAATATTTCACTTAAATTAACTCTTTCGAGTGATTAAAAAAACTATCTTGATTTATCATTACTTGTTCTTTTTAGATATCAAAAAATCGGGAAAATAGTTAAATTGATGAACACGGGAAAGCTAACATATATTTGAATTTGTTTAGAATTATCAAGGAAGGTTTTGATTAAATTTATTTTATCCTTTACAGTTTATTTAATTTATTCATTCTTTACAGATTATGTTATGATTATGTCCGGAGGATATTTTGAGCAAAAAAAAAGAAAGCTTTGATAAAAATTTAGAAATCGCAAAGAAATTGTTTGATCAAAAAGATTTTAAATCTATTGAACTTTTTGAAAGTCTTTATGAAACAGCAAAACAGGAAAATTATACCGACGAAATAGTTGAGATTTTAGTAAGATTATCTTTTATGATTTCTATGAAAAAAGATCTTGAAAAGAGTCTGCCGGTTAATTTGGATTTATTGTCGTGGGCAGAAAAAGAAAATAACCACTCCAGAATTGTTTATGCTTGCGTTATTCTTAGTACATATTATTGGAAAAAACGAAATCCGGGGGAAGCACTATTTTATTTACAAAAAGGTGAAAAAATTGTTTTAAAGTACGGAGATGAAAAAAATGATTTAAATTTGTATTCTAATTTTGGCTTAATTTATCATGATTTGAACCAAGTTTCTAAAAGCTTGGAATATTATAAAAAAGCTCTAAAAATTGCAGAGAAGAAGAATAATAAGTTTGCTATTATGCATATTAGCTTAAATATTCAAAGTTACTATTATGAAAGTAAAAATTACCTCAAATTGAATGAATTATGTTTGAAAACAATTTCTTTAGCAGAAGAATTAAATTCAAAAGAGCACTTTTTTATGGCAAAAAATAATCTTGGTGTAGCTCTTCTTGGTTTAGAAAAATACGAAGAAGCGGTGAAAGTCTTTTATGAAATTGTTAGTTCAGATTTTTTTGAACCGGCTTATCAATCTTCAAAAGTTAATTCTCTTATGAATTTAGGAAAAGGTTATACACATATTAAAAAATATGATTTAGGTAAAAAATATTTATTTGAAGCTTTAAAAATTGCTAAAGAAAATTCTTTAGATAAAGAAATAATTCGTTGTAAATTAAATATCTCAGATAACTCATATCTCCAAAATGATTATATTAATTCTGAAAGAATACTTCTAAAAGCATTGAAAGTTATTGAAAAAAACAATTTTGAAAATCTAAAATCGGGGATCTATACCAGATTAGCTGAAACTTATGGTAAGATGGAAAATTTTAAGGAATCTGCAAAGTTATGGAAAAAATCTTACGAAAACTCTGTTTCCCAATCCGAAAAGCATTTTTCAGATAAAGTTGCCGAAATTGAGGCACAATTTGAATATGAAAAAGAAAAAAGAGAAAAAGAAATTTTAGATATTAAAAACAAAGAATTGCAAAAAATTATCAATGAATTAAACAGTGCCCAATCTACAATTAGAAATTTAGAAAGAAAAGAAACGGTTGCTGCAATGGCTATTACTACCAGCCATGAGATAAATCAACCATTAATGACAATTAAAGCTAATGCCGAAATGCTTAAGATTTATAATCAAAATTTAGATGAAAAATCTATGAAAAATATTATGAAAATTGATGAAGGAATACAAAAAATATCAAATATTTTAAATAAATTTTTATCTGAGTCTAAAACCGAAATTGATTCATATCTGCAAGGTGGTAATGTTTTAATTTTTGAAAAAGATAATTTATCTGAAAATTAAGTTTATCTGTTTAGAGATTTTAAAGACAAAAAATACGTAAGGATATAAATATTGACGGGAAAATGCCGATTAATAAAAATATAGAAATTAATTTGAGGAGAAAAAATGAATATAGTTTCAAAAATTTTATTGATATCTTTATTATTGTTTACAGCCGAGCTATTTGCTTTTGAAAGGACTGAAATGGTTTTGGAATATGACACTACACTTTCTAACGGTACAACTATTTTCTTACCATTACATGGGAATGTTAATGTCAATATCGATTGGGGGGATGAAAATATAGAAAATGTTATCGAGTCAGGAGATAAAGCTCATACTTACGCTATTGAGGGAGTTTATGATGTTACAATTTCCGGAACACTTACTCAATTTGGTGATGGATATAGTACATATCCTGATGCAACTAAACTTACAAAAGTTCTAAATTTTGGAGATCTCGGAATTATTTCTTTTAGCGGAGCATTTTCTCACGCTTATAATTTATCCGAAGTACCAAATTCTCTTCCGGCTTCAGTTAGAAATTTAGGATATATGTTTTATTTTACCTCATCAATTAATTCTGATATTAGCAGTTGGGATGTTAGTAATATTTCAAATATGAATCATTTGTTTTCCAATGCCGAATCATTTAATCAAAATATTAGTAATTGGGATGTTAGCAATGTTACAAATATGTATCGCATGTTTGAAAATGCAACTTCTTTCAATCAAGATATCAGTTTATGGGATGTATCAAATGTAAATAGTATGAACGGAATGTTTAAAAATGCCATAAATTTTAATCAAAGTATTGGATCCTGGAATGTGGAGAATGTAACAAATATGGGAAATATGTTTTATAATGCTGAACAATTTAATCAAAATCTAAATAGTTGGAATACAATAAATGTAACCGATATGAATTCAATGTTTAAAGATGCTTCTGAATTTAACGGATTAGTTGAAAATTGGAATACTGATAACGTAGCGGATATGAGCCAAATGTTTAAAAATGCCACCAATTTTAATCAAAGTATAGATTCTTGGAATGTGGAGAATGTAACAAATATGGCAGAAATGTTTTATCATGCGGAACATTTTAATCAAAATCTAAATAGTTGGAATACAATAAATGTAACCGATATGAATTCAATGTTTGAAGATGCAACAGAATTTAACGGCTTAGTTTGGAATTGGAATACTGATAATGTAACAGATATGAGCCAAATGTTTAAAAATGTCATAAATTTTAATCAAAGTATTGGATCCTGGAATGTAGAGAATGTAACAAATATGGCAGAAATGTTTTATCATGCTGAATCTTTTAATCATAATCTAAATAGTTGGAATACAATAAATGTAATAGATATGAATTCAATGTTTTATAATGCAACAGAATTTAACGGATTAATTGGGAATTGGAATACTGATAACGTAGCAGATATGAACCAAATGTTTAAAAATGCCACCAATTTTAATCAAAGTATTGATTATTGGAATGTGGAAAATGTAACAAATATGGCGGAAATGTTTTATCATGCGGAACATTTTAATCAAAATCTAAATAGTTGGAATACAATAAATGTAATAGATATGAATTCAATGTTTGAAGATGCAACAGAATTTAACGGCTTAGTTTGGAATTGGAATACTGGTAATGTAACAGATATGAACCAAATGTTTAAAAATGCCATAAATTTTAATCAAAGTATTGGATCCTGGAATGTAGAGAATGTAACAAATATGGCGGAAATGTTTTATCATGCTGAATCTTTTAATCATAATCTAAATAGTTGGAATACAATAAATGTAATAGAGATGAATTCAATGTTTTATAATGCAACAGAATTTAACGGCTTAGTTGGAAATTGGAATACTGATAATGTAACAGATATGAGCCAGATGTTTAAGAATGCCATAAATTTTAATCAAATTATTGATTATTGGAATGTGGAAAATGTAACAAATATGGCGGAAATGTTTTATCATGCTGAATCTTTTAATCATAATCTAAATAGTTGGAACACAATAAATGTAATAGATATGAATTCAATGTTTTATAATGCAACAGAATTTAACGGTTTAGTTGAAAATTGGAATACTGATAATGTAGCAGATATGAGCCAGATGTTTAAGAATGCCATAAATTTTAATCAAAGTATTGATTCTTGGAATGTGGAAAATGTAACAAATATGGGGAGTATGTTTTATAATGCTGAACATTTTAATCAAAATCTTAATGATTGGAATACAATAAATGTAAACTATATGGATTCGATGTTTGCATATACTGATAATTTCAATCAATATATAGGAGATTGGAATGTTAGCAATGTTATCAGTATGATGGATATGTTTAATAATGCAATTTCGTTTAATAAAATTTTACATTCTTGGAATGTCAGTAATGTTGAATATATGTCGAATATGTTTTCCGGTGCGGAATCATTTAATCAGGAAATTGGTCTTTGGGATGTTTCTAACGTAATAACGATGGAATCGATGTTTGAGGGGGCAACAAATTTCAACCGAAACTTAAATTCTTGGAACGTCAGTAATGTTTGTGATATGGATAAATTATTTAAAGATGCGAGTAATTTTAATCAAAGTATAGAAGATTGGAATGTTGAAAATGTATCCAGTACTAAACAAATGTTTTCGGGAGCTTCATTATTTAATCAAGATATTGGTTCTTGGAATGTTGGTAATGTTAATAACATGTTCAAAATGTTTTATAACGCTTCTTCATTTAATCAGGATATTGGATCTTGGAACGTTGGAAATGTAACCAATATGGTTTCAATGTTTAGCGGTGCTTCAAGTTTTAATCAAGATATAAGTTTATGGAATGTCAGTTCCGTATCAAAAATGGTATCTATGTTTTCATACGCTAGTGCATTTAATCAAAATATCAATTCGTGGGATGTCAGTAATGTTATTAATATGTACGGAATGTTTTTAGGAGCTTCATCTTTTAATCAGGATATTGGAGATTGGAATGTAGCCAACGTAACAAATATGGGAGCAATGTTTTGTGATGCTTCGAGTTTTGACCAAAACATAGGAAGCTGGGATGTGGAAAATGTAGAAAATATGGCAAATATGTTTTTAGATTTAACTCTCTCTACCGAAAATTATGACGCTATTCTAAATAATTGGGCAACTCTTGACCTGCAAAATGATGTCGAATTCTCCGGAGGTAATAGTGAATATTCTGAAAATTCTGAAGCTGCTCGACAATATATTATTGATACATTTAATTGGACAATTATTGATAATGGAATAGTTGCAATTGATTCTGAAAATAACAATTTCCCGACAATAACCAAATTAAATAATGCCTATCCCAACCCTTTTATAATTTCAGGAAATAATCGTAATTTTGGGACAACTATTTCGTTTTATTTAAGGAAAAGTTCAAATGTCAATCTGGCAATTTACAATATTAAAGGGCAGAGAATAAAAACTCTCTATAATAAGAAATTAAATAGGGGAGACCAATCTATTATTTGGAGAGGATTGGATTCAAATAATACCAAATGTGCTTCAGGAATTTATTTTTATAAGCTGGAAACAGATGATTTTAGAGATATAAAGAAAATGATGATTTTGAAATAAAAAGAATTTTCTCAACAAAATCTCTATAAAAAAACCTCAACATAAAATAATGCTGAGGTTTTTTATTGATTAATTGGTTAGAAATTGTATGTTAATCCGCAATGAACAACATTTTCAGACAAGGTACTTTTACTGTTGTTATATTCGTCACCAATTATACTGGTTTCAACATCAGCTTCTTTTTCCATATTGTATTCATAAGCTAAATCAAATGAGGCATTTGGCATTACTTTATATCCAAAACCTAAAGTGATGTGATTTTCCACTACGGCAGGAAAAATAGGTATTGTTGTTTCTTCAGGAACCGGATTATTGGCAAAATTATATCCAAAACGCAAAGCCAATTTTTCATTAACATTATATTGAGCACCTAAAGCAATTGCAATTTGGTTATCCCAATCTAATGGCATTGTGAGATTAAGATCTTTATTTCCCATCATTCTGGTAATATTATCGTTTGTACCATTCTTAAATTTCATTTTGAAATTTTTCATTGCATCTTCCCAATCAATCCATTTAAGATCCAAACCGAATGAGAATTTTTCTGATGCTTTGTAGGCAAAACCTAAACCTAATTCTTGTGGCCAGTTCATTGTAATTTCTGTATCAAAATAAGAAATCATACCTTTAGACATATCTATTCCCATTCCGGTAAGTTGTTGCCCAACGCCTTGAGAAGCTTGTTGAATTTGCTCAGGTGTTGCAGTAGAAATATCAGTTATTCCCATTTGCATCAAAGCTCCGCCAACCATTCTTTCAAAAGCTTGACCGAATTGAGCTGTCATATCCATTGAAGCATTACCTTTAAAAGTAAGTTCGGATTGAAGAGCATAACTAAATCCAAATGAAAGATTATCATTATATTTGTAGGAAGAACCAAAATTAGCTCCAAAACCATAAGCGTCAGCAGCATCACCCATATCAGCATAAGCTGTTACTTCGTGATATCCCAACCCACCTTGTTCTGCAGGAGTACCAAACATATCTCCAAAAGTCATTCCGGTTTCCGGATTAGCAACACCTTTCATCACGGAAGGTTTAAGAGAATATGGCATTTTCATTTCTAACATTGCATAACCTACTGAAGGAGAAACACCAAAAGCTAATTTAGGAGTAACTTTGTAGGAAATTGTCGGTAGAAATTTCATATATCCGACTTTTGAATGATACTCAAGATTCGAAACTAAAGGATCATCTTGAGTTTGTGGATTCATATCATAATTTCTAAAAATATTATGAGACATATCTTTATAAGTTGCTCCCATTCCACCTTGAGTAAAAAAACTTAGTCCAAAAGTAAGTTTACTATCATTTCCATTAACATAAGATATATTAGGCATTGGAAAGATATTATTTTCTCCTTCGGTATCATTTAAACTATTCTTAAATGTAACTTTAGGCATAAGAAGACCCACGTTTAAATCGAGTTTCTTATTTTTGATAAAAGATATTGTTGCCGGATTAATATTCATGGAACTGGCATCATTCCATAAACCGAGACCTATGCCTCCCATGGCTGATGATTTTGGTCCGAAACCAATCATATTCATTCCATTAGTTGCAAACATAGTCGTAGCAACAAACGATAATATAATCGCAATAATTTTTTTCACATTAGACTCCTTTTTTTCTATTTTTTTTGAGAAAATGACCTATCTATTTGGTCATATTAATTGATTAATTAATTATGTTTTTTTAAGCGGGTAGCAATTTTACTAACATGTCCTTTTTCTTGATTTCTCAAATCTGTAAAGATTTTCAATACTTTTACATTTATATCGGTCAGAGTCATAAACATTGCATAAAGTTGTTCTGTTTTTTTTTCTCTATCCAAAGCAATTTCAAGAATTTGTTTTCCGGAAAATCCTTTTTCAATTTTGTCAGTATTAACAAATTGAGATAAAGATTCTTCCTTGAGCAAAAGTTTTGCATCCAATTCATCAGCAGTTAAATTTCCTTTGTTGATTAAACTTCTCAAATGATTATAGTGTCCGGTTTCTTCATCAGCAAGTAAATTTAATAGTAATTTTGTTTCTTCTTCATCAATTAACTCTTTTGCCTTTGAATAAAACTCATAGCTTTCCAATTCTATTTTTTCAGAAAATTCGATAATTTCCTTTAAGCTTAAACCTCTCATTTACAACTCCTAATTTTAAAAAGGGTAAGAACCGAAACTTAATCCGGTTCTTATTCCTATTATTTATTTTTATTTAACATATCATCAATAGCTTTGGCTGTGGTGTGACCATTCGCGATACCATGAATTGCATCAGGTCCTTGAATAATATCACCGCCAACAAATAACCAATCCAAATCCGTTTGGAAATTTTCATTTACTTTGATTCTTCCACGCGGTCCGAAAGTTAATTTTGATTTTATGTCTTCGCTGATGTAAGATAAATCCATTGCCTGACCGATAGATTGAACCACCATATCGGCAGCAAAGAATTTTTTCTGACTTTCATCAAATTTTGGACTAAATCTATGATCTTCGTCAAATACGGAAAGACATTTCACAACGTGGAGACCAACAACTTTACCGTTTTTGATTTCGATTTCTTTAGGTCCCCAACCAGGATCTATTGTTGCACCTTCTTCGCGAGCTTCAACAATTTCTTCACGATCAGCAGGCATAATATCTTCCGATTCCAAAGAAGTAGTTGTAATATCAACTTTACCGTATTTAATATTTTGCAGTCTGGCAAGAGTTCTGGTAATATCCATAGCTACATTACCGCCACCGATAATTACAATTTTTTTCTCAACAGGAATTTCATTTCCAAGAGAAACTTCACGCAATAAATCAGTAGAATAATAAACATTTTTATGGTCAGAACCCGGAATTCTTGTACTTCTTCCAAGATGCAAACCGGTAGCAATATAAACGACATCATGAGTTTTATGTAATTCATCAAGAGTTATATCTTTACCTACTCTTGTATTACATTTTATTTCAACACCGAGAGATTCGATAAAATTAATATCTTTATCAATTTGGTCATAAGGAAGACGATACTCAGGAATACCGTAACGCATCATACCACCCGGTTTTGGGAGAGCTTCAAAAATCGTTGTTTTATATCCTAATAATGAAAGATAATAAGCTGCTGATAATCCGGCAGGACCGGCACCAACAATAGCGATTTTTTTGTCTATCTGTTTGATATAATTAATTCCAAGATATTTTTTATAACTATCAAGTGGAACCGAATCGGCAATATATCGTTTTAACCAACGAATCGACAACGCTTCACCACGATGAGCAATTGAACAAGCGGTTTCACATTTATGAGTACAAATACGACCGCAAATTTCCGGCAACGGATTTGTTTTGTAAAGTTGACGCAAACCTTCTTCCAAATCGGCATCAAAAATAGATTGGATATATTCCGGAATGTCCATATGAGCCGGACAAACTTCGGTACATAATCCGCAAGAAACGCATCTTTGAGCTTCTTTGGTTGCCTGTTCTTTAGAAAAACCTTTCACGATTTCAATAAAAGAATGATCTCTTTCAGATGGTTTTAATTCTTCCATTTTCACTCTTTCAAGTTCCAACCAAGAATATTCGTCAGGAGTATTCCATCCCAAATTCTCTTCGTGCTTATAATCGGGTCTTCTAATAAATTCTTCTGAAATTGTTTCCGATAAATCTTTACCCGTTTTATCAATTGGGCTGACATAATCATGAATATAATCTCTGGTCATATTTAAGGATCCGGTTGTACAAACTTCTACGCAAAAGGCACAAAAGCAACATCTTCCGTAATCTATAACTGGGCGTTCTTTAGTTGCTCCGAATTTTTCTTCAACATCTTCAGCCTCAACCATTCTGATGGCATCGGTAGGACAAATTTCCGAACAACTTCCGCAACCGATACATTTTTCCAAATCGTTGGAATGCATTCCCCTGTATTTTGGAGAAACGCCTTTAAATCCACCTGGATAACCTTCTTTCTCTTCTTGAGGATAACGAATAGTTATGGGATCTTTAAAAAGATACTTTAGGGCTGAGAGCGGTGCTAATTTACTTTTATCTTTATAATTCATAATTTCTCCTATCTGTCAAAATCGGGAGCACAAATATCCATTGTTGCCATCCAAAGAGCAACATCTTCAATTCGCATTCCTTCGAGAGCTTTTTTAGCATAAATTAAACCGGCAGTATAAGAACCGCCTCTAACTGCCATTCTATAAGGTTTTTCCGTTCCATCCGAAACAATATAAAATCCATGTTCACCACGAGCAGATTCAACGCGAACGTATCTTTCTCCTTTAGGTACTCTGAATTTTAAAGCATTTGGCATTGGAGCTCTAACTTCACCTTTTGGCATTAACTTAATTGCTTGTTTGACAAGATTCAAACTAATCTCAAATTCTTCACGTCTTTGAATTACACGAGCAAAACCATCTCCACCTGTTTGGGTGGGGATATCAAAATCAAGATAAGGATAAGCAGCATAAGGAACATTTTTTCTGGCATCAAATTTAACTCCGGTGGCTCTTAAGTTTGGACCGGTAATACCGTATTTGATGGCATCTTCTTGAGTTATGGGAGCTAAACCTGTGACACGTTTAACAATTAACGGATTGTTATAAATCAATCGATCATATTCAGGTAAACGTTTTTCAAGGTAAGCAATAGTTTTTTGCAATTTTTCAATCCAACCTTCCGGAAGATCTCTACGAACTCCGCCCGGGAGGATAAACATATGATAAACTCTGGCACCGGAAATCCATTCCCAAAGATCCAAAAGATAATCTCTGTCTGCAATAGTCCAGTTCGGAGCGGTATAAAGTCCGGTTGTTCCGCCAATTCCGCCAAATCCCAGTAGAAACGCACCGATTCTTGACATTTCGAGCACTATAGTTCTGATGAATTTTGCTCTTTCGGGAATCTCAACACCCATTAATTTCTCGATAATTCTGGAATAAACCAATTCATTAATATCAGGTTCAGGAACACAGATTCTAAGAATTAATGAAATATTTTGCAACCATAATCTTTGTTCAACTAATTTTTCAAAACCCCTATGAAGCAATCCCGGAACCGGTTCAGCCTTAACGATTGTGTGTCCTTCAACAGTCAAAATATAGGAAAAGTTTCCGTTCATACCGGGGTGGTTAGGTCCGAAAAACAATTCATATTTTTTGTACTGGTCTTCCATTCCCAAATAAGTTAGATTATCACTCATTTTTCCCTCTCTTCTTTTGTTTTACCAAAAACTTTATCTGAATATTGTTGCGTTTTAAAATCTTTTCTCATTGGTGGCATATCCAACCAATTATGTAAGAAAAACGGTTTTAAGCTTGGATTTCCGAGGAATTTAATTCCGAAAAATTCATGGACATCTCTTTCATAAGTTTCGGCAACTTCCCATAATTTCATAACTGAAACTATTTCAGGATTATCACGTTCGATTTCAGTTTTTAGAATAAGTTGTTGATTATGAGTATAAGAAAAAAGGATATACACGACTTCAAAGACATTTCTATCAAACCAATCTACGGCTGTAAGAATTGATAATTCTTTAAAATCGTTTAATTGCATCAATGCCAAAGCGGCAAAGATATTTTCTTTTTTTACAACAACACTTAATTGGTATTCATCGTAAATATTCGATTTTACAATACCGAATTTATTGTCGATTAATTCTATAATTTCTTTTTGATTCATTTTTTTACCTCACTTGAAGTGAAAACCGGTTCAGTTCTTCCAAGTACGGAATCTTGATTCTTTTTATACCATTCATAATTTTCTTTATATTTTTTATATCCGACAGCTTCACCTTTTTGGATAGCATCCATTAAAGTTTGAAATCCTGTCATAATAGCTTCAGGTCTTGGCATACAGCCTTCAATTGTCAAATCCACCGGAATATAATCAGATAATCTGTTAATCACGGTATAAGAATCATAATAAATTCCACCGTTAATTGTACATGAACCAAACCCAATAACCCATTTTGGATCTTGCATTTGTTCGTAAGTTCTGATCACTCTTTTCAGAGATTTTATAGAAAGATAGCCGGTGATGAGTAATAAATCGGCTTGACGCGGAGTAGCCATAGGTCCAATTCCAAAACGTTCCATATCCCAGCGAGTTGTCATAGTTGGTGGTAATTCCATCGCTCCACAACCTGTACAATAATGAAGCATCCACATTGACCTTTTTCTAAAAAAGTTTAGAACTTTTTCAAAGCCACTGTCGTGCAAATCTTTTGTTGATGTTTGTATCATTTTTTCTCCTTATGTTAATATAATTATCAATAATTGAATGAGAGCAAAAACTGTAGGCCAAGTCCAAAGCCATTTTACAGCATCCTCAAATTTGAAACGAGGAGATATTGCATTTACAGTTAAAGATAATATGAACAAAACAAATTGTTTAAGGAAAAATTCCCAAATATTATTTGCTCCACCTAAGAATAAATTAACAACGATTCCGGTTTCAAGGAAGATTTGGGCTGCATGTTGCAGAAAAGCCAAACCCATCATTTTTCCGCTTAATTCAACCATCGGACCTGAAGCAATTTCAGACGGAGCAGTAATCACATCGAAAGGTTTTTCACCCAACATTGCTTGCAAAGCCATTTCAACAGCTATAAATCCAAATGGGTATTTAATAATATTCCAATTCATAATTCCACCACTTTGCAAACTAACCATAGTTCCCAAAAGAGATGATTTACTAACAAAGATTAAGCCGATTACAGCGATTACGAAAGGAATTTCATATCCCACCATTAACGTCAAAGCTCTGGAAATACCGATAGTTGAATTCGGGTTTCCACTGGCAGAAACCCCCATTGCCATTCCGAGGGATCCAATTGTCATAAAATACATAATAATGACAATGTTACCATTCATCAAACTGAAAAAGTGCCAGGGGCCGATCGGCATAAAAAGAATTGTTCCGACAATACCGGCAAATCCCATAAGAATACCGAAATCCATAATCCAATTATGAGAAAGAGATTGTTTTGAAAACAACTTTGTTACATCAATAAACGCTTGCCAAAACGGAGGACCGTAACGTCTTTGAATTCTTGCTGTGTATTTACGACCAATTCCCATAAATAACAATCCAATGATAATCGCAGTAAAGCCATATCCAATAAATTTAAGTACTATCATAACATCCATCCTGCTAAAATAATTACAACTAATCCAAGTACAAATATCATTGATGAACCGGCACCGGACAATTTAAACATCTCTGATAAAGTTGCTCCGAAAGAATTTGCGTTTCTAACTAACGCTCTATAATAATTTTTAATATTTAGTTTTTCTTCTATAGGTCTGAAGATATTTTTAACCGGTTCATAAAATTTCAAAGCGAAATGATATAATTCAGGAGTTAAACCAAATTCTTCAGGATCCTGACCGGCAGTATAGTTGTCCAAAGGTTCAACGTGATGCCTTTTTTTACCGATAAGATAAAATGCGAATGCAAAAAAGAAAGCACCTATAAAAGTTGAACTAACGACAGCTGTATTAATTGAAGATAATTTTCCGACCATCAAAGTATTTTCAACAGTCATCGGAGTTAAACCCATTGCTTTAACGGCCAATCCGATAGGTTTCAAAACAATACCGGGAGCATAACCAATTCCTAACATTGAGAGAATTCCCAAAATCATTGGAATTTGCATCAAAAAAGGAACTTCTTTAACATTGTTAAATTTGCGTGGTAATTGTCCTAAGAATATTGAATGTAATGCTCGGAACAAATACAAAAATGCACCTGTTGAAGCGAGGAAAATCATTGTTGTTAAAAATGGAAAATGCCCGGACAATAAAGCTTGGTAAATTATCCATTTTGAGGCGTAACCATTTAATGGTGGAATACCGGCAGCAGCAATAATTCCTAATAAGAAAGTTAAGAAAGTTATTGGCATTTTGGTTGCTAAACCACCTAATTTGTGCATTTCACGTTCATGAGTCCTAAATTTTACCGCTCCGAGAGACAAGAATATTGCACTTTTAAATACAGCGTGATTTACGACGTGGAAAAGTCCACCCGTAACACCTGCTGAAGATAAAATGAACATTGAAGTAACCGCATAACCGATATTGGAAACGGTAGAATAAGCAGCCAATTTTTTCATATCATTAGATACAATTGCAAGATATGTTCCGAGAACTGCTGTAATTGCTCCAAACCATGCTAAAATATATGAATAAACCGGAATTCCGTTTACCATCGCAATATTTGGATTAACCTTCATAATTTGAATAAATAATGGAACAATGAACAATAAAATTCCGTATAAACCATATTTAATCATTATACCGGAAAGGTAAGGAGAAAAGTCATCGGGAGCTTCAGCATGAGCTTCGGCCGGCCAAGGATGAAATGGAAATACTGCTGATTTTGCAAAGAAACTTAATACAAAAAGGGCAATAATAATTCCAACCGTTCCCGGTGCTGTAATAGATAATTTAGCCAATAAAGCTATTGATGAAGCAATATTTAAAGTATGAATTGCCGGTGTTGCGTATAGCCACCAAATTCCAACTAACATTGCATAAGCACCAAACATACTTAAGATAAAATACCAATTTGCAGCTTTGAAAGAATTTTTCCACCCCGGAGTAATAATAAAGAAAGATGTCCAAGTCATAATTTCCCAAGCAATAAAAAAGGTAATCCAATCTACTGAGAAGAAGATAGCCAAATTTGAACCGGCTAACAAAATCCAAAGAAAATTAATTCCTCTCTCTTCTTTCTCATTCATATTTTTTACAATAGAGAAAATCCAAATCATAATATTTATAATTGTTGTGAAAAAGGCAAAAAACCATCCTAATTTGGTTATACCAAAATTAAGAGAAAAGTTAATTGAGCCTAAAGAGAAAATATTATGGGTTTCAACCATACCCCATTGACCGTAAAGTCCGTAGAGCTGGAAGCCGACATATCCTAAAAATAAAGCGGAGAATGACCATCTGACTGCTTTAAGTTTTTGCCCTAGAGCAAAACTGATAACAGCAGCAATCATCGTGTATAATAATATATTACTTATCATTTAATCACCCCCAAAACAGTAGAAATATAATGTGATTTATCAACCAAATCGATAGCTGCTTTATGAATATAAGTAGCTAAGAAAGAAGGTTTTATACCGATATAAATCACTATTATAGATAAGATAAGAATAGCGAGGTAAATAAAAATATGAACGCTATAAGTGCTTTCAATTTTTTTATCTACAAATAATTTGAAGATAATTCTAAAGAAATAGAATGTTTCAACTAAAGCTGATAGGAGGATTGTTCCGATAACCAGATACATCCAACCACCGGCTGAAACAACTGATTCTACGATCATCATTTTTGACCAAAATCCGTTGAAGAAAGGTATTCCGATAAGACCAAAAGAACCGATCGCAAAAGCTATTGCGAGGAAGATGTTTTTTCTTCCGAGACCTTCCCATTTATCAATATTAGCTGAGCCGACAATGTTTATAATCGGGAAAGCAACGATAAATAACAATGATTTTGAGAATGCATGATTTATCAAATGGAAAATACCGGCATTAATGGAATTCATATTAGCAACACCGATTGTTACGGCAATAATACCCATTTGAGCCATTGAAGAAAAAGCCAATATTTTCTTGATATCTTTTTGAGAAAGAGCTGAGAATTCACCGATTAAAGTTGTTAATACCCCAATAACAATAATTACGGCATTAAAATTAACCGAACCGATTACTTGGATATGATTTTGACCTGAACCAAAAATGGTTATAAACATTCTAAATAAAACGTAAATTCCGGTTGTTCCGACAACTCCGCTTAAAAGAGCATTCAAATATGATTTTGAGCCTTTATAAGCTTCAGGAACCCAAGCATTAAATGGGAAAAGTTCAGCTTCGACCATAATGCCTGCCATAAACAGAAATACTATTACAGAAGCATAAACAGGATTTAAAAGGTTAAATCTATAAGCTATTGAAGCTAAATTTAACGTTCCTAAACTTCCGTAGATAAATCCAATTGCAAGCAATAACATACTGGAACCAAGTGATGCCAAAACAATGTAGCGGAAAGCACCTTTAAAAGAAATACCTTTGTTATTGAAAGAAATCAAAATCACGGTTGAGATTGAGAGAATTTCCACAAAAACAAACATATTAAAAATGTCACCGGTTAATGTGATTGCACCGGATGCCATAACCATTAATAAAGTTGCAATGCTCATTCTATCATCAACTTCTGTTGGTTTGTCAATTAAATAAACCAAAAGAACAATAAGAGCAACAAAATATATAATTGTTGCAAATAACATTGAAAAAGGAGATAAATATAGATTTATGCCGAAAGGCGGTTTCCAATTTCCAATTATAGCTATTTGAGCACCATTTGCCATTACATAATTAAGTAATTTTAATGAATAAATAAAGTTAAAACCAATTGTTAAAAATGTTACCCATTTGGTTAATCTTTTATTAATCAAACTAAATAATGGCTGAAGAAAAGCTACCAACAAAGGAATAGCTATCAATAATACTGCATAATTACTTTTCATCTTCACCATCCATTTCTAAATAATTTAATGTTTTATATTTTTTGTATAATCGAATTGCTAAGGAAAGCATCAAAGCTGTTGTACCTAAACCAATTACGATTGAAGTAAGAACCAATGCTTGCGGTAACGGATCTACAAATTTATGAACATCACTAATTGTTGATGTAAAAATAGGAGCTGTACCATTTTTAACATAACCAATAGTTACCAAAAATAGGTTAACCGCCGTTTCCATAATTGTAAGTGTTATGATTGTTTTGATTACATTTCGTTTTGTCAAAACACCGTAAAGTCCAATTAAGAAAAGGATTATTGCGGTTGTATAAAAGAAAGTACTTTGAATCATTCTTCACCTCCGCCGTTCATTTCCATAATTCCGGAAGACAATTCCGCCGCAACTTTAATACCGACAGCGATATAGATAAGAGCAGTAATACCGCTACTAACCAATAAACCCATTGTTCCACTTGGTAAAAAGTTTGTTAAGAAAGAACCGTTTGTAAATAAACCAACTAAACCCAATCCGGCAAAAGTAAGACCTGCCAAACTTTCGATGATTTTTGTCATTGTAAGTTTATTTTTAAAATCTTTCAGACCAAGAATAAGAAGTAATGCTGCCGAAGCAATAATAGTTCCTCCCGGGAAACCGCCACCAGGGGTAAGATGTCCGTGAACGAAAACATAAACACCAAATAATACGATGAATGGGAACAAGAAATTTGCTCCGGTTCTAACGATTAGAGATGGTTTTGCCCAATATTTTTTCTTATTCTCATGGAGAAGCATTCCCAATCCTAAAATAGAAATGAATAAAACCGTTACTTCACCAAGTGTATCAAAACCACGATAGTTAACAACAATAGAAGTAACTTCGTTAGCTGAACCTGATTCGGCATTTTTTGTTTTCCCAAATTCTAAATTGGATGATTTCACTTTATCTCTGTTTCTAAAGTAAGAACTTTTATGTTGAGCAAGATAATCTTCAGCATTATGAACATTTTTTAATATATAATGTATCGAGACTCTTTTAGAAAGATCAGGATTATCTTTATTTAAAACTAATCCGTTTCCTAAAGGTTGATTTATGGCATTAAAAAAGAAAATACCTAAAATTACAACTAATAGGAACGCGAAAAAAGCATTAACCATACCTTGTGTATTTTTCATATTATTCCTTCCTCTCTGTGTGTTTTATCGCAAAAACAAAGATTGCGGTAGATAAACCTGCTCCAATAGCTGCTTCAGTAATTGCAACATCGGGAGCATGCATTAAGAAGAAAAGAACGGAGACAATTAAGCTATTTATACCGAGAGCTACAACCGAGACTAAAAGGTCTTTAGCGTAAACAGCATAAAGTGCAGAAATTATCATCACGATTGCGGAAAGATAAATTAATACTATCATTTATTTTCCTCCTTTTGAGGACATTCGTCAATTTGAGTTTTATCAGTTAACGGAATTCCTGCTTTATGAGCTGCTTTTCCTAAATTATGAGAACTTATCGGAGCAGTCATCAAAATAAAGAAAGCAATGAGAATTGTTTTAATCAACCAAGCCGGATGCATAAATCCTACTCCGATAATAGTGGAAAATGCTCCTAAAGTGGTTGCTTTTGTACTTGTTTGTAATCTATTGTAAATATCGGGCATTCTTATCAAACCAAGAGCACCGAGAGTGCTAAAAATGACTCCGATTGAGATTAATATTATTCCGATTATTTCCATTATTTCTCCTCCTCATTAGTTGATTCGAGATATCTTGCCATTATCAAAACGGAGATAAATGCTAAGACGGCATAAACCAATGAAACATCAAGTAAAATGTAATTGTTAAGAAAAAATGAAATTAAAACCAACAAACCCGTGGTAATCGTTGTAAACATATCTAACGAAATTACTCTGTCCGGTAAAGCCGGACCTTTGATAAATCTTGTCAAAACCATCAATATCGAAATTGAAAGTATGATTGACCAAATCCAATAAAGAGTATTCATACAACAAACCTCCTGAGATGTTTTTCAAATTTGGCGGTTATTGTTTTTGTTGCGTTTTCTTCGGATGTATCTTCGATTTTCAAACAATGAATATAAACATCGTCTCCGTCGATATCCAAGGTCAACGTTCCGGGGGTTAAAGTAATGGAGTTTGCAAGAAGCATCTTGCCAAAATCGCTTTTCAAAGTTGTTTTAGCTTTAACGATTGCCGGTTTAATTGGTAAATTCGGTGAAAGCACAATTTTAGCAACTTCTAAATTTGCGATAACTATTTCCCAAAGAATATAAGGGATATATAGGATTAGTCCGATAATTCTCATTGGACTGAAACTTTTTAATCCGAATTCTTTAAAGAAATTTGCAGTGAATAGAGAAATAACAAAGGATGCTATTAAACCTACAATCAATTCTTCTTGATTATAAGGAAATGTAAATAGCAACCAACCAACGCTGAGGATAATGAAAGAATAAATCCATCGTCCAAACCAATTGTTTTTTTCCATACGACCTTCCTTTATTTGGTTATTTTGATATTGTTTATTGGATTTTCAATTTGAAAAATAATATTTGCGAAATATTTATTCAAAATAATATCCAAACTAAGACCGGATTTTTGTTTTCCGGATTGATTTCGAAGTTAAACACATTTCTATTTTTTATTTTTAAGATAGCATATTTACTAATTCTCATTAGCCATACCCTTTATAATTAAATCGAAAATATAGTCAAATAATTCCGATGTTGAATATTTTGTTTCACTGTTATCCTGAAGAACAAATCCGGGTAAAATTCCGGTTAAATTGCCCCAAATCGAATTTGCCGTTTTTTCAGGTTCTATATTTTCACGGATGGATTTGTCTTTTAACCCTTTTATTATAATTTTTTTAATAACCTCGTTTATTTCATTATTAATAGTTGTATTTTGCATCATATAATCATTATCAACTTCACAATTTAAATGGTACGAACGGAAATTTGTAATACTTTTACTATAATAAGGATGTTCCTTTTGGAATTGAATATATGCTAAAACAAGATTTTTTAATGTTTCCAAACCGTTATAATTTGAGTTTAAAACATTTAGAAAGAGTTCTTTTATTTGGGCTAAATTTTTATTTACAATTGCAAGGCAAAGATCGTTTTTCCCTGTGAAGTAAAAATATAATGCACCTTTGCTGTATTCTGCTAAGGTTGCAATATCATCCATCGTAGCATCTTCGAATCCTTTATCATGAAAAACCTTTTCGGCAGCCATAATTATGGAATCCTTTTTTTGCATTCTTTCTTTTTCTTTACGACTCATAAAAAATCCTTGTGATTTAATTTTTGACAATCCAATTTAACTTAGCGTCAATGTTTTGACTAATGGTCAAAACCGTCAAGTTTTTATTTGACGCTATGTTATTTTGACAGTATTAATAGTTGATAAAGTTATTAATTGTTAAAATAAAAGACAACAAACGTCTTGTTTAATTTGCAAATATGTCATGTTTTATGCGGGCTTTATAGTTTTGGAGAGAGGATTAAATTCTACGGGAACTCATCTATTTTTATCGGTGAATTGGTTATTATTTGTTCAGGACAGTTTTGATCTAAGCGGAGAAAGCAGTTTTGAAATATAGATTTATGATGTTTTGATCGTGTATTTTTTAATATTGTAAGAGTTGCAAAAATGGCAAAAAAATTTTATTAATTCTTCTGATGACCTTTCATCGATAAAATGCATTCTTCTAATTGAAAATTATTAATACTATATATCATTTGACCAATTTCTATTTTTTTAATTTGACAAAAAATCCGCCTCTGTAATATCTGATATATCACACATTAGAGAGGTGGAAATGAAAAATATCTTGGTTACGAAATCTTTAAAAGAACAGGTTTATGAATATCTTCGCGATCAAATTCAAACCGGTGAAATTAAACCTAATACTGCCATTAATTTACAAAGTACCAGTGACAAGCTTGGAATTAGCAAAACTCCTTTGCGGGATGCACTCCTTCAATTGGATTTGGAAGGATTTGTAACGATCAAACCGCGAAAAGGTATTATTGTAAATTCTTTATCATTGAATGATATTCGAGATTTTTATCAAATAATCGGAGCTTTGGAAAGTACTGCTTTGTATGAATCAAAAAGGAATCTTAAGAATAAAGATATTGAAAAAATGCTTTTTTTAAATGATGAAATGAAAAATGCGATTGAGGGAAATAAATTTGATTTGTATTATGAAAATAATCTTCAATTACATAACATTTTTATTAAATATTCACCTAATAATGATTTGAAAAATATTATTGAAATAAAACGTCGCCGACTTTATGATTTTCCGAGAAAAACCGGATTTATTAAAGATTGGGAAGTTGAGTCAATTATGGAACACACTGCTCTTATCAAATATATAGAAGATGGAAAAATCCAAGAAGCTTCCGATTATTTGCGAAATGTTCATTGGTCGTTTGATATTCACGAAAAATTTATCAGGAAATATTATGAAATCAATCAACAATAAAAAAGGTATGATTTTTGATATCAAAAGTTTTGCCATTCATGATGGAAAAGGCATTCGTACAACTGTTTTTTTGAAAGGTTGTCCTCTTCATTGTATTTGGTGTCATAATCCGGAAAGCCGGAATTTTCAATCGGAAATAGTTGTGTATAATGATAAATGTCTTACCGAATGTTCAGAATGTATTTCCGAATGTTCAACAAAATCAATCAGCAAAAAAAGTAAAATTGATATTGATAATAATTGCGATTTATGCGGAAAATGTGTTGATATTTGTCCGACAAATGCAATTAAAATTATTGGCGAAAATATCTCGGTCGAACAAGTCATGGAAAAGATTAAGAAAGATATTATTTTTTATGAAAATTCCGGTGGCGGAGTTACGTTTTCCGGCGGAGAACCTTTATCTCAACCTGAATTTTTATTTGAATTGCTAAAAGCTGTTAAAAAATTGGGATTAAACACGATAGTCGATACTTCCGGATTTGGTGAATTTTGCGACTTTGAAAAAATATTACCTTTTACAGATCTTTTCTTTTATGATTTAAAATTAATTGATGATCAACAACATCTAAAATTTACGACTGTTTCCAACCAACTAATTTTGGCTAATTTAAAAAAACTCTGCACCTTAACAAATAATATTGAGATAAGAATTCCTTTAATTCCAAATATCACGGACACAGATAAAAACGTTAACAGTATTTTAGATTTTCTAAAAGATTTGAAATTTACACCCAAGATCTCATTGTTACCGTTTCATAACGCAGGATTCGAAAAATACAAGCGTTTAAATATAAAAAATAAAATGCTAAATTATCAAACAAAAATAAATATGACACCGGAAAAGATTCGAGAAAAATTTACAGCTGCCGGTTTTACCGTAAAAATTGGAGGATAAAATGAATGAAAGAATTAGAAATCTTCGCGAAAAAAGTCTTAATAAAATTCCTTATATCAGTGCGGAACGAGCAATCTTATTAACAGATTATTATGAAAATAAATTGCAGGAAATTGACCCGATTCCAATTCAGCGAGCCAAAGCTGTAAGATATTTTTTTGAAAATAAAAAGTTATATATTGGTGAAGGAGAATTGATTGTTGGAGAAAGGGGAGAGGCGCCAAAAGCTGTTTCTACATTTCCGGAAATAATAGTTCATTCAATGCAAGATTTGCAAATTTTAGATACCCGTCCAAAAATTCCTTATAAAGTTTCAAACGATGTTAAACAAATTTATCAAGATAAAATTATTCCTTTTTGGAAAGGTAAAGCTATTCGAGACAAGATTTTTAACAATCTTGATGATGAATGGAAATCAGCGTTTTCGTCAGGTGTTTTTACAGAATTTATGGAACAAAGAGCTCCCGGACATACGGTTTTGGATGATAAAATTTATCATTCCGGATTTAAAGATTTTATTCAAAAAATTGAGAATTCTCTAAAAAATTTAGATTTTTATAATGATGATGATTTTCTTGAGAAACGAAACGAATTGAACGCAATGAAAATTGTTGCCGAAGGTCTGATAAATTTTGCGAAAAGATATTCAAAGTATGCTCTTGAATTGGCTCAAAAAGAAGTTGATGAAAAACGCAAATCCGAGTTGTTGGAAATCTCAAGAATTTGTGATAAAGTTCCCGAAAATAAACCGGAAACTTTTCAAGAAGCATTGCAATATTATTGGTTTGTGCATATTGGCGTTATCTCCGAATTAAATCCATGGGATTCATTTAATCCCGGAAGATTAGACCAACATCTTTATCCTTTTTATAAAAATGAGATTGGGAACAATGGTAAATCAAAAGAATATTTTAAGGAATTATTAGAAGCTTTTTGGGTGAAATTTA